>DATIUS010000294.1:0-20231 GCA_035466655.1 Candidatus Sulfomarinibacteraceae bacterium
TGCCGGCCGGGGTTCCGGAGTGGCTGCGCCCGATCGTCTCGATCGTCCCGGCCCAGCTCTTCGCCTATCACCTGACCCGGGCCAAGGGCCTGGATCCGGAGCGGCCGCGATACCTCCGGAAGGTGACCCTCACCCGCTGACCGTGGCGCGAAGGAGCCTTGCCTCCAGCGGGCGGAGGTGGATCGTGGCGCCGGCCGTGGCGGCCCCGCCGGCGATCTCGAGCCCGCCCTCGTCCACGGCGGTCGAGAAGCGCGGCTCCCAGGCGAGCCCGGCGTCGGGCCCGACGAGCTCCAGCTGCGCGTCGTGGCGCCCGACGTTGATGGCCACGAGAACCGCATCGTCACCGAGGTCGCGCCGGTAGGCGAGGACGTCGTTCCGGGCCCGGACGACCCAGCGGAACGAGCCGGCCTGGAGGGCCGGCAGCGCCCGTCGAAGCGCGAGGAGACGACGGTACGTCGCGAGCACTGAGGTCGGGTCGGCGGCCTGGCGCGCCACGTTTCGCGTCCGGACGTCCGGCGGGAGCGGCAGCCACGGCCGGCCGGTCGTGAAGCCCCCGTTCGGAGCGCCGGTCCAGGGCATCGGCGCCCGGCAGCCGTCCCGGTTCCACCAGAGTGGCAGGGGCCAGTAGCGGCGGGCCGGTGGATCCATGATCCCTCGCCGCCCGATGCGGATGTCCCCGAGGCCGATCTCCTCGCCGTAGTAGAGGAATGGCGTGCCCCGCAGGGTCAGGAGGAGCGTGGCCGCCGTCTTCGCGACGGCGTCGCGGTCCGGGTCGGAGGCGCGCGCGTAGCGGGTCGCGTGGCGCGGCTGGTCGTGGTTGGAGAGCGTGACGGTGGGCCAGCCGCCCGGTCCGAAGGCCGCCTCGCGCTCGTCGATGGCGGCCGCCAGGGCGTCGGCCCGCCACGGCTGCTCGAGGAGCCGGAAGTCGAACACCAGGTGGCGCGGGGCGGCGTAGCGTGCCGCGATCGCGGGGGATCCGCCGAACAGCTCGCCGACCGTCATCCGCCCGGGCGCCTCATCGACGATCGCGCGCAGCTCCGCGAGCAGGTCGAGCTGCTCGGGCTGGTCCATGTCGTGGACGTGGAGCTGGCGGTTCCACGCCCGCAGCCGTGCCCAGCCACGCGGCCCCGGACGGCGCGGCGGGTTGGACGGGAGTGTCTCGTGCTTGAAGAAGGTGTTGAAGACGTCGAGCCGGAACCCGTCGACACCCCGCTCGAGCCAGGTTCGCACGACGGCCAGCTGGGCGGCCCGGACGGCCGGCGCGCGCCAGTTCAGATCCGGCTGCTCGGGCAGGAAGGTGTGGAGGTAGAACTGGCTCCGCCGGGGCTCCCAGGTCCAGGCCGAACCGCCGAAGAAGGACACCCAGTTGTTGGGCGGCTTCGGGCGCCCGGTCCGCGTTCGGCCGGCGGGATCGCGCCACAGGTACCAGTCGGCGTGATCGCCGGTGCGGCTCGATCGCGAGGCCCGGAACCACGCGTGCTGGTCGCTCGTGTGATTCAGGACGAGGTCGAGGAGGACGGCCATCCCGCGATCGTGGGTGCCCGCGAGCAGCGCGTTGAAGTCCGCCATCGTCCCGAACCGCGGATCGATCGACGCGTGGTCGGCCACGTCGTAGCCGAGGTCCAGGCCGGGCGACGGATAGATCGGCGACAGCCAGATCGCGTCGACGCCGAGCGCCGCGATGTGGTCGAGCCGACCGACGATCCCCGGCAGGTCGCCGATGCCGTCGCCGTCGGTGTCCGCAAAGCTGCGCGGGTAGACCTGGTAGACGACGCCCCGCTGCCACCAGTCCGGGGATTGCCCGGACTTGCCGGCGACCCTGGGATCTGGCGCCACCTACAGGCCGCTGTACGCGTGAAGACCGCTGAACCAGAGCGACCCGGAGTAGGTCACGAGCACCATCGCGAAGCCGATCACGAGGAGGAGGGCCGCCGGACGGCCGGCCCACGAACGCTGGTTCCGGGCATGCAGGTAGATCGCGTAGACGAGCCAGGTCACCAGCGCCGCGGTCTCTTTCGGATCCCAGCCCCAGTAGCGCGACCAGGCGATCGACGCCCACCACGACCCGAGGATGATCATCGTGGCGAAGACGGGAAAGCCGAGGATCACGGCGCGATAGCCGACCTCGTCGAGCACCTTGTGCGAGGGCAGCCACGCGTAGCGGTCACCGCGACCCTGGACGAGGTAGCCGACCCCGGCGGCGAACGAGGTCGCGAAGATCCCGTAGCTGAGGACGGCCATCCCGACGTGGATCGTCAGCAGCGGGGCGTTCTGGAGGGCCGGCACGAGCGGCGCGATCTCCGACGGCAGCGACGACGCGTAGAGCGCGAGGAAGACCGCGACGCCGATCGGGATGGCGCCGATGGCCCGAATCGGGTAGCGGCGGGCAAGCAGGAGATACCCGCCGGCGATCGAGACGGCGAAGGCGACCGAGTACTCGAACAGGTTCCCCCACGGCCCCCGTCCGACGACGATCCCTCGCAGCAGCAGCGAGACGGCGAGAACCGCGAACGCGGCGACCGTCAGCCAGTGCGCGGCGCCCGACAGCGCCGTGCCGACGGCGAACGGCGCCGGAACCGCCGACTCGGCTGCGGCTCGAGCCTGGATGAACGACCCGCTCGCGACGCCGGCCCAGGCTGGCCGGGCCCCGGCGGTCCCGGGCCGCATCGCTGCGGCGGCCGCGGCAGCCGCGGCCAGACGGCGCCCGTTCGCCAGGAGGACGGCATGGCCGACGTGCGCCGCGAAGGCGACGGCGAGCACCACCGTGCCGGCCGTGAACAGGAGCTGCGCGACGGATGCCATGGATCTCCTCCGGGACGTGAGGGTCGCGGACCGGGATCGATCGCCGGGTCAGGCGGCCGCGGCGCCTCCCGGCGGCGGCCCGACCGGGCGAAGCGCACGGGGGCGGTTCTCGATCTTCAGGACGAGCCCGCAGTTGCCGCAGGTGTCGAGACTGGCGGTGCGGCCGGTGGCGCACTTCGGGCAGGTGACGAACAGGTCGCGGCGGCAGGTGTCACAGGTGGCGGTGCCCGACGGGAAGACGAGGCCGTCGACGGGACAGTACGGCTCGCCGGCTGGGTAGACGGGCCGACCGTCCACGACCGCCGCGCGAACCGGCGCCGGTTCGAGGGAGACCCTCGTGCGCGGCGCGCGGAGCGCGTAGACGACCCAGGCGACGGCCAGGAGGGAGAGGATCGGGCCGATCAGCCCGATGACGAGGAGGACCGGGATGAGCCCGATGAGCTCGATCCAGTCGGGAATGATGAAGAACGTGAGGATGTCGAGGATTCGCTCGACGAGCTGTCCGATGGCGTCGATCACGGCGAAATCCTAGCAGCCGGCGCCTGCGCGGCGCCGACCCGCCGGTTCAGGGTTCGTCGTCCCGGGCCGGTCCGCGCGGCGGGCGTCGATGGCCGAAGGTCGTCCCGGCCTTCGGCAGCGGGGCCGGCGGCGGGCCTCGACGCTCGCTCCGGCCGCGGCCGCCCGGGCCGGCAGCCGGCCGCGGCTTGTCCTCCACGACGCGGCCGATCCGTCCCGCGAGCCAGGCGGTGCCGGCCGTTCGGGCGCCCTTCGCGACGACGGCATCGCGAAGGCCGCGATCGTCAGTGACGACGAGGATGCCCCAGGTCCCGGCCGGCCCGTCGACGGCGAGCTGGGCCGCGACACCGTCCTCGATGATCCGGTCGGCGCTGATCCGCCCGGAGTAGCTGACGCGGAGCCCGGTCGCCAGGCGGCCCGTGACGCCACCGGATGGTCGGCCGTCGAAGACGAGATCCACGGCGACGGACGGGGGGAAGGCCGCTCGCAGCCGGCCGATCACCGCACCGGCCGGTGCGGGATCCGGTCCCCGGCTCCCGCGCGCGAGCGCGAACAGCAGGTTCGACCCATCGATGAAGACGCGCTCCACGCCCGCCATCGGATCGCCGGTGGCGGTCCGGGTCGGAGCGGGGCGGCGGGGCGGCGGCATCGGCCCATCGTACCCGGCCCCGTCCGGATCGCCGGCGGACGTGATCGCCGAGCGCGGACGTCAGGCGCGGAGCTCGGGGATTCCGGCAGCCCAGGCGTCGAACTCGGCTCGCAGCGGCGCCAGGGTCGCGTCGTCGGCGAACGCCACGTCGAGCGCGGACCGGTCGATCGCCCACAGCTCGGGCAGCGTCAGGCCGATCCGCTCGACCGCGTTGCGGTACTCCTCGGTCAGCGTCAGGTCGCTCACCGTCAGGTCGTCCGTGTTGAGCGTCACGGGATTGCCCGCGCGATGCAGGCGCGCGATCGGATGCGCCGCGACCGACGGCACGATCGTCGCCTGGGCGTTCGAGGTCGGGCACAGGTCGAGCACGACGCTGCGCGTTCGCAGCTCGGCCATGAGGTCCGGATCGTCCGCCGTCCCGGGGCCGTGCGCGATCCGCTCCGGGTTCGTCGCCAGCGCGCGCCGGACCTGGGCCGCGCCGCCCCACTCGCCGGCATGGAGCGTGACCCGGAGTCCGCCGGCCCGGGCCGCCTCGAAGGCCCGGGCGTGGACCAGCGGGTCGGGGAAACGGGCCTCGGGGCCGGCCAGGTCCCAGCCGGTGAGGCCCCGATCGCGGAACCGGGCGGCCGTCTCGGCCAGGACCGCGTTGTCGGCCGGGTCGTGCGAGCGGAGCGCGGTGCAGATGAGCCGGACCGTCGTCCCGGTCGCCCGCGCCGCGCGCTCGGCGCCGGTCACGACCGCCTCGATGCCGTCGCCGAGCGCGAGCCCGCGCGCTACGTGGAGGAGCGGCCCCCAGCGGATCTCGATGTAGCGGACGCGTTCGGCGGCCTTCGCCTCGACGAGCTCGACGGTGGTCCGCTCCAGGGCCTCGGCATCCTGCATGAGGGCAATCGGCAGGTCGAATGCACGAAGGAGCTCGGCCTGGTCGGGCGACCGCGGCGGACCGACGAGGGCGGCGGACATCCCGACCCAGGTGCCCGGCGCGTCCACGCCCCGGGTCCGTGCGAGCTCGAGCGCCGTGTCGATCCGGAGCGAGCCGTCCAGGTGGAGGTGCAGCTCGGCCTTCGGCATCCGCTCGATCAGCCGGACGGTGGCGTCCGGGAGGGGGCCGCCGATGGACGCGGCGAACGGCCCGCGGACGTCCTCGCGAGTCTCGGGTCGGTGCACCCGCCGATGCTACGCGGCGCGACGATCCGGCGCGGTACGCTCCCGGCGTGATTGCCGCCCTTCGCCGGCTGGTGCTCGCGCTCGCCTGGCTCCTCGTGATCGTCGTCCTCGCCCTGGGAGGCGCGGGGGTCGTGGCCCGCTGGTCCCACCCGCCGGGGCCCGCACGGGCCGAGCTCACGTGGGCCGGCGACCGTGCGATCCGCCCATCGCTCGATGCCGCCCAGGCGTCGCTCGAGGCGATCGCCGCGGACGTCGAGCGGCTCGCCGTCCTCGCCCGCGGTGCCCTCGCGGCGATGACCGCCGAGGACCAGGGACCGTTCACGGCCGCGCTCGTGGAGGGCGGCGCCCTGGCTCGGCGCATTCGGACCGACTCGGCATCGCTCGGCTCCGCGATCGAGGCGTTGCCCGGCGGCGCCGCCGCCGACGCGATCGGCTACGGACGCCCCGAGCTGGCCCGCCGTTCGGCGCTGCTCGCCGCCCTCGAGTCCACGGAGGGGCTCGGGCGCTCATGGGCGACGCTGACCGCGGGGGGCCTGGCAGCCTCCGACCTGATCGCGCTCCTCGTCCGCCACGACGCGACCGTTGCCACGGCCGCGGCCGAGGGGCGGGCCGCGGAGTACGAGGCTGCGCTCACCACGCTCGCCAAAGCGGCGGGGATGCTCGACGAGGCGACGGCGATCCGGGATCAGCTGGCGAATGCCGCGGACGTCAGCACGCTCGACGAGTGGCTGGCCAGGAATCGCCGCTACGAAGCCGCGCTCATCGCGCTCTACACGGCGTTCCGGGATTCCCGGGGCCTCGTCGACGAGGCCGTTCGGGAGGCCTCGCGCGAGGAGAGCGCCGCCCGTGCCGCCCTGCCGCCCGACCCTCGCGGGCTGGTCGTCATCGTGGCGGACATCGGGCGCGGCGGCCTCAACCAGGCGGTCATCGCGATCGAGCGGGCACGCGGCGACCTCAGCCTCGCCCTCGAGGCCCTCGCGCCCGCCGAGGGACACTCGTCCTGACATACACTCTGGACCACGAACCACCCGGGCCGTCCGCCCCAACGCCCGGTTCCTGGCCAGCGCCATCCCCGAGGAGCAGCTTCCGTGCGCGTGCAGGTCACGACCGAACAGCCCTGGGACGTCCCGGCCGACGTCCTCGTCATCCCGATCGTCGGCGACCCGGCCTTCGACGGACCGCTCGGCGAGCTCGACCGCCGCGCCGGAGGCGAGCTGTCGTCGCTGGTCGCCTTTGGTGAGCTCCGCGCGAAGCGCTTCACTTCCGCAGTCTCGGCGGCCGGGACGAACCGGGCAGGACGCCTCCTGACGATCAGCGCCGGCGAGGCGGCCGGCATCGACCGCGAGGTCGTGGTCCGGATCGGCGCCGCGACCCTCCATCGCCTGGCCGGCCGGCAGGCTCGCTCGCTCGCGATCTGGCTCGAGCCGCTCGCCGCGGTGCTCGACGGCGGCGCCGAGGCGGCCGCCGAGCTCGTCGCTCGCGGGGTCGTCGAGGGGAGCTTCGATCCGAAGTCCCGCTACCTGGAGACGTACCCCAGCGCGCCGCCTGCCATCGAGGAGCTGATCCTCGTCGCGCCCGGGGCGGATGGGGCGGCCGGCGGCCGCGCCGCCGAGCGTGGGGTCATCCTCGGCGAGGGTGCCAACCTTGCCCGGAGCCTGGCCAACCGGGCCGCCAACGACGTCACGCCCGCGGTCCTGGCCGAGGAGGCCTGGGCGCTCGCCGAGAAGCACGACCTGTGGATCGACGTCCTCGGCCCGGAGCGGGCCACGGAACTGGGCATGGGGATGTTCATGGCCGTCGGGCAGGGGAGCGACAACCCGCCTCGGATGATCGTCATGCGGTCCGGTGGTGCCGGCGAGCTGGACGCGGCCGGCCGCCACCTCGCGATCATCGGCAAGGGCGTCTGTTTCGATTCCGGCGGGATCAGCATCAAGCCGGCCGACCGGATGGAAGAGATGAAGATGGACAAGACCGGTGCCTGCACCGTGATTGCGGCCATCACCACCCTCGCCCGACTCGCCCCCGGCACGCCGCTCCTGGCGGTCGCCCCGGCGGTCGAGAACATGCCCGGCCCGCACTCCACCCGCCCCGGCGACCTGGTCAGGGCGCTCAACGGCAAGTGGGTGGACATCACGAACACGGACGCCGAGGGGCGGCTCATCCTCGGTGATGCGATGACCTACGCGGAGCGCCTCGGGGCGACCCATCTCGTGGACGTCGCCACGCTCACCGGCGCGGTCTCGCGGGCGCTCGGCGATCTCGTGACCGGTGCGTTCGGCACGGATCCCGCGTGGACGGACGCGGTGCTCGCCGCCGGCCGGCGGGCTGGAGAGCGGTACTGGCAGCTCCCGCTCGTCGACGAGTACTGGGTGGACATGGAGTCGTGGTACGGCGACATGATCAACAGCGGGAGCGCACAGGGCGGGCTCGTGAAGAGCGGGCTCTTCCTCCGCGAGTTCGCCACGAAGCCGTGGGTCCACCTGGACATCGGCGGCACGGCCTACTTCGTGAAGGCGAAGCCCTGGGCGGCCCGGGGCGCGAGCGGCGTCACGCACGCCACGCTCGTCGAGCTCGCCCTCGCCGGCGCCGCGCCGGCCTGACGGCCCGCGCGGCACGGTTCGGACGCGACGCGGACCCCGGGCGGACCGGCAGGAACGCCAGTGGAGCCGATCGTCATTGCCGGCGGGATCGCCGGCCTTGCCTGGGGCGCCGTCGCCGACCGGATCGCCGCCCGCTGGCCGGCCCACGAGGACGGGGGCGTCCGGGCGGTCGACTGGCGCACCGCTGCGGTGGCACTGGCGGGGGGGCTGAGCGGAGGGCTCCTCGCGGACCGGTTCGCGGCAGACGTCGCGGCTGATCCCGCGGCGCTCGCCTTCGTCGCGCCGATCGTCGTCGCCCTCGTCCTCCTGTTCGCCACCGACCTGGACCAGCGGCTCCTGCCGGATGTCGTCACGTTCCCGCTCGCCGGCTGGGCAGTGGTCGGGTTCGTCGCGGGCGCGGGGCCGTTCGTGCGAACCCCGGACGAGCTGCTCTGGGCAGCCGTCGCTGGCATCGGGCTGCCTGCGGCCCTGTACCTCGTCTCGATCCCGTTCGGGGCCGGGGCGATCGGGGTGGGCGACCTGAAGCTGCTGTTCGGCGTCGCCCTCCTCGCGGGCGCGCCCCGGGTGCTGGCGACCGTCGCCGGCGGAGCGATCGCGGGGGCCGTCGTGATCGCCATCCTCATCGCCGCCCGCCGGATCACGCTCCGGAGCTACGTGCCGTACGGCCCGTTCCTCATCGCCGGGGCCCTGTGGGCGATGCTCGGCTCGCGCATCGCCTGACGGTCATCCGGTCGGCGTCGGAGCTGACTCCGGCTGGAGAGTGGACGGCGTGCGCTATCATCTCGAACCAGCCGGAAGTCGTTCCTACGTGGTGCCCGACGTGGAGCGGCGGTCTCACCCGGCGAGCGAAACGGAACGCGCCCACGCACGTGACGGAGATCGTTCGCACGATGACGACGCCACTCGATGCGCCGCCGAACGCCTGAGGTTCAGGGCTGGTCCCGGCCGCCTGGTCGCGCCGACCGCGGTGGCCGCGGCATCCTCTTCATTCTCATCCTGACCTCGGTCATCGGCGGCCTGTTCGTCGCCGCTCCGCCTTCGCCGGCCAGCGCCGACGACCTCGCCAACGCGCGGGCCAAGCAGAAGGCGCTCGAGACCCAGATCGCGAAGCAGAAGGCCCAGGTCGCGGCGCTGGCGACGCGCCAGGCGGCCCTGTCCGTGGAGCTGGCCGGGACGAAGGCGTCGCTCGACGAGATCAACACGGACCTGACGGCGGTGCGGAGCCAGGTCGTCCAGATGACCGTCGACGTCGCGATCGCCGAGGGCCAGGTGGACGAGCTCGATGCGCTGGTCGCCAAGCTCGACCTCCAGCTGTCGGACGTGGAGGGGCGCGAGGCGACCAAGCTCGCCGAGCTCCAGGCCCGCAAGGAGATCCTCGCCGAGCGGATTCGCCTCGCCTACGACACGGACCGGACGACGCTCCTCGAGACGGTGCTCTCGAGCGACACGTTCACGGACGTGCTCGCCGAGGTCTCCTACCACCTCGACCTTGCCGAGCAGGATCGCGTCCTGGTCGAGCAGATCGTCGCCGACCAGCAGGTCCTGACCGTGCTCCACGCGACGGTCGTCTCCACCCGCGAGCAGGCCGCATCGATGCGAGCGGACGCGGACACTCGGCGCGCGGAACTCGACACGCAGCTCGCCGCGCTCGCCGCGGCGCGCGACCGGCTGGCCCGTCTGGAGGCCGAGACCGAGCGGCTGCTGGCCGAGCAGCAGACCACGTACGAGCAGATGGCGAAGGACAAGGCCGCGCTCGCGAAGCAGATCGCCGCGAGCGAGAAGGCCGAGGAGGCGCTGCGCAAGGAGATCGACCGGCTCGTCAAGGAGCGCGCCCGGCGCGGCTCGATCCCGTCGAAGTACAACGGCACCCTCAAGTGGCCGATGGCCGGGACGATCACCCAGGAGTACGGCTGCACGGGCTTCGGCTGGGAGCCTCCGCGGGGCCGCTGCCGCCACTTCCACAAGGGGATCGACATCGCCGCGCCGCTCTACACGCCGGTCCGAGCGGCAGGCCCCGGGATCGTCGTGTTCGCCGGCGCGAACCCCTACGACCGGTCGCCGCGTGCCTGGATCGTGATCATCGCCCACGCCGAGAACCTCGTCACCTGGTATGCCCACCTCGACAATCGGAGGTACCCCATCGCCGTTCGGACGGGCGAGGCGGTCGTGACGGGCGAGGTGATCGCCTACGAGGGGTTGACCGGGCGGACCACGGGACCGCACCTGCACTGGGGCGTTCAGTTCAATGGCGACTTCCTCAATCCCCGGCTCTTCCTGTAGGACGGTGCCGCGCCGACGATCCCACGCCGAGGGTGCGGTGCTAGCATCGAGGCCGGTGACCCCGCCCGCGGACATCGGAGGAGCATTCGGGTGAAGCGGACGATGGCAATGGTCCTCGCCGGCGGCGAGGGCGAGCGGCTCTCCATCCTCTCGTCGGTCCGGGCGAAGCCGGCCGTCCCGTTCGGCGGGAAGTACCGGATCATCGACTTCACCCTGTCGAACTGCGTCAACTCCGAGATCAACGACGTCGTCGTCCTGACCCAGTACAACCCCCGGTCGCTCAACGACCACATCGGCGTCGGTCGTCCGTGGGACCTGGATCGGGCGCGGGGCGGCGTGAAGCTGCTCCAGCCGTACATCGCGCGCGGGCGCGTCGCCGAGTGGTACCGCGGCACGGCCGACGCGGTCCTCCGGAACCGGAACGTCCTCGCGCACTCGGACGCCGAGACCGTGCTCGTCCTCGCCGGCGACCACATCTACAAGTTGGACTACGGCCCGTTCATCGCCGCCCACCGGCGCAAGCGCGCGGACGTCACGATCGCCGTCCGGCGCGTCCCGCTCGCCGAGGCATCCCGGATGGGGATCCTTGCCCTCGACGACGGCGACCGGATCATCGAGTGGCAGGAGAAGCCGAAGCAGCCCAAGAGCGACCTCGCCTCGATGGGCGTCTACGCGTTCTCCCGCCGGGCCCTCCTGAAGTGGCTGGACGAGGATCGGGTCGACTTCGGCGCCCACGTCATCCCGGCGATGCTCGACGGCGGCGCCCGGGTGTACGGCTACCGCTTCGCGGGCTACTGGCAGGACGTCGGGACGATCCAGTCGTACTGGGAGGCGAACATGGCCCTCCTGGTGGATCGGCCGGAGCTTGACCTGTACGACAAGGACTGGGTGATCCACACGCGCTCGGAGGAGCGCGCCCCCGCCAAGCTGGGCCCCACCGCGCAGGTCCATCGGAGCCTGATCAGCCACGGCTGCGTGATCGAGGGGACGGTCGTCAACAGCGTCCTCTCACCGGGCGTCCGGGTGGGTGTCGGCGCGGTCGTCCGCGACTCGATCGTGATGTTCGACTCGGTGATCGGGTCGCGCGCCGTCATCGATCGGTCGATCCTCGACAAGGAGGTCGTCGTGGGGCCGGGGGCGATCGTCGGCGAAGGCCCGGACGACACGCCCAACAGGGCGGAGCCGGGGCGCCTGAACACGGGGATCACGGTGGTCGGGAAACAGAGTGTCATCCCGCGCGGCGCGCGGATCGGCCGCAACGTGCGGATCGGCGGCAACGTGCGCGCGTCGGATTTCACCAAGCGCGTCGTGCCGGCCGGCGGCTCCGTGGACGCGTCCGCCCCGACGCGCCGGGTGAGGGCGGTCATCGTATCGGCCGAGGAGGCGCGCTCGGCGGTCTAGACTGCCGCCGTGCCATCGGATCCCACCCTGCCCGCCGGCCGGACCCGGCCCGGCCCGGACCCCAGCGCGCCGTCCGGCGAGCTCGTCGAGCGCTGGCTCGCGGATCTCG
Source organism: Candidatus Sulfomarinibacteraceae bacterium (assembly GCA_035466655.1). GTDB lineage: Bacteria > Chloroflexota > Limnocylindria > Limnocylindrales > CSP1-4 > UBA5189. The sequence goes on from DATIUS010000294.1 coordinate 11,525, forward strand.
GGATCCCGGCGGGGCCGTGCCTCGTCCGCGACGGCGTGCGGGCGTGGGACATCGTCCTCGACGGGCGACGGCGACACGACCTCCGGACCACGCTGATCCTCGATCCGGACCTCGGGCTCGTCGTCTGGGGGCACCTCGCGCCGCCGATCGGGGACGGCCTGCGGAAGTCGTATCGGGCGCTGCTCCGCTGGAATGACGAATTCCCGCTCGCGAAGTTCTCGATCACCGAGGACGGCCGGCCGATCCTCGCAGTCGAGATCCCGGCCCGCTGGCTCGACGCCGACGAGCTGGGCCTGGCGCTCGCGCGCGTCGCGGGAATCGCCGATCGCCTGTTCGAGGAGACTCGCCCGTGGGTCTGGGTCGGCGGCCGCGTCCCCGACGGGTACGCGGCTCGCGAGTCCCGGACGTCCGCGCTCATCGACCGGTTCGCCGCGCGGTTCCCGGAGCTGTACGAGCCCCCGGCGTCGGACGAACCGTGATCGGCACTGGAGGACCGCTCGCCGCCGCGGCACGAGTCGTGACCGGCGCCGCTCCGCGTATCGTCGCGGCGGTCATCCTCGCTGCGAGCACCCTGTTGGCCGGCCCCGCGGGCGGACTCGCCCCGGTTCAGGCGGCGATGCCGGCGCTCATCCTCGTCACCACCACGACGTACGAAGTGCTCCCCGACGAGGGCCGTGTCGCCGTCACGGTGGAGATCAGTGCCACCAACCGGCTCCGGGACACGGTCACCCGCCGCTACTTCTACGACGAGGCCGTCCTGGCCGTCCTGCCCGGCACGTCGAACTTCCGGCTGACCGCCGCGTCCGGCTCGCCGAGCGTCACGGTGCGGTCGGCAGACGAGACCGGTGTCGTCCTGCGACTCCGCTTCGGCGCCAGGCTCGCGGCCGGCAAGTCCACCGACCTCGTCCTGACGTTCGACCTCGTCGACCCCGGCGGCGCCCCCGACCGGCCGCTCCGGATCACGCCGTCGCTGGTCGGGTTCCAGGCCTGGGCGCACGGCACGGAGGCGACGCCCGGATCGTCCGTCGTGGTCCGCATTCCCGGCGGCTACTCGGTCGAGATCGGGCGCGGGCCGCTCGTGGGGCCGGCGACCGATCCGGACGGCTGGCGCGTCTACCGGAGCGGCCCGCTCGACGTCCCCACGACGTTCGTTGCCGACATCGCGGCGGATCGGGCCGGCGGCTATCTCGACGCCCGGCGACACGTGTCGGTCGGTGGCCAGACGGTCACCCTCGTCTATCGGGCCTGGCCGGACGACTCGGCCTGGCGCGCCCGCGTCGACGGCCTGTTCGCGCCGGCGATCGTCTTCCTGGCCGATGCGATCGGCGCCCCCTGGCCGTTCAGCGACCCACTCATCGTCGAGGAGAAGCTCGTCCGGGGCAGCGGCGGCTTTGCCGGCACCTTCGACCCGGCGACGCCCCTCGTCCAGGTCGGCCACGCCGCCGCCGCCGGGGTCATCCTCCACGAGGCGGCCCACGGCTGGTTCAACGGCCGGCTCGTCGCGGACCGCTGGATCGCGGAGGGGTTCGCCTCGTACTACGCCGAGCTCGCGGCGGCCGATCTCGAAGTGGCCATCGACGCACCGGACCTCGCGAACGCTCCGGCCGAGGCCGCTCAGCCGCTCAACGCGTGGCCGCCGGCCGGGACGGCCTCACGTGCCGAGGACGCCTACGGGTATGCGGCGTCCCTCGCCCTCGCCCGGGAGATCGCGGCGACCGTCGGCGACGACATCCTGCGGGAGACCTGGATCGCTGCAGCGGGCGGTCTCCACGCGTATCAGCCGGTTTCCCACGGTGTCGGCGCCGCGGTGGAGCAGGGGGCCGGCCCACCCGACTGGCGCGCCCTGCTGGACCTCCTCGCGGATCGAGTGGCGCGCACGGATCCAACGGAGGGCGCGGACCCGGCGACGACCACGAACGCGGCGAGGGCGTCGGACGTTCCAATCGACGCCGAGCTCGAGCGGCTCTGGCGTCGCTGGGTGACCCGTCCGGAGGACACGATCCTCCTCGACGCGAGGCGCGGCGCGCGGGCCGCGTACGCAGGCGTCGTCGGCGCGGCCGCCCCATGGATGCTGCCGCGCGCCATCCGCGACGCCATGCGGGCCTGGGAGTTCGAGGCCGCCCTCCGCGGGATCGGGGACGCCGAGTCCGTGCTTCGCCAGCGCGACGCGCTCCGCACGGCCGCCGACGCGGCCGGCCTCCGGCTGCCCGATGCGGTTCGCGTCGCGTTCGAGGGCGACGCCGGCCTCGATGTCGCCGCCGCGGAGGCGGCCACCGAGCTTGCGGTCATCGCGCGGCTGCAGGAGGTCGCCGGGATGCGGATCGTCGAACCGGGTCTCATCGACTGGATCGGCCTGCTCGGGGCGGACCCCGAGGCCAGCCTGGGCGCGGCGCGGGCGGCGTTCGAATCGGGCGATCTCGACGGCGCGATCACGCTCGCGGCCGCGGCCGAGACGACGTGGCGCTCCGTTCCGGACGTCGCCCGGGGACGGATCACCGGCGCGGCGCTCCTTGCCCTTGCCACGGTGCTCCTGGCATGGCTCGTCCGCGACCGGTTCCGGGGGCGCGGCCGGGCCCGCCGGGCCGTCCGGCATGCGAGGCCCCGGTGAGAATCCCCGGGTCCCCGGCGCGTGCCGATGGCGGACGCCGGACCATGACGGGCGTCACGCGATCGCGGGTCAGGTTCGCCGCGGCACTCGCGCTCGTCCTTGCCGGGGGCCTGGTGCTCGCCCCTGCCGTCGCCGAGCCGGCCCTGGCCGCCTCCGGCCGGCTCCTCACCCGGGCCGACGCGACGTACGACGTCGACCTGCGCGGCGGGGTGGTCCGCGTGACGGTCGAGTTCAGCCTGACCAACGACGTGCCGAGCGACGGCTCCTTCGACTACGCCTACCGCGACCTGGCGTGGGCCATCCACCCCGAGGCCGCGGACGTCCGGGCCCGCGACGAGGTCGGTGGGCTGCCGGTCAGCACGGTCGCCGAAGACGGGTACGTCGAGGCAGGGGTCCGCCTGCGCCGGGATCTCCGCTTCGGCCAGACCACGGCGCTCACCCTCAGCTGGGACCTGCCGGGTGCCCCGCCGCGCTCCGACTCGGCCGTTCGAGTCGGCCAGGCCTTCGCCGCTTTTCAGCTGTGGGCCTGGGGAGACGCGGGCTCGTCGGCCGTGACGGCCCGCGTTCCGGCCGGCTTCGAGGTCCAGGCCGCGGGGTCCAGGGTCGCCACGACCGCCGAAGGCGGCGCCACGACCCTCCGGGCGATCGGGATCCGGGAGCCCGACGCGTTCCTGGTCTCGGTCGCGGCGGTCCGCGAGCGGGCGTACACCTCGGATGCCCTGGTCCTCCCCGGGGACGTCGAGCTGCGAATCCGGAGCTGGCCCGAGGACCCGGCCTGGCGGACGACCGTCGCCGACACGCTTCGGGATTCCATGCCGGACCTCCGCGAGCTCGTCGGCCTGCCCTGGCCGCTCGATGGTCGCCTCGACATCACGGAGGTGTACGCGCCGCTGCTCGAGGGGTACTCCGGCCTGTTCTACACGCAGGAGGAGCGCATCGAGATCAGCGAGGAGCTCGACGCGGAGACGATCGTCCACGAGGCATCGCACGCCTGGTTCAACCCGGGCCTGTTCCTCGACCGCTGGATTGGCGAGGGCCTCGCCGAGACGTACACGGCACTCGTCCTGTCCGGCCTGGACGGCGCCAGGCGAGCTCCCGAATCCCCCAGAGCGGACGACCTCGGGCGGGTCGACCTCGCCGACTGGACCTTTCCGGAGACCGTCACCGATGACACCGCGACGCGGGACCAGTACGGCTACAACGCCGCCTGGTTCGTCGTCGACGAGCTCTACCGGGAGATCGGTCCGGAACGGATGCGGGCGGTCTTCCGGGCCGCGGACGGGGACGTGATCGCCTATCGCGGGGCCGGCGAGCCCGAGACGGTCGCGGTGTTCGACTCGTGGCGCCGGTTCCTGGACCTGCTCGTCGAGGTCGGCGGCTCCACGCGGGCCGACGTCCTGTTCCGCGATCTCGTGGTGAGCCCGGCCTCCGACCGCGAACTGGACGCCCGGGCGGCGGCGCGCGCACGCTACGAGGCGCTCCTCACGGCCGGCGGGGACTGGCGTCCGCCGTACTACGTCCGGGCCCCGCTCGGGAGCTGGGCGTTCGGGCGGGCGCTCGAGCGGATCGACGAGGCCGCCGCGGTCCTCGAGCTGCGCGGCCACGTGGACGTCCTCGCCGCGGCACTCGGTGTGACGCCGGGCGATGCGTTCGAGGCCGCCTACGAGGCGGCCGACCGCGGGTTCCGTGCGGCCGAGGCCGCCGGGCAGGCGCAGCTCGACGCCCTCGCCGCGATCGTCCGGGTGGTCGCTGCGATCGAGGCGGACGTGGGTCCGATCGAGTGGCTCGGCCTCCTCGGCGCCGCCCCGGCGGCCCACGTCGACGAGGCGACGGCCGCGTTCGAGGCAGGGGACCTCGAGGGCGCCGAGACGGCTGCCGCGACGGCCGCGGCGATCGTCGCGGGGGCACCGGCGGCCGGGCGGGAGCGGCTCGCCATCGTCGTGAGCGGCAGCGGCGCCGTCGTCCTGCTCGCGGTCGCGATTCGCCGGCGGAGGCGTCGCCCGTCGCCCGGGATCGCCGTCGAAACGGGTGGATCGAGCGCGATCGCGGCGGCGGCCGGGCCGGCCGGTGGGCCGCAGACGTACGCTACACTCGCCGCTCAGCAGGCCGGTCCACCCCCCGGGGTGGACGGCGCAGGCGGCCCAGCGGGAGGAGACGACGGCGGTGGCGGGTCCGGCACGGCGTTCTGGCGCTCGCGGAGGCACCCGGCGCTGATGCCGATCCATCGTGCCCGCCCGTCGTGGGAGATCCTGTCCGGCGAATCGGCCGACGTCTACTTCGCCCGGGCGGAGCGGATCCTCGAGCGCGAGGGCATGGACCCCGTCGTCACGATGGAGGTCTTCACCCGCCAGTCGGCGATCCTGTGCGGGATCGACGAGGCCAAGAACCTGCTCGGGCACGTTCTGGCCGAGGCCGATCCGAGCGACACGGTGGTCGAGGCCCTCGACGACGGGGACGAGATCGCCTCGAAGGAGGTCGTCCTCCGGATCTCGGCGCGGTACCGGGCGTTCGGCCTGTATGAAACCGCGATCCTCGGGATGCTCGCCCAGTCGACCGGCTGGGCGACCGCCGCGCACGAGGTCGTCCTCGCCGCCGCCCCGGAACCCGTCATCTCGTTCGGGGCGCGCCACGTCCACCCGGACATCACGGACGTCCTCGACTACGCCGCGATCGTCGGCGGCTGCGTCGGCGCGTCGACACCGGCCGGCGCCCGCCTGGCGGGCCTGAACCCGACCGGGACGATGCCCCACGCCCTCGTCCTCATCTTCGGGGACACCGTCGAGGCGGCCCGGGCGTTCGACCGTGACCTCGATCCGGACGTGCCGCGGATCGTTCTCGTCGACACCTTCAAGGACGAGGCCGAGGAGGCGCTTCGCGTCGCCGAGGCCCTCGGTGATCGGCTCTACGGGATTCGGCTCGACACGCCGTCCGAGCGCGGCCGGGTGACACCGGACCTCGTCCTCGAGGTCCGAGCCCGGCTCGACCAGGCCGGCCACGGGGCAGTGCGGATCGTCGTCTCGGGCGGCCTGACCCCGGACCGGATCCGGTACTTCAAGGACGCCGGCGCGCCGGTGGACTCGTTCGCCGTGGGCTCGTACATCAGCGGCGCGAGGCCGGTCGACTTCACCGCCGACCTCAAGGAGATCGACGGGCGTCCGATCGCGAAGCGAGGCCGCATTCCCGGCCGGACCGACAGTCCGCGGCTTCGCCCGGTCCGGCTCGCGGACTGGCGCGACCACGGACTCGGCTGAACAGCCGGGTCTCCCGCCCAACGGCGGGCCAGGCCCCAGGTTCAGGCCCAGGTCCACGCACGCCGCATGGTCCGCCGTTCCGTGCCACCATCGGGACATGGACGAGCCGTCCCGCCCACCCGAGGATCGCGAGGGCGCCTACGAGCTGTTCCAGCGAGGCCTCGCCCTCCTGCGCGGACGGCACCACGCCCAGGCCGCCGTGGTCCTGGAGCGCGCGGCCCGCGCCGAACCCGGCAAGGGCTCGATCGTCGAGGCGCTCGGCCGCGCCTACTTCAACGCCGGCCAGCACGATCGCTCGCTAGAGGCGTTCGAGCGGCTCCTCGAGATCGACCCGTCATCGCCGTACGGACACTTCGGTGTCGGCCAGAGCCTGAAGCGGCTCGGGCGGTCGGCCGAAGCGCGGACGCACCTCCGCCTCGCCGTGGCGCTGGAGCCCGGCTCGGCGCTCTACCGGAACGCCCTGGCCCGGCTCGGCCCGGAGCCGGCAAGGCCCCCGACGGACTGATCCTGGCGGCGCGGCCCTGCGTGCCCGCGAGTCGGGCACGATCGCCACGTCTGGTGTGCCCGTCGGGCCGGGCACAACCGCCACGTCTGGTGTGCCCGTCGGGCCGGGCACACCCGGATGGTCCGCCCGTCGCGCCGAACCAACGCCGCCTCAGGGCGAGGCGGCCTCCAGGATCCGGGCGACGCGGAGGATCCCGACCAGCGACTTCGCGTCGGCGATCTCGCCCCGCTCGGCCATCGCGATCGCGTCGCGCCACGGGACGTGCTCGAGCTCCAGGTGCTCATCGAGGTCCGGCCCGAGCCGCTCCCCGTGGGCCGGCGCGAGGTCGCGGGCCAGGTAGAGGTGCATCAGCTCCGTCGCGAAACCGGGCGCCGTCCAGAACGCCCCGAGGTGCTCCCAGTGGCCGGCGCGGAACCCCGTCTCCTCCTCCAGTTCGCGCCGGGCCGCGAGGTCCGGGTCCTCGAGCGAACCGTCGGCGGCGCGGTCCAGCGTCCCGGCTGGGATCTCGAGGAGGGTCCGTCCGGCGGCCAGCCGGAACTGGCGGACCATGAGGATGCGCTCCGCGCCGTCGAGGGCGATGATCGCAACCGCGCCCGGATGACTCACGATGTCGCGAGTCGCGCGCCGGCCCGCCGGCGTCAGGACCTCGTCCACCCGGACGTCGAGGTAGTAGCCCCGGTAGACCGTTCGAGTGCCGACGACCGTTTCGCGGAGGCGGTCGTCGGCGGGATGGCCGTCGCCGCCGGCGACGTGCTCCCGGGGCACCCTGCTCAGTCCCTCGTGGCGGGGACGGCCTCGCCCGACTCGGCGTCGAACAGGTGGAGCTTGTCGGCCGGGATCTGGAGGTCGAGGACATCGCCCGGGCGCACGCGATGCGACGCGGAGACCACGGCGATGACGTCGCCCTCGTGGCCTGTGACCGTGAGGTGGAGCAGCTCCTCGTTGCCGAGGTACTCGACGACGTCCGCGTTGGCACGGATCGTCAGTCGCTCGCCGACCTCGCCGCCGAGCTCGAGGTGCTCCGGCCGGAACCCGGCGTCCACGCGACGCGAGCTCGACCCGGCGAGTGCGGGCCGGAACCGGGTCGGGACCGGGAAGTCGAACCCCGAACCGCGCATCCGGTCGCCGTCGACGACGAGCGAGGCGAAGTTCATCGCCGGGCTCCCGATGAAGCCGGCGACGAACCGGTTCTTCGGGTGGTCGTACAGCTCTTGCGGCGTCCCGACCTGGAGCAGGTCGCCGGCATTCATCACCGCGATCCGGCTGCCCATCGTCATGGCCTCGACCTGGTCGTGGGTGACGTACACGAACGTCGTCCCCATCCGCTGGTGGAGGCGGGCGATCTCGGCCCGCGTCTGGACGCGGAGCTTGGCGTCGAGGTTGGAGAGCGGCTCGTCCATCAGGAAGACCGCCGGCTCGCGGACGATCGCCCGCCCGAGCGCGACGCGCTGCCGCTGCCCGCCGGAGAGCTCCTTCGGCTTGCGGCCGAGGAGGGTTTCGAGGCCGAGGATCCGGGCCGCATCGCCGACGCGCCGGTCGATGTCCGCCTTCGGGAGCTTGCGGAGCTTGAGGCCGAAGGCCATGTTGTCGCGGACGGACATGTGCGGGTAGAGCGCGTAGCTCTGGAAGACCATGGCGATGTCGCGGTCCTTCGCCGCCACGTCGTTCACGACGCGGTCGCCGATCTTGAGCGTGCCCTCGGTGATCTCCTCGAGCCCGGCGATCATCCGGAGGCTGGTCGTCTTGCCGCACCCCGACGGGCCGACGAGGACCATGAACTCGCCGTCCTGGATCTCGAGGGTAAGGTCCCTGACCGCGAAGACGTCACCGAAGCGCTTCGTGACGTGCTCGAACGTGACGGTGGCCATCGCCATCCTCCGACCGGGCCGGGCATCGCGGACCCTTGCATCCTGCCGCGCGAGTGCGCGGACGTGGACGGGTCCCGTACGTGACCGCTCCGGGCTGCGCCGATGGTACAGGCTCCGGGCCACCCGGAATCGCGTGCGTGCGCCGGCCCAGCCCCCGCGCCGCGCGGACCGCAGTGCCTGCCCCGCTACGCGCGGACCGCGGCGGCGGCGAAGCTCGCCATGTCGGGGAAGCGGGCGTCGGGCGTCGCGTCAGCCGGGGGCGTCGCGCCCGACCCGGGGCGATCGTGGCGGCGATCGATCCAGACCGTGGAGAGACCCAGCGCCTTGGCCGGCACGTGGTCGTGGAAGAGGCTCTGGGCGACATGGAGGATCCGCTCGCGCGGCATCGCCAGCCGCTCGAAGAGGAGCTCGAAGTTGGCGAGCCGCGGCTTGTACCCCCCGGCCTGCTGCGCCGTGACGACCCAGTCGAACTCGA
>DATIUS010000295.1:0-2077 GCA_035466655.1 Candidatus Sulfomarinibacteraceae bacterium
CGCGGAAGGGGCTTATCCACGAGTTTGGCGAAACCGAGGTCGTCTCGCCGGTTCCGTCCACACCTCATCCACGAGCCTGGCTGGCCGGGGGGCCGGTGGCTGGGACGAGCAACGCCGGGCACACGAAAACGCCCGGAGAAACCCCCGATCCCTAGTCGTTCCATCACACCCCATGCAAGCATTGGGCGCGACTTTGGCCGGTGCAAGCACCTGCCGGATCGTCAGTGGTTCGTTTGCCTCTCCGGGCAAGACGAACTGTACCCGGCGGGGCCAGCGGTCCGATACGGACTTATCCACGACTTCTCGCGAACGAAGGCCGATTCTGGGGGCTCCGTCCACAGGCCGTCCACGAATCCCGGCCTCCCAGCCCCGGCGGCGAGCTCGACGGGCCGGCTCGGGGTTCGCGACCGGTTGCTCACGCGTCGGCGGCGTTCTCGAGCGATGCGCGCCAGACGGCGGCGACGCGGTCCAGCTCGGCCGCCAGGACGGGGGCCACCCGCCCGGTCACGCGCACGTCGCGATTGCCGTACCCAAGCTCGACCGTCCCCCGCTCCCGGATCCGCGCCAGGAGCTCCCCCGCGGCATACGGGACGTGGACGTCGATTGCGACCCAGAGCGACGCAAGGAGCGCCGCGAGCTCGGCCCGGAGCGTGTCGAGGCCGTATCCGGTCAACGCGGAGACGAAGACGGCACCCGCGATCGCCGGCGCCGGGAGGTTCCCGTCGCGCGCCGCCGGCTCCAGGAGGTCCGCCTTGTTGAAGACGACGAGGCGCGGCTTGGCGCCGGCGCCGAGCTCGTCGAGGACGGTCTGGACCGTCGCGCGGTGCCCGGCGAAATGCGCGTCCGAGGCATCGACGACCTCGAGCAGCACGTCGGCGCGATTCACCTCCTCGAGTGTCGCCCGGAAGGCATCGACGAGCTGGTGCGGGAGCTTGTGGATGAAGCCGACCGTGTCCGTGACGATCGCTGCCTGGCCGTCCCCGAGCTTGACCTGCCGGCTCGTCGGATCGAGCGTCGCGAAGAGCTTGTCCTCCGCGAGCGCGACCTCCGAACCGACGAGCGAGTTGAGGAGCGTCGACTTCCCGGCGTTCGTGTAGCCGACGATGCCGACGGTCGCCATGAGCCGCCGGTCGCGACCGCGGGCCGTGGTCGCCCGGTTCTGCCGGACGTCCTCCACCCGCTCCTTCATCTTCTTGATCCGCTCGCGGATGATCCGCCGGTCCGTCTCGAGTTGGGACTCGCCGGGCCCGCGGGACCCGATCCCGCCCTGGGTTCGCGACAGGTGGGTCCACAGGCGCGTCAGCCGGGGCAGCTGGTACTCGAGCTGGGCCAGCTCGACCTGGAGGCGCCCTTCGTGGGTCCGGGCATGGAGGGCGAAGATGTCAAGGATCAACCGGCTGCGGTCGATGACCTTGACGTTCAGGAGGGTCTCGAGCGCCTTCTGCTGCGTCGGCGAGAGCTCGTCATCGGCGATGAGGAGGTCGAATCTCGTCTCGTTGCGGGCAGCGACGAGCTCCTCCGCCTTGCCCTTCCCGATGTACCAGTTCGGGTCGACGTGGCGGCGGTTCTGCCACTCCGCGCCGACCACTTCCGCGCCGGCGGTCGTGGCGAGGTTGGCGAGCTCGACGAGCGAGTCCGCGGCCGACCAGCCCGAAGCGTCGCCGGTATCGACGGCGATGAGAAACGCCTTCTCGACGGGCGGGATGAGCTCGATCAGGTCGCTGCGGCGGGATGATCGGGTCGTCATCATCCGCCAGTCTAGCGGCGGTGCGGCGGAGGCCTTCGCGCTGGTCACACGGCGATGACTTCGGCGTCAGATAGGCGAACTTCCGGCTCCGGGACCCTGGAGCGAGCACATGGAGGCTGCGAATGGCGAGGACCGTCCTTTTCCTGCTCATCGCGGCCATGGCGGGAAGCTGCGGTGTCCAGGGATCCCCGGCGCTCACGCCGGGGCCGACCGCCACACCCTCGGACGAGGCTCCTTCGCCGTCACCGGGGTCGCCCGGCCCGACGGATGCCGGCGCCGTCGTGAAGCTCGTCTTGGATCTGGCGCTGCGGCGCGACGATGTCGAGCTCA
>DATIUS010000296.1:0-3014 GCA_035466655.1 Candidatus Sulfomarinibacteraceae bacterium
GGCTCCGGCCAGCGGACGGTGACCTCCTTGCGCTGGGTGAAGAAGCGGATTCCGTCCTCGCCGCGCATGGCGAGGTCGCCGAACGACGACTTCTTCGCGCCGCCGAAGCTGAGGTAGCCGGCCGGAACCGGGATCGGGACGTTCACCCCGATCATCGGCACGTCCACCTCGAGCTGGTAGCGCCGGGCGGCCCCGCCGTCCGTGGTGAAGATCGCCGTCCCATTCGCATACTGGTGGCCGTTCACGAGGGCGAGCGCCTCGTCGTACGTCGCGACCCGGACGATCCCGAGGACCGGGCCGAAGATCTCCTCGGTGAAGATCTCCATGTCCGGGGTGACGTGGTCGAACAGGCTCACCCCCAGGAAGAAGCCGTCCGGGTTCGTCGGGTGGACGAACGGCCGGCCGTCCACGACGAGCTGTGCGCCGCCTTCGACGCCCTTTTCGATCCAGCGGATGATCGATTCGCGGTGCTCGGCCGTGTAGATCGGCCCCATGTCGACCCCGGGCTCCATGCCCGGACCGACCTTCAGCCGCGCGATCCGATCGAGGATGAGGGGCCGCAGCCGGTCCCCCGCGTCGCCGACGGCGATGACGAGCGTCTGGGCCATGCAGCGCTCGCCCGCGGATCCATAGCCCGAGGCCACGGCCGCGTCAGCGGTCATCTCCATGTCCGCATCAGGCAGCACGACCATCGCGTTCTTCGCGCTCGTGAAAGCGCCCACCCGCTTGCCTCGCAGTGTGCCCTCCTCGTAGACGTACCGGCCGACCGCCGTGGAGCCGACGAACTGGATCGCGTCGACGTCGGGGTGCTCCACGATCGCCGTGACCGCGTCCCGCCCGCCGTAGACGACGTTGAACACGCCGTCCGGAAGTCCCGCTTCCTTCCACAGCTCCGCCTGGAGCTGGGTCGCCCCGGGCGTGTGCGACGACGGCTTCAGGACGAACGTGTTGCCGCAGGCCATCGCGATCGGGTAGATCCAGAGCGGGACCATGACCGGGAAGTTGAACGGCGTGATCGCCGCCGCGACACCGAGCGGACGCCGCAGCGTCACCGCGTCCACGGCGGTCGCGACGTTGGGCGTGTTCATGCCCGCCAGGTGAACGGGCAGCCCGCACGCGAACTCGAGCGTCTCGATTCCGCGGGTCACGCCGGCGAGGGCATCCGCGAACGTCTTGCCGTGGTCCCGCGTGATCAGCGAGGCGAGCTCCTCGCGGTTCCGCCACATGACCTCGCGGAAGGCGAAGAAGAGCTGGCTGCGAACGATGAGCGGCATGTCGCGCCAGGCCGGGAAGGCCGCCTTGGCGGCCGCGACCGCGGCGTCGACCTCGGGAGCGCCGCCGCGCGGGACGCGGGCGACGACCTGCCCGGTGGCCGGGTTGTAGACCGGCCCGGTCTGCTCCGGCAGGACCTCCACCGGCCGGCCGTCGATCCAGTGGCTGAGGATGGGCAGTGTCGCCGGCGCGGGGGCCGACCGGGTCGCTTCGATGGTCACGTCTGTGCCTCCTGGTGATCGAACCTTGAAGCGGATGCCCGACAGACCCGGCCCGGACGCATGGGCATCCACGGACGATGTCGCGATCGCTCGAGGCGATCGTGTCGGCCCGGCGGAGGCCGTCGCAAGGTCCGAGGGTCACACCGGAGGGGCTGGAAGTCCTGCGCTCTCCCCGACCCTCCGGCCGGCCCGGGCACCGGGACGCGACGCCATGGGACAGAGCGGACCCGCAGTTAGGTGACGACCGGCCCTAGTCCGGCGAGTTCCACGGGCCCGACCATGCCGCTTTCCGACCCGCGCCCCGCACACGGCGCGCACCGCATGAGGAGAGTCCCAGTGGCCGATCTGTCCACGGTCTTCACCGGGATCCGGTTCGAGAACCCGTTCCTGCTCGCCTCCGCCCCGCCGACGGAATCCGTCTCCAACATCATGCGGGCGTACGACGCCGGCTGGGGCGGTGTCGTCACCAAGACGATCGGCCTCCACCCCGTCGTCAACGTCCGTGGTCCCAAGACGAAGTTCCTCCGCGTCGACAACGGCGGTACCCACCTGTCCATGACCAAGCGGCCGGACACAACGCTGATGGCTTCGTGGAACTGGGAGCTGATCTCGGACAAGCCGCTCGACTGGTGGGTGGGGAAGCTGTCCGCGATCAAGAAGGCGTACCCGGACAAGGTGCTCGTCGCCTCGATCATGGCCGGTTCCGGGAACGACAAGGAGCTCGAGAACTGGCAGACGCTCACCCGCGCCGTGCAGGACGAGGGCGTCGACGCCATCGAGCTCAACTTCTCGTGCCCGCACATGGATCGCGTCGACATGGGCTCGAACGTCGGCAAGGACAAGGTCCTCTGTTCCGTCTCGACCCAGGCGGTCAAAGCCGTCGCCAGGGTCCCGGTCTGGGTCAAGCTCACGCCGGCCACGGCCAACATCGTCGAGGAGGCCGAGGCCACCTTCCTCGGCGGCGCAGACGCCATCTCCTCGTCGAACACGTTTCCCGCGATCCCGCTGATCGATCCGGTGACGCTCGACTTCGAGGTCAACGTGGACGGGTACGTGTCGTCCGGTGGCCTGGGCGGCCCGGCGATCCTCGCCCAGTCGCTGGCCAAGATGACCCAGATGACCCAGGCCTTCCCAGATCGCGAGTTCTCCGGGCTCGGCGGCATCTCCGGCTTCGAGCAGGCGCTCAGCTACTTCCTGCTGGGCTGCGGGACGGTCCAGGTTGCGACGGCGGCGATGCTCGACCACGCGATCGGGCCGACCGTCATCGCGAACCTGACCGCGGGCATGACTGAATTCCTGGAGCGGAACGCCGGGCGCGGCTGGACCTCGCTCGACGATTTCCGCGGCCTGCGCCGCGACCGCGTCGTGCCCCACTCGGAGATCGCGCGGCCGGACCCATCCGAGTACCACGGCGGCTACGCGGAGGAGGCCGAGGGCTACGCCCGGGACCTCGCCGGCGTCGACGCCTGAGTTGTCGACCAGGACCGCTACGCCCGCGCTCCGCTGCTCCGTGTCGGCCGG
>DATIUS010000297.1:0-1535 GCA_035466655.1 Candidatus Sulfomarinibacteraceae bacterium
GGCACGGCGACGCTGGGGGCTGGATCTCGGGGCTGGTCTCCAGGTCGTGAGCGCGGAGCGGCTGGTCGCAACGCCGATCGAACCGTCACGCCCCGCCCTCATCGCGCCGCTGGCGGTCCTGCTGGCCGGTGGTGCGGCGCCGGCGGCGCAGGCTGACGAGCCCGGTGCGGCCGCCGAGCCCGGTGCGGCCGCCGAGCCCGGCGCGGCCCCCGGCGATCCGGCCGCGGTGGCACCGCTGCCGGGCCGGCACGGACCGGACGGCCGCGACCCGGTGTCGGTCCTCGCTCGCCTTTATCCCGCGGACCACGTCGTGGGGCGCCCGGGCGACGGCGAGACGACGGTCGGCGCGCTGACCGCGGCGGACCTGGCGGCGCCGCTCTACCTGCCTCCGGTCGCGCCCGAGCTTGCCGCCGCCGGCCCGTGGGCCATGCCCTACATCTCGGACCGCCTGCGCCGACCGGACGGCTGCCCGTGGGACCGCGAGCAGACCCACGATTCGCTGCGCAAGCATCTCCTCGAGGAGACGTACGAGGTCTACGACGCCCTGGCCGACGGCGCCACGCCGGCGCTCGCGGAGGAGCTCGGCGACCTCCTGCTCCAGGTCATCCTCCATGCGCAGCTGGCCGCGGAGGCCGGGGTCTTCGACCTCGCCGACGTGCAGGCCTCGATCGCCCGGAAGATCGTCCGCCGGCATCCACACGTCTTCGGCGACGCGGTGGCCGAGACGGCGCGCGACGTGCAGCGCCAGTGGGAGCGGATCAAGGCCGTCGAGCGGGCCTCGGCGGCCGAAGCGGACGCCGGTGCCCATGCCGGTGCTGAAGACCACTCCCCTCGGGAAGGCTCCTCCGTGTCTGATGCGTATGGCGGCATCAGTGATGCGGCCACGGGCATCGCGAACGAGGGAGGGATTCAGACGGGCCGCGCGATCCCGGCGGCCGTGGACCGAAGCCCGAAGGGCGCCCTCGACGGGATCAGCCCCTCCATGCCGGCCCTCGCCGCGAGCCAGGAGATGCAGGAGCGGGCCGCCGCGCTCGGGTATGACTGGCCGAGCGTGGAGGGCGTCCTCGCCAAGGTCGCCGAGGAGCTCGGTGAGCTGGCTCGCGCCGAGGGCGACGAGGACCGGCGCGAGGAGTTCGGGGATCTTCTCCTCGTCGTCGTGAACGTCGGGCGCAAGCTCGGGATCGAGAGCGAGGGCGCCCTGCGCGCCGCCAACGAGAAGTTCCGCGGCCGCTTCCGGCGGGTCGAGCGGATGGTCGCGGAGCGGGGCGTCGCCATCCGCGACCTGGACTTCGCTACCCTCGACGCGTTGTGGGACGCCGCGAAGGCTGAGGAGCGAGCGACATGAACATCGGCAACCGAGCGCCGTCGGTCCGGGCCGACGGTCGCGGGCCGTCGGATCTGCGCCCGATCACGCTCACGCTCGGGGTCCTGAAGTGGGCCGAGGGCTCGTGCCGGATCCAGGTCGGGGACACAGAGGTCCTGTGCGCGGCGACGATCGCCGATCGCGTTCCGCCCCATCTTCGCGGGAAGGGCAC
>DATIUS010000298.1:0-10237 GCA_035466655.1 Candidatus Sulfomarinibacteraceae bacterium
CCCAGCACCGCGCCGTCGACGACGAGCGCGGCACCGATGGGAACTCCGCCCTCGGAGCGGCCGATGCGCGCCTGCTCGATGGCGACGGCCAGGAACTCGCGGTCTCGATCCGGGTCCATGTGCGATCTCCTCAGCTGCGGCGATAGGGCTTCAGGTATGCGCCGGGGTAGGCCACGTTCCGGCCCGACAGTGCCAGGGCCACGATGACGACCAGATAGGGGAGCGCCAGCAGCAGCTCGAACGGTAGTTCACCGAAGCCGGGCAGGATGCGCAGCCGGAACTGGAGCGAGAACACGAACGAGAAGACCAGCGCCCCGAGGACCCCGCGGCCGATTCTCCAGCGTCCGAAGATGACGAGGGCGATGCAGACCCAGCCGCGGCCCGCAATGATGTCGAGGGTGAAACTGCCGAGCACGGCGAGGGTGAAGAACGCGCCTCCGATGGCCATCAGCGCGCCGCCGATCACGAGCGCCACGTAGCGCGTCCGGGCGACGTTCACGCCGGCGGCGTCGGCGGCCTCGGGGTTCTCGCCGACGGCACGGATCTCCAACCCGAGACTCGACCGCTGGAGCACCCACCAGGCGAGCGGGATCAGGACCAGGAACGCCACGTAGGTCAGCGCGTACTGCTGGAACAGCACGCCGCCGTCCCCGAGGATCGCCAGCGGATCCAGGAGCGGCATCGGCTCGATCCGCCGGAGGTCGGTCCCTCGAAAGATCAGCCGATTCGCGAACTCCGAGGCCCCGATCAGCATGATCGTCAGGCCGATCCCCGAAACGTGCTGGTTGGCGCCGAGGGTCACGGTGAGAACGGCCATGATCGCGCCCGACAGCACACCCACGATCAGTGCTGCGACGAGGCCGATCAAGGGGGATCCGGTCGCGGCGGCCGCCGCGAACCCGGCGAAGGCGCCGGCGTACATCGTCCCCTCGATGCCGAGGTTGAGGACACCTGAGCGCTCGCTGTACGTCTCGCCGATCGTGCCGTACACGAGCGGCGTCGCGTTGCGCAGGGTGGCGGCCAGAAGGTCGATGACGAACGTCACGTCTGCACCGTCCGGGCATCACGCCTGGGCCGCCGTGTCGCGCCGCTCCGGTGGCGGCGCAGCGCGATCAACCCGATCGTGGTGAGGAGGAGGACGCCCTGGACGACGGCACCCAGCTGTGACGGGATTTCCATCGCACGCGCCGCTGAGCTCGCCCCAACGGCGAGGTCGCCGAGGAAGAGCGCCGCCAGGGCGACCCCGGGCATCGACAGCGAGCCGAGGGTCGCGACGACGATCCCCGTGTAGCCGTACCCGGGCGACAGGCCGCTCGTCAGCCGGAACTGGATCCCGGCCACTTCGGAGACGCCGGCCAATCCCGCGATCGCGCCGCTGATCAATGCGGCCCGGAGGACCACCATGGAGACGTCGATGCCGGCGAACCGCGCGCCATGGGGGCTCAATCCCGCGGCCCGGAGCCGGAGCCCGGCCGGGGTGCGGGCGATCACGTACCACGCTACGGCGACGATGACCAGGGCGATGATGAGCCCCAGATGCAGTCGTGATCGCTCCAGCAGGGTCGGAAACTCCGCCGCGGCCACGATCCGCGGCGACTCCGGGAACCCGGTGACAGGATCGCGCCAGGGACCGTGGAGGAGGCCGGTGACGACGAGCAGCGCGACCGGATTCAGGAGGAGCGTGGTCACCACCTCGTCGATCCCGAAGCGGACACGGAGCAATGCCGGCACGAGTGCCCAGGCCGCTCCGGCCAGGGCACCGGCCGCGACCATCGCCGGCAGCACGATGAGCGGCGGCAGGTCTCCGGCAAGCGCGCCGATCCCGGCGGCGGCGATCGCGCCGAGCAGCAACTGCCCCTCGGCCCCGATGTTCCAGTAGCCGGCCCGGAACGCGATGGCGACGGCGGCACCCGTGAACAGGATGGGCGTGGCGGCGACGAGCACCTCGAGGAGCGTGAACCGAGAGGTCAGCGGGATGACGAGGAACTCACCGTACGCGGCGATCGGGTTGGCGCCGGCCAGCAGGATCGGGCCGGCGGTGAGCCCGAAGGTGATCAGGACGGCCACGGCCACCAGCATTGGGGTCGACCAGGGCGACGGCCGCCAACCGGACGCGTGCGCAAGGCGCGCCGCCCATCCCGTCACGCCGCCGCCCCTCGCCCGGCCATGAGCAGCCCGAGCCGCTCCGGGTCCGCACCCCCCACGGCCATCTCGCCGACGATCCGCCCCTCGTAGATGACGACGAGGCGATCCGCCAGCTCGATCAGCTCGTCCAGGTCCTCGGATACGAGAAGGATTCCCGCCCCGGCTGCGCGACGCGCCAGAAGCTGGGCCCGCACGTATTCGGTCGCGCCGACGTCCAGGCCCCGGGTGGGCTGCGATACCACGACGATCCTCGGATCACGGCTCAGGACTCGGGCGAGAAGGACCTTCTGGATGTTTCCCCCGGAGAGCGAGCCAACCCGGTCATCCGGGCGAGCCCGGATGGCGAAGCGCTCGATCAGCTGGTCGGCGTGGTCGCGGATGGCTCGCTCATCCAGTCGCCCAGCGCGCCGGAACTCGTCGAGTCGCTCCAGGACGAGGTTGTAGGCCACCGACAGGTCGGGGACCAGGCAGGCGTGGCGGTCCTCGGGGATCCGGCCGACACCCACCGAGACCATCTCGGCCGGCCCGTAGCCCGTCACCTCCACCCCATCGACGGAGATCGATCCCCCGAGCGCCGTGCGCATTCCGGACAGGACGTCGACGAGCTCGGTCTGACCGTTGCCCGAGACGCCGGCCATGCCCAGGATCTCGCCGGCGCGAACGTCCAGCGTCAGCCCATCGATCGCGGTGACGCCGTGCGGTCCCGCCACCCGGAGGTCGCGGATCGAGAGAACACCCTGCCCGCCTGCGCCCTCTCCGCCCCCGGCAGCCCGCCGTGCCCCCGTGATGGGCCGCCCCACCATCATCCGGGCGAGCTCCGCCTCGTCCGTGTGGCCGGGGACCGTCCCGACCATCCTGCCCCGACGCAGGACGCTGACCCGATGGCTGATCGCCCGAACCTCCCCGAGCTTGTGGCTGATGAACACGACGCCGAGTCCGTCCGCCACGAGCCGGCGAAGCGTGGAGAACAGGGCGTCGACCTCCTGGGGGACCAGGACGGCCGTCGGCTCGTCGAGGATGAGAATCCGGCAATCCCCGGCGAGCGCCTTGAGGATCTCCACTCGCTGCTGCTCGCCCACCGACAGGTCCCCGACAACGGCGCCCGGGTCCACCCTGATCCCGAACCGCGCCGACAGATCGGCAGCGGTCCGCCGCGCAGCAGCGAGGTCGAGGCGCAGGCCGCCGGACCGACCGAGCGCAAGGTTCTCGGCGACGGTCATCGGGCGGACGAGCGAGAAATGCTGGGTGACCATGCCGATCCCGGCGGCGATCGCGTCCCGTGGCGACCGGACGTGGACGACGCGTCCACCGACCCGGATCACACCCGAATCGGCGTGGCTCAGGCCGTACGCCACCCGCATGACCGTGGTCTTGCCGGCCCCGTTCTCCCCGAGCAGGGCATGGATCTCACCACGCTGGACGTCGAAATCGATGGCGTCGTTGGCAACGAGGTCGCCGAAGCGCTTCGTGATCCCACGAAGCTCCAGGGCAACCTCGCGGCCTGACGTCTCCCCGTCGATCACCGACGGCAGTCGGGCTCAGCCGCCCGCGATGGTCGAGCCGGGCGGCTGCGCCTCGTTGATGTCCACGCGGAACGTGCCGGCCTTGATCTCAGCTTCGCGTGCTGCCACCTCGGCCTTGAGCGCGTCGGAGACGCCGCCGGGCACGCCGGCGTTGATCGCCGCAAGGGCTGCGCCGCCCTTCGCGACCATGGAGAAGTCCTTGAGGTCCTGGCTCGTGTAGGCGCCGGCGATCACCTGGTCGATGACGTACTTGACGGTGGGGACCATGTTCCAGGTCACGCTCGTCACCACGTTGCCGGGTGCGAGGCTCTGCTGGTCGCTCATGTTGCCGATCGCCACGAGCCCCTTCTCCTGGGCCGCCTCGATCACGCCGAAGCGCTCGGCGTAGAGGACGTCCGCGCCGGCACCCACCTGGGCCAGGGCGGCTTCCTTGGCCGCGGCCGGGTCGAACCAGCTGTTCAGGAACGTCACCTTGACCTCGACGCTGGAGTTCGTCGACTGGGCGCCCCCGATGAAGGCGTTGACGATCCGGTTGACCTCCGGGACGGGGTAGCCGCCGACGACGCCGATGACGCCCGACTTGGTCAGGCCGCCGGCGATCATCCCGGCCAGATAGGCGGGCTCATGGATCCAGTTGTCGAAGACCGAGAAGTTCGGATTGGCCGGGCCACCGCCAGAGCCGAACACGAACGCGATGGTCGGGAAATCCGCCGCGACCTTCCTCACGGCCTCCTCGTTCCCGAACGCGTCGCCGAAGATGATGTCCGGCTTGTCCTTCTCGGCGGTCTCGCGCAGGACCCGCTCCATGTCGCCGGAGTAGCCGATGTCGTCGCTGAAGGTGTAGTCGATACGGCCGGCGGCCTTCTCTGCCTCGAGGGCGGCATGGATGACGCCGTCCCACGGCTCCTCGATCTGGGTCGCGAAGGCTCCGAAGACCTTGACCTTGTCGCTGCCCGGCGCCGGCGACGCGCTGCCCTGGCACGCCGCGATGATGAGCGCGATGACGACGAGCGCGACGAGGCCGAGCGTCCGACCGGCGCGGCCGTGCGGACCCTGGGCGAGACGAACGAACATGGCCTCTCCTCCTACAGCGGCGCCGGGTACCTTTCGGGCACGGCTCGGTCGACGAGCCTCGCCGACGGCCCGATTCGTGCTCCCATTC
This sequence comes from Candidatus Sulfomarinibacteraceae bacterium, assembly GCA_035466655.1. GTDB lineage: Bacteria > Chloroflexota > Limnocylindria > Limnocylindrales > CSP1-4 > UBA5189. The sequence continues at coordinate 4,831 of DATIUS010000298.1, forward strand.
GGGCGCGCGCGACGTGCGTCAGGGCCGCAGTGTGGGCGGCGACGACGGCCGGTGTCAATCGAGCTCGGCTTCCGGGCCCTCGGCTTCCTGGTCGGCTATGAGCCGGTGGCGCGGAGGACCGCGACCTCGACCTCGACGCTCTTGCCCTTGAGGTCGAGACTGCGATGCTCGAGGCCGAAGGGCTCGATGTTCGCGCGCTCCAGGGCCGGGATGGTTACGAGGATCTCGCCCGCAGCGGCAGCGCCGGCGAGGCGCGCCGCGGTGTTGACGATGTCGCCGAGGGCCGTGAACTCGACGTGCTCCCCGGAGCCCACCGCCCCGACATAGGCGACGCCACTTGCGATGCCCGCGCCGACCGGGAGCCAGGGGCCGCCGGGCTCGCCGTGCCCGGTGGCCACCAGCAGCGCCCTCGCCGCGGCCACCGCCCGCTCGGCGTGGGCGTCCTGGGCGAGCGCCGGGATGAAGATCGCGACGACCTCGTCCCCGATGTACTTGTCGATGATCCCGTCCTGCTCATAAAGGACGTGGCTCGCGACCCGATAGAAGCGGTCCATGAGGTGCCGGAAGTCCGTTGCCGACATGCCCTCGGCGATGCCCGTCGAGCCGCGGACGTCGGCGAACAGCAACGAGCACTGGATCTCGGCGCCGCCGCCGTGCGATTCCATCATCACGAAGCACCGTTTGCAGTAGTTGGGATTCCGGCCCCACGGCGCCCGGCCCATGAACCGCATGACCGGCGCCAGGGGTCCGCGGAACGGAGCCGCGCACATGTGGCAGCGGTGCGAGGCAGGCAGGCGCTGCAGCCAGCCTCGCCAGTTCCGGTACCGCGGGTCCGTGCCCTCGAGAATGCCCCGCCACATCGCGTCGAACTTCGGATTGCGCGCGGCCGGCGCGTCCGGGTCCGGCGGGCGCTGCACGGGCGTCGCCGGTGCCTCGGTTTCGGGGGGCGGGTCGGAGGGCACCATCTCACGGAAGGATAGCCCCGGGGGCGGGCCAGCCCGATCGGGCCAAGGTGGCTCAGGCCGCCTCGCCATGCTGCGCAGCCCGGCGCACCCGAGGAGCACGAGGGCTCATTGGAGGCGCTACCCAGTTCGCAGCCGGACGCCCAGGTCGCTCGTCTGGAACAGGGACGGGTACTGCCGGACGCGGGCGCTGACCTGGCTGGCGCGCGGGTGCGCGCCGTCGGTCGGTCGACGCCAGAGGTCGCGTTCCCCGATCTCGCGAGCGATCTGGCTCGCCTTGAGCCAACCACCACCGTGCTGCCGAAGCACCTGCGCCACGACATCGTGGAGCGTCGCGGACCCATACGACGCGGGCGCCTCGCCAAGGGCTGTGTTCGCCACACGAGGCGTGCCCGTCGCTGACGACAGCGCCGGCAGTCCGGACCCGGCACCAAGACCGCGCATGATCGCGGCGAGCTGCTCCACGAACGTCGAGCGCCACTGCCGGATCGGGAAGGGCAGGACGTCGATCGACCGATCGTCGAGGCCGGCGAGTGCGGCCGCACGCCGAACATCGGGCGCGATCCGGCGGATGAGGACGATGACCCGCTCCGGATGCGTCTCGCGTAGCGTCCCGGCAAGCCGGGTGACTCCGCCCTCGACTTCCGCTCGGCGCTCGCCGGCGGGGAGCTGATTGGCCGGGCGTCCGGCGATGTCCACGAGCCAACAGCCCAACTCCTTGAACCAGTCGAGGAATGCGCTTCCATCGGGCGGGTTCGGGAGGTCCAATCCGCGGCCGAATGACTCCCTGGTCGCCCGGAAGAGGTTCGAGTTGGCGAGATAGAAGTGCGTCCCGCCTGCCGGCGCAGACTCTCCGACGAAGAGGACACGGACACCATCCGGACGATACCGGGACCGAAGCCGCGAGATCGCCGGACCCTCCCGCGCAGCGCGCTTCCGGGCAGAACCCGACCCACTAGATCCGGCGGGGCCACCGGGCGAAGCCGGGCCCGAGCGAATCCGGCCGATCACCTCTGGATCCAGCTGATAGGGGATCCCTTCCTCCACTACTCGATCCAGCATCTCGTAGAGGCTCACGCCGGCACGAGCGGCGGCGTCCCAGGTGGAGCGTCGTCCAGCCGCCACGTCCCGGACGGCGGCCCGGAGACGATGCTGTGCCAGGCCGTCCGACAGAAGTCGGCGGGCCAGCTCGGTTCGATCCATGCCCTCGTCGCCGGCAAGCTCATCGATCGTGGCCAGGAGATCCCGATCCAGCCGGAGCGTGATCTGGGTGCGAGATGCAAGTTGTTCGTCTGGTCGTCGGTTCATGGTCGTTCGTCCGCAAGCTTCAGGAGGGAATCGAGATCAGAGGTCCGCATGTTCGTCATGGCGCCGAAGGCCCGAAGGCGCCCGGTCAGGACGGAACGATCAGCGGTTCCGTCGAACAGCAACTCGACGATGTGGACCGCCTGAACGCCAAGGACGCCGGCGATGCGACTCGCCTGCCGCTCATGCAGACAAACCGGCCAGGAACGCGCGAGGCCGAGCGCGAGCACATCGAGCTCCCCTGCGTGGAGTCCGGTCGCTCGACCCGCGAGATCTCGCGCCAACTGGTCTTCGGCGTCGCTCAGCGGAGAAACCGAGACCTGACCTTCGTCGAGCGCTCGCATGATCACCGCCACCTCCGGGTGCCGAAAGGCCAGCTCGGGCCGCGCCGCCTCGGCACGGACGGTCGGCGGGATCATCGCCTGCCAACCCCCAATCTCCAGGACATCCAGCGCGTCGAGCTTGGCGAGGTGGATCAACGGCCCTGCGTCAAGAACGATCTGCACAATGCATCCCAAGTGCTGATGACTGGGATACGTTACATGTTCTTCAGGTGACCAGTCAAACGATGCTCCCCACGAGCATTGATCCCACCCGGTCAGCTGCGGCTTCCGGACCTCACGAGGACGTCACCGTCGCGCTGGTACTCTCTGACCCCGAGACCGGGAGGCGGAACGGATGTGGGCACGGGGCTCGCCGCTCGGCGCACTGGCGCTGGTCATTGCCCTGGCTGGGTGTGCGAGCGCGCCGCCCGCGGGCGAGAGCGTCACCGGCGCACCCAGCAGTACCGCGTCCTTCGCCTCGCCGCCCCCCGCGACGCCGGCCGCCGAAGCCACCCGGGCGCCAGGGCCGACGCCCGGATTCGGCACGGCGCCCATCGGCCCGACCGAGCTGGCGACCGTTCTCTCCATCACCGACGGTGACACGATCCGAGTCGACCGTGGCTTCGGCTCCGAGCCCGTGCGATACATCGGGATCAACACGCCCGAGGTCGGCGATCCCGGCGGCTCGGAGGCCACGGCCGAGAACGCACGACTCGTCGCCGGGCTCCAGGTCGTGCTCGAGCGGGACGTCTCCGAGACGGACCGGTTCGACCGGCTGCTCCGCTACGTCTGGATCGACACCGGTAGCGGCTGGATACTCGTCAACCTCGAGCTGGTCCGTCGAGGCTTCGCCCAGGCCGCGACCTATCCACCCGACGTCCGATTCTCCGAGCTTTTCCTCGCGGCCGAACGGGCGGCTCGAAGCGCCGAGGTTGGCCTCTGGGCGGCCACGCTCGAACCGACGCCAGCCCCGACCCCACCGCCTACGCCGCGGCAAACCTCGGCACCTCCCGCGCCAACACCGGCACCCGTCGCAAAGTGCCACCCGTCCTACGATCCGTGCCTGCCGGTCGTTGCCGACCTCGACTGCCCCGATGTCCGGGCGTTGGGCGCCGCCCCGGTCAGGGTCATCGGCCCGGACGAGTATCGTCTCGATCGGGACAAGGACGGAATCGGCTGCGAGTAGGGAGGTGACCGCCGGTGCGTGACCGATACCTGGCCTTCGTCGCTCGCCACGAGGCGGCGTGGGAGCTCGCCTTCGCCGGGCTCGCCGTGCTTTTCGTCGTGGTCGGCTTTGCCGAGGACTCGACTCTGACGACGGCGCTGGACTACGGCTTGACTGCCATCTTCGTGACCGAGTTCGGGTCCCGCCTCGCGGCCTCCCGCGTCCGCACCGCCTACGTGCGCGGTCACTGGATCGACGCCCTGGCGCTGTTCCCGACGGTCCGAGGCGTTCGTGTCCTTCGCCTTCTGCGCCTGCTCCGCCTCGTTCGCGCCTTCGCGGGCGTCGCACGCGCACTGACGACACTCGAGCGGATGGCGCGCCATCGAGGTCTCGTATGGCTGTTCGTGGCCTGGGCGGCCGTGATGGTCCTCTGCTCACTCGGGCTCTACGCCGCAGAGAACGGCGTGAACGCGGCTGTGACATCTCCGCTCGATGCCCTCTGGTGGGGGATCGTGACGATGACGACCGTTGGCTACGGTGACGTCACGCCCGTCACCCCCGAAGGTCGCCTCGCCGCGACCGTCCTGATGGTGCTTGGCATCGGGCTCTTCTCGGCGGTCACCGCGACGGTGACGAGCTTCCTGCTCGAGTCGGACCGCGATCCGTTGGACGAGCTCGCCAAGCTGGGCGACCTTCGCGATCGCGGGCTCGTAACTGCCGATGAGTTCGCCCACACGAGGGAAGAGCTTGGCAGGAACCTTCGAAGCCATACGGATCGAGAAGCGTCCGGTTCCGATTAGGCCGGCTCGGCTCGCTTAGATCCGGCGTTGATATGACGGCAGGGCGCTGTCAAACGTGCGCGCGATCTTGGCTAGCTTAGGGCCTGCGTATGAAGATCCGAGAGCGGCCGGGCTAGCGGTGTAGCCTGCGGGACGAGCACAGGTCCGCGGTCCTGGCGTCTGGCAGAGCGTCGGGCAGGGTGCCCAGGCCAACCTGCGAGGAGAGCACCAATGGAGCAGCCTCGACCGATCGTGGTCCGACCAGCTGAGGGGGCCCCGCCAGCCGGGCCACCCACGCCCGGAATGGACCGCCGACAGCTCTTCGACCATGAGGACGGCTGGGTCGGCTGGGTGCGGACCGACGCCGGGCTCGCGGGTGGCTGGCACCACCATGGAGCGCGCGACTCCTATATCTACGTTCTCCGCGGCATGGTGACGATCGAATATGGTCCCACCGGGTGCGAGCAGGTGACGGCCGTGGCCGGGGACTTCGTTTTCAATCCCGCCTGGATGGTGCATCGGGAGATCACCTCCCCCGACGAACCAGCGGAGCTCTTCGTCGTCCGCGTTGGGACCGGCCCGCAGAACGTCAACGTCGACGGCCCCGATGCCGATCCGGTCGGCGGATGACTTGAGGCTTGGCCCATCGATCGGTCGGATCCACCCGAATGGGAGGTCGCTGGTCAAGCCGGGCGAGGGCGATCCTGGGGTTGCCCTTCGTTTCCTCGTCGTCCGCTCCTGGTCTCAGCTGCACCCGCTCGTGGAGCCGCAGTTGAGGCACTTGTAGCAGCTGCCGTTGCGGACCATGATCGCGCCGCAGTCCATGCAGGAGGGGGCGTCGCCCTGGGTCGCGAAGGCGACCTTCACGTTCCC
>DATIUS010000299.1:0-14226 GCA_035466655.1 Candidatus Sulfomarinibacteraceae bacterium
GCGGCGGCGCCAGCTACCTGGACCTGAACGTCGACGAAGTCTCGCCAGAGGTGGACGATCGATGCGCCGCGATGGCGTGGCTCGTCCGCGTCGTCGGACCGGCCTCGACGGTACCCCTGTCGCTCGACTCCTCGGACTCGGCGGTCATGTCTGCGGGCCTGTCCGCCTATGACCGGAGCTGGGCGGGTGGCGCCCCGCCGTTGATCAACTCGGCTTCGGTGGAGCGTCCGGACGTGCTCGAGATGGCGGTCCGGCGTGGCTCGCCGGTCGTCCTCTCGTGCACGGGTGCGGCGATGCCGACAGGGACCGAGGAGCGGATGGTCCGGGCCGTCGAGATCGTCGAGATGGCGCTCGCAGCCGGTCTCGAGCGATCGGCACTCCACGTCGATCCTCTCGTCATCCCGATCGGCGTCGATGCCCAGGCCGGGATGGCATACCTGGACGCCGTCCGACAACTCCGCGAGCGCTACGGCCATGAGCTTCACATCACCGGCGGCATCTCGAACATCTCGTTCGGAATGCCGGCACGCCGGCTGATCAGCGACGTCTTCCTGGACCTGTGCGCGCTGGCCGGTCTCGACAGCGGGATCGTGGACCCCGTTGCGGCGGACGTCGAACGAGCACTGAATCCCGATCGGAGCACGGAAGCCTACCGGCTGGCCGCCGATCTGCTCCAGGGGGTCGATGCCTTCGGTGTGGAGTTCCTCGAGGCCTACCGTTCGGGCAGGCTGGACGACTCGGGCTGAGCGACGCGCACGACATCGTCGTCGAAGCTCATCGCCAGCCGCTCGCCAGGCTGGAGCACCTGGAAATCCTCGTTCCACTCTCCGAACAGGAGCCGGCGGACGATCTGGAGATCCGCGAGCTTGCGCTCGAAGCGCCAGCCTCGGCCCTCGGCCTCGGCCCGGGCACGTTCCGCCGCCTCGTCCGCGGATCCGAGCCCCGTGTCGAGGAACGCGCCGCGCTCGTACCGCGAACTCCACTCGCCGAGGGCCTCCATCAGGAAATCCGCGTTGTCGGCACCGTAGCGCTGAACGTATTCGGCGCGGGTGGCCACGGCGTCCTCCGAACGGGCCGCGTCACCCAGGAGCCAGCCCTTGAGGTCGTTGCCGCGGTCCATCTGGTCCTGCACGTACCAGTACGTGCCGGGCGTCGCCTCGTGCTCGGCTTGGTACCGATCGCGCCCGCCGAGGAAGATCGTCACGCAGTCGTGAGCGCGAGGCAGGACGATCGGGACACCCCGCGCGACGAGGCCTGCGGTCGCACCCCCGCACAGACCGTAGGCGAGGACCACGCCATCGAGCCGGGGGTCGGCGGCGTCGATCTGCTCCTGGATTCGCTCACGAAGGCTCATCGGCTCGGTGTGGAGGGCGGCACCCAGGTGCACGACGTTGACGGCATGTGGCGACCGTGACGCATAGAAGTAGACGGGTCGCGACAGGATGTCGCAGGTGATCGCCAGAAGCCGCATCGCCGGGACCGAACCGGATCGCTAGCCGGCGGCGACGGGGCTGTGGCCGGCCGCCGCGGCGCCGATCCCGGCGGCGGCGCGCGCCTCAGCGACCACCCGGAGCGCCAGCACGACGGCCGAGCCGGCGTCCGGCGCCCAGCCGTCCGCGCCGATGTGCTGGGCGAATTCGCTGGTCACGGCGGCCCCGCCCACGATGACCCGAAGGTTCGGCATGTCGTCGGCGGCCCGGACGGCCTCGATGACGCCACGCATGTTGCCCATCGTCGTGGTGAGCAGCGCGCTGATCCCGATCAGGTCCGCCCGGTGCTCGCGAGCCGCAGCCATGAAGCGGTCGACGGTGACGTTCGTGCCGAGATCGACGATCTCGAAGCTGGCGCCGCGAAGCATCATCCCCACGAGGTTCTTGCCGATGTCGTGGAGGTCGCCCTTGATCGTCCCCATGACGGCGATCTTGTCGGGGACGTAACCCGACCCGACGAGCAGGGGCTCAAGGAGGGCCACGGCCGCCTTCATGGCCCGGGCGCTGATCAGCATCTCAGGGACGTAGATCTCCTGGTCCTGGAACCGCTGGCCCACGACGCCCATCGCGTCGGTCATGGCGTCGAGAACGGTCTTGGGGGGGAGCTGCTCATCGATCGCCTGCTGGGTCACCTCGACCGCCGTCTCCCGGTCGCCGACCTCCACGGCAAGCTGCAGTCGCTTCAGGTCCGCCATGCTTCGATTCTTCTCCCGCGTTCGTGAGTGGGACGTTCAGCCGGCCGGAAAAGAGCTGGTGGTTGGGTCCGGCCGGACCACGAACTGGCCGTTGCCGCGATGGAGCCTCGACCAGTCGCGCGCGGCTGCCGCGATGGCCTGAAGGGGCTCTTTCTTGGTAACCAGAGGGACGGACCCTTCGGGCGCCAGGCCGTCGACACCCTGGTCCATGAGGTCCCAGCACGTCCTGTAGACCTCGTCGTATGTGCCCTGGTAGAGGAGCGTCGGGTTGTTGAGGTTGCCCATCAGGGCCATCCGCTCTCCGGCGGCCGCCCGCGCCTCGCGAAGGTCGACCTGGGATTCGAAGTGGAAGACATCCCAGCCGGCCTCGGCAAACAGGTGGACTCGATCGATCGTCTTGCCGCAGCAGTGGAAGATGCCAGGCCCGCCGATAGCCTGGGTGATGTGCTGGTGCATCTCGAGCAGAAAATCGCGGTACGTCTCCGCCCGGCACAGGTCACCAGTCGTGTGATCCGCCCACATGATCGCGTCAGCCCCGGCCTCGAACTGCGCGCGGGCCGAGGCGATGCAGGCCGGCAGGAACGCATCCAGGTACCGGCGCACGCGATCTGGGTCGAGCATCACCTCCATGAGGAAGCTCTCGATTCCAACCATCTGGTATGCCACCGACCAGGGTCCGTAGACCTTCCCGACGATCGCCACGTCGGGGTAGCGCTGCCGGAGAAGCTTGATGGCGCCCGTGACGGCGGCCATGGTCGGGCGCTCGAGGTAGTCGCTCGGGATCGTGACCTGGGACGGGTCGTCGATCACATACTTGGATGGTGACGGCCAATTGTCCTTCTCCGCCCATTCAGTGTCGCCGCCGAGCGCATCCGACTCCAGCTGCGAATGGAAGACCGGCATGATCGTGTCCATGCCGAAGACGTCATGGGCGGTCGCGGCGAGACGGGCCATCTTCTCGGCATCGAGGTGGGCCTCCGGGAACGGAGCGTCCACCAGGTCCATCATCTCGACCGTCACGACGGAGCTCAACGTGCAGGCCGGGACCTTGTCCACGTGCCCACGGTAGACCGCCGAGAGGAACCGCCGGCGGGGCGTCATCCATTCGCCGGACAGCGGGTGGGTGATCTCTGCTGGCATGCTACGAACCCCTGCGGTTGAATTGGGCGAGACTGTAATCGTTTCTGGATACCGTTGCAACCGTCCGTACAATGGTGCCGCGGTTCGCCGTGGCCGGCCCGCCCGAGGCCCTGGGGCCTGGCGATCGGCCGACTCCAGGCGTCCCTTCAGGACAGGCGCAGTGCACGCCGTGTTTGCGCCGTGGCCAACGAGCAGGAGCGAGCATGCCGGACCTTACAGAGCTGAAGGCGGCGATCGAGACCGGAAACCGGGGGTTGGCGACACGCCTTACCCAAGAAGCGCTCGCCGAATCCACGGAACCGGGGGCGATCCTGGCCGTGATGATGGCGGCCATGGACACGGTCGGCGCCCGGTTTCAGTGCCACGCGATCTACGTTCCTGAGATGCTCGTCAGCGCACGGGCAATGAAGGACGCGATGGCGATCCTCGAGCCCGTTCTCATATCGTCGGGTCTGGAGCCGGAGTCGATCGCTATCGTCGGCACCATCGAGGGAGACCTCCATGACATCGGCAAGAACCTTGTGGCGATGATGTGGAAGGGGGCCAACATCGCGGTCGTGGACCTTGGGACGAATGTCGCGCCAGGGCGGTTCGTCGCGGCCGCGAGGGAGCACGGCGCCAGCCTCGTCGGCGTCAGCACGCTGCTCACGACCACGATGGTCGGCATGCGGGACGTGGTCGCCGCGATCCGATCCTCCGGGCTCGACGACATCAGCGTCGTCGTCGGGGGCGCGCCGGTCACCGCCGAGTTCGCAGCCTCGATCGGCGCCGATGGCTACGCGCGGGACGCAGCGGCGGCGGTGGACGTCGCCCGGCGGCTCCTGGCAACCACATCTGCCGGCCAGGGTGGGCAGCCCACTGGAACCTCCGCTGAGTCACCATGATCCCCGATGATCGCGGGATCATCCGCGAGCTCGCGAAGCAGGTCGCCGAGATCGCTGCGCTGCCGGTGCAGCGGGAGACGATCTCCCTCTGGAAAGCGCTCAACGACCTCAGGCCCGTCCGACCCATGGTCCACATCGACGGGGTGCCATGGCACGAGATGGACGTCGACGGGGAGCTGACGCTCCGGACCGAGGACCCGTTCTGTCGGGGTGTGGAGAACATGCTCCGCCGGGTCCTCTACCAGTGGCGGCACATGCGGGCTGACATGGTGGTGGAGCCGGTCATCGTGATGCCCCGAGTCATCGCCATGGACGGCTTCGGCATCACGGTCCACGACGCGGTCCTGGCGATCGACCCAGACAACGACGTCGTCTCGCACTCGTTCGGGGATCAGCTCCGGACCGACGACGATGTCGCGAGGATCCGGGCGCCGCGCGTGTCTCTGAACGTCAGCGCAACCGCCGTGGTCGAGGAGCGGGCCAACGAGCTGTTCGACGGGATCCTGCCGGTCCGCATGCAAGGCTGGCTGCCTGAGGCCAACCAGTGGCCGGCCCTGGCGGCCCAGCCCGGGACGAAGGCGCTCGTGTCCGGGATGTGGCCTGACGGTTCCGGGAATCTCGCCTATGGCCTGTGGGACCTCATCGTCATGTGGCGCGGTGCCGAGAACACCTTGTTCGACCTCGCCGATCGACCCGACTTCATGCACTTGATCATGGATCGGCTCCTCCACGCGCACCTCGCCATGCTCGACCAGATCGAATCGATGGGCCTGCTCGGCCACAGTCAGGGCCTGATCCGATCGACAGGGGCGTACACGGACCAGCTGCCGGCGCCAGGCTTTGACCCCGCGCGTCCGCGAACACGAGATGTTTGGACGTCCGGGATGGCCCAGATCCTCACAGCCGTCTCGCCGGCGATGTTCAAGGAATTCGAGATCGACTATGCGGTGCGCTGGTTCGAGCGGTTCGGGCTCGTCTACTACGGCTGCTGCGAGGCCCTCGACGACAAGATGGCCTTCGTCCGCCAGATCCCGCATCTGCGCAAGGTTTCGATGAGCTCGTGGGTGGACGTGGAGCGCGGAGCCGAGCAGATCGGCCGCGATTTCGTGTTTTCGCGCAAGCCGAATCCGGCGTTCGTTGCCGGCGACGCCTGGGACGTCGAACCGGTCGAACGGGATCTGCGGGACACGATCGAGCGCTGCGCTCGGTATGGAAGCCCCCTGGAGCTCATCCTCAAGGGGATCAGCACCGTCCGCCGCCGGCCCGAGCGACTCTGGGACTGGGCGGCGGCGGCTTCCAGACTGGTCGCGGACGCGTAGGACCGGCTCCGTCCGCGGTGGAGCCCAGACCGGGTGGTGCTCAGACCGGGGCAGCGGCAGAGGCCCCTGACATCTCGCCGATCCCGTGTCGCTCGAGGCGCGTGATCGCCCGGGCGAGATCCTTGACGTCCGCGAAGTTCATGACCACGAGTGGCTCCGATAGCCGGCCCTCCGAAACGACGTAGCTGAGATCGGCAACCTCGAAGACCTCCGGGACCTCCGTGCAGAAGATGATCACCGCGTGGCCTTCGCGGGCGTACTCCCGCATGAGGCGGTAGATCTCGCCCTTCGAGCCCACGTCCACGCCCCGGGTGGGTTCCTCGAGCACCAGGACTTCCGGGCGTTTCACGATGGCCGCCGCGATGGCAACCTTCTGCTGGTTGCCTCCCGAGAGTGAGCGGATCGGCAGATGAATCGACTTGGCCTTGACCCGGAACTGCTCGCGCAGGGCGTGGGCGATCTGGGCCATCCGCCCTCGACGAAGGGCGACGCCACGCGCGGTGATATCCCCACTGAGACGGGCAACCATGTTCTCGCCGATGGATAGGTTCGAGAAGAGGCTCGTCTGGCGGTCGGCTGAGACGAGGCCGGTCGCCGCGGCGGCAGACCGCCCCGACCGCGCGCCGATCTCGATATGCCCGCGTCCGCGCTCAAAGCCGGCGATCGAGCGCACCAGCTCCCGTGCGCCGGAGCCTTCGACGCCGACGATGGCGATGATCTCTCCGGCACGAACGTGGAGATCGATCCCGTGGAACTCGCCGCCGGCGTGGGTCCAATCGGCCAGGTGCAGAGCGGTCCCGACATCCTCCCCGAGGTGGACGACGATCTGTTCGTCTACCTCACGCGCCATCTGACCCGTGACGAGGCCGGCTGCAATCCCTTCCTGCGTGAGCGACTCGCCGTCCAGCGTGGCCGTACAGAGGCCGTCCAGGATGAGGGCGACGCGATCAGCGTGTGCCGCGAGTTCCGCGATCCGATGCGAGACGAGCAGCACGACCTTGCCGGCCGCAGCCAGGAGATGCATGCGCCGAAAGAGGTCGGCCGATTCCTCCTGGGTGAGCGCCGAGTTGGGTTCGTCGAACAGGAAGACCCGGGCATCGCGGGCGAGCGCCCGCCCGATCTCGACCCGCTGCTGAATCGCAAGCGGCACTGCTCCCAGGGGCCGTCCCGCGTACTCGAGGATCGCGAGGTCGGTCATCAGCGCCCGCTCTGGCTCGTCCAGTCGCCGGACTTGTACGCGGGTGCCTTCGCGTCCCACCATCATGTTCTCGGCCACCGAGAGGTTCGGGAAGAGCTGCGGCTCCTGGTGGACCACGGCCACCCGATCGCGATGGCTGGCCGTATCCCACGGGCGGCCGTCGAGGCGGATCTCCCCGTCGTCGGCCCGCGTCTCACCGGCCAGGATCTTGATCAACGTGCTCTTGCCAGCCCCGTTCGGGCCGGCCACACCGAGGATTTGCCCGGGCATCGCCTCGAGGTCAAGGCCGTCGAGGGCGCGCGTGTCCCCGTACCACTTCCGGAGACCGCGAATCCAGAGCCCGCGTTCCGGGACGGTCCCGTCATCGACTGCCGGGCTGGTCGCGGCTGGCACCGGGCCGGTCACCTCCGGAGGCTCTGCGTGAAGCGATCGAGCACGACCGCAGCGATCGTCACTCCTCCCAGGACGAAGTTGCTCAGGTACGAGCCCGCCGACAACAGGGCGAGCCCGTTCGAGATGATGGCGAGCAGGAGCGCGCCGCTCAGTGTCCCGATCGCGGTCCCGTGCCCGCCCGCCAAGCTCGCGCCGCCGATGATGACGGCCGCGAAGACCGGAAAGAGGAGCGAGACACCGGCGTTCGGCTGGACCGAACCGATGAACGCGAAGTCGAGCGTCGCCGCCAGCGAGGCGAGGAACGAGCAGATCATGAAGGAGGCGAACTTGTACTTGCGAATCGGGAGACGGGCCAGCTCGGCCGCAACCGGGTTGCCTCCGATCGCCTTCAACCGAAAACCGAAAAGCGAACGGCTGAGAATGAAGCCGATGACGACCGCAACACCGACCATCCAGATCGCCTGCATCGGGATCCCGAGGGGAAGATGCTGATTCGAAAGGCCGAAGAACCAGGCGATCTGGTCCTTTGGCACGGTCCGGCCAACCGGTGGATAGGCCGGATTCAGCGTGGCCGTCGCCGAGACGAGCAGGGTCGTGCCGAAGACGAGCTGCCCGGTTCCGAGTGTGACGATGAATGACGGGATCTTGATGACCGTCACGAGGAAGGCATTGATGGCGCCGATCAGCAGCGACGCGGCGAACGCGAGCGGGATCGCGAAGTAGATCGGCCAGCCCCAGATGATCCAGGACACACCGATCAGGATCGAAGCGAGTCCGTACATGTACCCGAACGACAGGTCGATCTCGCCGACCACGATCACGAGCGTCAGGCCGAGGGCCACGATGGCGATCGTGCTCATTGCTCGCATCACGCCGAGGGAGTTGGTGATCGTGAAGAAGGTGTTCGGCTTGCTGAGCATCGTGAACACGATGATCACGAGCACGATCGCGATCGCGAGCCCTCCAAGCCTGAGGCCGGCGGCGCGTGCGCGGCCGGACCATCGTTCGCCGGCCGATTCGCTCGCGGCCAACGGCGCGGGCGGCTCTGCGCTGCGGTAACCAGCCATCCGTTCAGTGGCTCCTCGTTCGGATGTTCGATGCCGGTTGCGAACCGGGCCGGTCGGGCGAGGCGAACCCTCGACCGACCGGCCCGATCCAGACCTCGGTAGCCGTCAGCCCGCGATCTTCATGAATTCCTCGCGTGCCTGCACGACGTTGTCCTTGGTGACAGGAAGGAGGACCTGCGAGTTCGGGAGGATGTTCCCGTTCTTCAGGAACTCGGCGCAGGCGAGAGCGCCGAACCCGGCCTGTTCGCCCCACTGCTGGTCGAGCGCCACGATCTGCGTGCCCGCTTCGATGGCGTCCAGCTGACCAATGCTGACGTTCCAGCCCAGGGCGTACATCTTGCCGGCGTTGCCCGAGTCCGCGATCGCGCGGGCCGCATGCTCACCGCCGATGTCGACGTTCTCGATGACCTGGACCTCGGGGTTGCCCTGGATGAACGCCTTGTAGGCATCGTACGTGCCTGCCGGGTCGTAGGTCGTGACGAGCGCCGTTGAGGCGTCATTGACGAACGTCGCGTCCGGGATCGCTTCCTTGATGCCGTCGATGAAACCCTGCATGCGGCCCTGCGCCCAGTTCTGGGTCGGGTCCCCACCGGATACGGCGAAGACCTTGAAGTCAAGGCCGTTCTTCTTCATGAAGTCGACCACGATACCCGCAGCCTGCCGACCCTCCTTGAGCGAGATCTGGGTGAAGTTGGTGAACTCGTTGCCGTTCGACTGCACACCGACGGTGAAGACCGGAATGCCGGTGGCCATGATGTCATTGACGATCTTCGTGAAGGCGTCCGTCCCCGTCGTCTGGATCGACAGGCAGTCGATCTGGTCGGCCTTGAACAGCGCGTCGATCTGCGCGATCTGCTCATTCATGTCCTGGACGGCGGAGGCCGGCGCGATCGCCTGACCGTTCATCGGGAGGATCTTCTGGGCTTCGGGCAGGGTCCGCTCGTAGCCGTTCTTGTACTGCGGCGAGAAGAGCGGGATCGCCGTCGAGCCGTAGGAGAAGACGTAGTTGACCGGCTCGCCCTTGGCCAGCTTGTCGACGACGCGCTGGTTGAGCGTGAAGGTCGAACCGTCCTTCAGGGTCGCCGTGTATGGCAGGCCCTGCGGGGCCGGCTCGGTCGTCGCGCCGCCGGCCGGGGCCTCGGTCGGACTGATGGTCGCCGCCGGCGCGGTGCTGCAGGCTGCAGCCACGAGCACAAGGGCCGCGACCAGGGGCAGGAATCCGCGGGAACCGATGCGCATTCGGACGTCTCCTCCATGGCTTGGGGCGCGATCGGGCGGGAACCCGCCGGGCGCAAGCCTACGCAGTATCGTGACCTCGACGAGTCGTTGTCAACGTTACTGGAATGCTTTCTTGCCCTCGACGCCCTTTCAGGACCTCGACCCCCGGGTCGCCGGACACGGCGCATACGACCGGCCTGTTCCCGTTGCCCGGTGGAGGTGTGCTACCGTCCGCTGCAACCGTTCCCGGAACAATCGTCCAGCGTCCTCTTGGGAGCGGGTGCACCCGGAGGAAACCGTGAGCGACGACAGGTCTGCTGACGCGCGGCGGCAGCGTGCGAGCATGCGAGAGGTTGCGGAGCTCGCCGAGGTGGCGATCTCATCTGTCTCGAGGGTGCTCTCCGGCCACCCGGACGTGAGCGCCGACATGAAGGCCCGCGTCCTTGACGCCGTCGCGCAGCTGGAGTACGAACCCGACTTTCTCGCCCAGAGCCTGCGTCGCGGGCAGACGCTGTCTGTCGGGTTCGTCCTCGCCGACATTTCCAACCCGCTCATGGCAGATATCGTGCACGGGGCCGAGGCCATCCTCCGCGCTGCCGGCTACTCGCTGGTGCTCATGAACTCCGACTACGACGTGGCCCTCGATGCGGCGCACATCCGGTTCTTCCAGAGCCGTCGGGTCGACGGGATGATCCTGTCGTTGTCGAGCGAGACCAACGAGACCACCCTCGAGGCCATCCGCTCAGCCTCCGTTCCGATCGTAGTGGTTGATCGGGAGCTCCCGCCGGAGTACGGCGCCAGCGGCGCGGTCAACGCTCACGCAGCCGGGATGGAGGCCGCGGTCCGCCACCTCGTCGGCCTCGGGCATCGGCGCATCGCGCTGATCACCGGCTCGCCCGAGCAGATGCCTGGGCGCGAGCGCGTGCGCGGCATGGAGGTCGCGCTCGCCGATGCTGGCGCGGATGTCACGAGCATCTACCTGCCCGGCTCCTTCGCGAGCAGCCATGGCGAGGCCGCCACGAGGGGCCTGCTCGCCCGGCCCGAACGCCCCACGGCGATCATCGCCGGCGGCAACCAGCTGCTCATCGGCTGCCTGCGGGTCCTGCAGGAGGCCGGACTGGTCGTGGGACGGGACATCTCGCTCGTCACCTGCGACGACGTGCCCCTCAGCACGCTCTATCAGCCGCCGATCGCCTCGATCGCGAGGGACACGGTCGCGCTCGGCAGGATGGCCGCCGAGCTCCTCCTCGAGCGGCTGGGCGAGGACGGGGGACCCCCGCGCCGTGTCGTCCTCCCGACAGTCTTCACGCCGCGACCATCCTGCGTGCCGCCGAGGGGCTGAGGCCGCCGCTTCCCGAGGGCCGGCTCATGCCCCGCATCAGCGCACAGCGTCCACCCGCACGACCGCGTAGGGACCCAGCGCCAGCTCCAGCCGGCCTTCGGCCAGTGGGACGATGACGGACCGCTCGCGGAAGCCCATAGGATCGGCCGACGCGGTCGCGGCTGCTCCGGCGTCGAGTGTCCGGGTGCGTGCCGCCGTCCCCCTGAGGCCGGTCACCACGGCCCGGCCGGCAGCCGGTTGGAGGCTTGCCACGAGGAGGTGCTGGCCGGCCTCGTCCTCCACCGCGAGCGCCTCGGCGGCAAGTGGTTGCGACGAGGGGGCGGCGAGCACCGTCGCGCCGCGCCAGCCGGCGACGTCGGCGAAGACATGGAACATCGGGTAGACCTCGCCGGGTCGCGACGGGAACCGGGCATCGGGGGCTCCTCCATCCCGTTCGACCACGCCACGCCAACCAGTGGTCTCGTAGTAGGTAACGCTCTCCGCGCCGGCCTCCGCGAGGTGCTTGATCGACCCCACGGTCCACGCCGCACCGAGCAGCGAGGCCTGCCGGACATCGACGACGGACGGGAGGTCCCCGGGCGCGGATGGACCCGCGGGGTACGGCCCGAACCGCGTGGCGATCGTGACCGGGCTCACCGAGATCGGGCGGCCTCCCGCGAACGAACGCGCCATCGCGACCACCTCGGACTGTCCGACGAGGTTCTCGACGATTGACGCATCATCGGCCGCGTGGACGGTGGGGCTGACCGAGAAGCAGACGCCGGTCACGACCGGATCGGTGGGTCGGTCGCGGTTGATGTCGCTGAAGCTCTGGTTCGTGCCGCCGGCATACGGGACGGGGCCGGTCACCGGCCCAAGCCGATCTCGCACCAGTCGAACGACCGCTGGCGGGGTGAACCCCAGGAGGGCACTGAACCCTTCCCGTAGGTAGTAGACGAGGACGCGCGCAACGGGAGCAGCAGCCTCTCCGACGGCCGCGGCGAGCCGGTCGAGCGCCTCACCACTCGACTCGTTGGCGTGGATGGCCAGCTCCAGGGCCGCCCCGACCGCCCGTGCGTCCTCGGCCGCCCGCACGAAAAGCGTGAGCGCAGCGGGGTCGTTGAGCACGAGATCGACGCGCAGGTGCGCCGGGTCGGCGATTCGCAGGCGGGCGCTCTCGTTTGCGCTGAGGGGTTCGCCGTGAGACGGCTGACCGAACCCGATGCGCGGCAGGGACCCCAGGGATCCGCCGATCGCGATCG
Organism: Candidatus Sulfomarinibacteraceae bacterium; assembly: GCA_035466655.1. Classification (GTDB taxonomy): domain Bacteria; phylum Chloroflexota; class Limnocylindria; order Limnocylindrales; family CSP1-4; genus UBA5189. The sequence continues at coordinate 11,988 of DATIUS010000299.1, forward strand.
TCGGCGGACGCTCCGGTTCCACGAGCGGCACGGGCCCAGCGAATCCGATGGTCAGCACCTGGCGGATCCGCTGCCCGTTGGTCGAATCGAACGGGAAGCCCAGGGCCAGGGGCGTTGCGTATGACTTGAAGTTGCCGTCGGTCCAGTTGCGGTGATCCTGCATCTCGAGGATGTCCCCCTCGAGGGCAATCACGGCCTCAAGCCCCGGCGCGACCTCCAGCGCCAGCTCGCGATACGGCTCGAACATGCCGGTGAGCGTGGTTCCCACGATCCGCTGGGGATCGATGGCCACCGGCAGGACACCGCGCAGCTCCCCGGCCTCGGTGGCGGCCCGGTAGGCGTGGCCGATCGCGCGATCGAGCGCGTGATGCACGTTGAACCCGATCTTCGAGTACTTGAAGGCGCCGTGGCAGGTACCGTCGAGCTCGTAGCGGATCGTGCCGTCGGGTCGGCCTTCGATGCCGCCGCACCAGGTGAAGTCGATCGCCTCGTGGGCGTGGCGCGCGTCGAACGTCACGAGGAACCGGTCATCACCCTGCTCGATCCGCCAGTTCGCGAAGACACCCGGGATCGTGTTCCACGGCGCGTCGCGGAGGGCCATGTAGACGCGCTGCACCAGCTCGACGGGGCCGAGCCGGACGTGGCGCAGGTCGGCGCCGTCGAGAAGGGCCGTGACCGGTCCGGCCCGCAACTCCACGGGGGCCGGGGCCGCGATGGCTCGGCCGGTCAGCAGTCGTTCGTCGATGGCCATCCGCTGCCTCCTGACTACCGGCGGCGTTCGGAGCGCCGCATCACCACATCACGAGTCCGCCGGTGAAATTGATGGCCTGGCCTGTCATGTACCCGGCCGCATCGGAGAGGAGGAACCAGATCACGCCGGCGCATTCGTCGGCAGATGACGAACGCCCGAGCGGCACGGTCTTGAGCCGCGCCTCGGACAGCTCCTGGACGGTCATTCCCCGCGCCGGCGCCACCTGGGCCAGGACCTTCTCCTGCATCGGCGTGTCCACGATCCCCGGGCAGATCGCGTTGACGCGGACGCCCGGCTTCGCGAGCGCGTACGCGAACGAGCGGGTCACACCGAGCACCGCGGCCTTGGTCATGGAGTACGGCGCCACCTCGACAGTCGACGCGAGCTTGGCCGAGCTGGAGGAGAGATTCACGATCGCACCGCCCGCGGGCATCGATTGCCCGATTCCCTGGCACAGGAAGAACATCGAGTCGAGGTTGACAGCCCAGATCCGCTTCCACTCTTCGTACCCGACCTCGAAGATCGGGCGGATGAACAGGATGCCCGCCGCGTTAACCAGGTAGTGGGCGCCCTGGCCGGCCGCGATGACGCGGGCGCGGTCGTCCGGGTCCGACAGGTCGGCGACGAGCGGCACGGCCCCCGCCCCGACGACCGGGGCCAGCCCCGCCTCGTTGATGTCCACGGCGACAACTCGCGCACCCTCGGCGAGGAGTCGGCGTGCCACGGCCTGCCCGATCCCGCTCGCCGCTCCGGTTACGACCGCCAGCCGACCCGTCGCCTCGCCCATTCCCGACTCCTCCCGCCTTGTCCGGCGGCCCCGACCGGGGCACTATCCAAGCCGACGAACGACCGCATACTGGCGCTGGCCGTCGCTGGAAACGGTTGCATCATCGCGGATGTCGGGCCGTCCAGCAAGGTTGGATCGGAGGAGCCATGGCCGCGGGACGCTTCGAGGGCCGGGTCGCTGTGGTCACCGGCGGGGCCCGGGGCATCGGCGACGCGATCGTCCGCCGACTCGTCGCCGAGGGGGCCCGGGCCGTCGTCCCGGACCTCGCGGAACCCGAGGACCCGGTCCCCTCGGTCCGCTACCTCCGCTGCGACATCACCGACCGCGCGGCCGTCGAGGTCGCGCACACCTCCGTCGAGGCGACCGAGGGCCGCCTCGACATCCTCGTCAACAACGCCGGCAACCAGCAGGTCGCCCTGACCGACCGGTTCGATCCCGAGGCCTGGGAGCGGGTGATCCAGGTCCACCTCTTCGGGGCCTTCAACTGGAGCCGCCTGGCCCTACGGACGATGCAGCGCCAGCGGTCGGGCTCGATCGTCACGATCGCGTCGGTCGCCGCGATCATCGCCCTCCCCGGCCGCGGACCCTACTCCGCGGCGAAGGCCGCCCTGATGAGCCTGACCCGGGTCATGGCCGTCGAGGTCGCCGAGCTCGGCATCCGAGTCAACGCGGTGGCCCCGGGCATGACCCGGACGGCTCTC
>DATIUS010000300.1:0-6868 GCA_035466655.1 Candidatus Sulfomarinibacteraceae bacterium
GGAGCTGGCTTCGGTCCAGGTCCTGCGCCTCGTCGACGAGGAGGTGCGCGCACCGGGAACGCCAGACTCCGACGATGCCCGGGTTCGCCTCGAGGAGCCGGATCGCACGGACGACGAGATCATCGAAGTCGAGGCCGCCGGTCTCCGCGAGCGCCCGCTCGTAGGCCACGAAGGCCCGCGCGGATGGCCCGGCATCGGGGTCGCCCGCCACCTCGTCCGCCGTGACACCGAGGTCCAACTTGAGGCGCGAGATCACGGTGTCCAGACGGCGCCGCTCGGCGGCGGACGACTGGGGCAGGGCGGTCCGCAGCACGGTCTCGCGGTCGAGGAGGGGAGCGACCAGCTCGCCAGCCTCCCGCAGGATCTCGAGCCCGAGGGCGTGGAAAGTCCGGACGCGTACCAATGCGGGTTCCTGGCCGGGCGCGCCGACGGCGGGTGACACGAGCGGCGCCAGCGCGCTGCGAAGCCGTTCGGTCAGCTCCTCCGCCGCTCGCCGGTTGAACGTGATCGCCGCGATCGTCGCGGGGTCGACACCCGAATCCACGAGCCACGCCACCCGCGCGACGAGCGTCGTCGTCTTCCCGCTCCCGGCCGGGGCGACGCACAACACGGGACCCGGCGGTGCCGTAGCCGCCGCCCGCTGGTCCGGCGCAAGGCGTCCGAGGCGCTCGGCAACAGCGGGATGAGGACGCATGCACGCAGTGTGGCGCCGGGAGCTTAGCTGCCAGTCATCCGCGACGAGGACAACTTCTGGTGCACCGAGGCACCAGAACTGAGGCACGCCCGCTTCTCGCCGGCGACTCCGGGCCTCTGCCGCGCTATCGTGTGTGGTCTGGTGCGCCTAGGGGCGGTCCATCACGGTCCGCGCCTTCTGCATTCACCTCGCGCGCGTCTTTGCTCGCCGCAGATTCGAGGAGGAGTCGAGTGCCCCGATCCCGCATCCGGCCGGCCGTGCTGCTGGCCGTCGTTTCCCTCTTGTTCTCCTTCGTCGCGGCTCCCGCGGCCGCAGTCCCGCCCGCCGGAAAGGGCGAGCCTACCTCCAAGGCCGTCTTCTTCGCGTCCGACGGGCTCCGCCAGGACCTCGTCGTGAAATACGCCGCGCAAGGCGTAATGCCCACAATGGCCTCGCTCCTGAAGAACGGCACATTCGCCACCGGCGACGGCATTCTCACCCAGGCGCCGCCGAATACCGGCGCCGGGTGGTACTCCCTGGCGACCGGTGCGTGGCCAGGCACGACCGGCTCCACGAACAACACGTTCCACGCCAACGGCGCGGCGTTCGGCACCGCTAGAACGGCAGCCTTTGACGCGGGCGTCCTCCAGGCAGAGACGATCGCCCAGAGCGCCGAGCGCGGCGGGCTCAAGGTCGCCCAGGTCGAGTGGGCCGGCGGGCGCAACGGCTCGATCCAGGGCCCGACGATCGACTTCCGGTCGTTCCTGTCCGGGCGCGGTGTCGCGACCAACTTCATCGGCGGGGCCGGGGACGTCCTGTTCGACGATGCGCCGTTCATCAGGACGTTCGGGCTCCAGTTCGACCACCCGGCCGGGTACGCCGGTCAGGCGCCGTTCGCTGGCGCCGCCCCAACCGATGCCACAGGCTGGGCCAACGTCCCCCAGTCCTACAGCCCGGCGAAGGAGATGCGCCTCCGGGTGCTCGACTTCGCTACCGACAAGTACGGCCTGAACGCCTACATCTTCGACACCACCAACGACGCAGCAGTCAACTACAACAGGGTCCTCTTCTCCCGGTCGAAGAGCGGCGCGGCGCCGGACGCGGTCGCCACGCTCGCGAAGGGCCAGTGGGCAGACGTCAAGGTGACGATCGTCGGCGGCTCGCTTGCCGGGAAGACTGCAGGCATGCTGGTCAAGGTCGAGGAGCTCACCGCGGACCTTTCGAAGGTCCGCCTGTTCCACACCTCGGTGACCCGCGCCATTGCTTCCTGGCCGACCTGGCCGGGCGAGCCCGGATACACGCAGTTCGATGAGTTCCTGGCAGCCGAGTTCGCGACCTCCACAGCGGCGGACTTCGCCGTTCTCGAGGCCGGCATCGTCAGCGAGGAGACGTACGTCGAGCAGGGGCTCGCCTGGTCGACTGCACATTGGCCCATGCTCGAGTACGTTGTCGAGACCTACGAACCGGACCTCCTTCTGGCCGGCAACCCGGTCACCGATGAGTTCCAGCACCAGTTCCTCGGCCTGGTGACCCCGAAGCTGCCCAACGGCGCGGCCAACCCGGCCTACGACGACGTCGACCTGAACGGCGTAGCGGACGGCCGGATCGCTGCCCGCGAGGGGTTCCTCCGTGCCGCGTACCACGAGTCCGACCAGACCCTCACCCTCGCCCGCGCGCTGATCGGCGGCAACCCGACCACGTTCGTCTCGTCCGACCACGGGTTCGCCCCACAGTTCCTGGCGATCGATGCCAGCAAGCCGCTCGTCGACCTCGGGCTCCAGCTCGGTGCCCCCCAGGTATCGAACTGCCGGATCGCGTTGCCTTCGCCGCCGCCGGCGGATGCCAGGATCACGGCGAACTTCGCCAAGGCCAAGGCCTGCTGGGCCGGTGGGACTGCACAGATCTACCTCAATGTCATCGGCCGTGACCCGGATCCGCGTCCGTCGAATGCCCGGAACGCCGAGCTCTCTCCGGGCGTCCCCAATCCGAACTTCATGCCGGATCCGCGGGTGCCGGCCAACCAGGTCAACGCAACAGTTGCGTCGATCAAGGCCGCGTTCCTCGGCCTTACCGACAGCATCCCCCGGGGGAAGGTGATCGACCGCGTCTTCACGAAGGCTGAGGCGCGCTACATCCCGATCGGCGACGGCCAGACCTCGGACATGGCCCACCCGACCCGGACTGGCGACCTCGTCGTCTTCTCGTACCCGCCATACCAGTTCGACGCCGCGACGCCTGGAACGCTGATCTCGCCGTCGCATTTCTTCGGCCAGCACGGGTACATCCCGGACGTCCAGGACCTCGCGGCGAACATCAACATGCGGGCCACATTCCTTGCCGGTGGCACGGGGATCGCCAAGGGCCAGGTGAGCGCCCGCACGATCGACCTCGCCCCGACGCTGGCGTTCATCCTGGGGATCCCGCAGCCGCAGCACAGCCAGGGCAAGGTGCTCCTCGACGTCGTCAAGGGCGCCGCCAGCTACAGGCCCATCTCGATCGTTGGGCTGACCGACTTCCACGGGCAGCTCGACCCATCGACGCTCGCCTACGACAACGGGATCTCCGCCAACGTGGGAGGCGCCTCGTACCTCGCCACGATGTTCGACGAGGAGTTCGCCGGACTGCCCGGCCCTGGTCTCCTGCTCGCCGCCGGGGACAACGTCGGCGCGTCGCCGCCAAACTCGGGCCTGCTCGAGGACATGCCGGCGATCGATGTCGAGAACCTGTGGGGCCTCGATGCGACGTCATTGGGGAACCACGAGTTTGACTATGGCGTGAGTCGCCTGCTGGCCCACATGGACCGGGCAGACTTCCCGTTCCTTGCCACGAACGTCATCGACAATTCGACCAACGAGCTGCCCTCCTGGTTGCAGCCGTCGAAGGTCTTCAGGGTCAACGGCACACCCGTCGGGGTCATCGGCGCCGAGCTCGAGGAGACCCCGGAGCTCGTTTCGGCAGGCGCGACCGCCGGCCTGTCGTTCCTCGATGAAGGGCCGCGCATCAAGGCCGAATCCGAGCGCCTCAAGGCACTCGGCGTCAACGTCCAGGTCGTGGTCATCCATCAGGGCACGGCCACCGGCCGAAACGCCGTCGGGACCACGGCGGCCGCCACCTGGGACGGCCCGATCCTCACGATCGCCGACCAGCTTCAGGACACGACAGTCGACGCGATGATCGTCGGCCACACCCACCGCGTGTCGAACCTGATGAGGGGCAAGATCCTCATCACCGAAGGCATCAACGCCGGCGTGTCGTACTCGGTCCTCCAACTGATCGTGCGCGACGGCGACGTCACTTGGGCAGGTGGAGCGACCCGCGTCGCCAAGGACCTGGGGGTCGCCCGCCGGGCGGACGTCCAGGCCATCGTCTCGGCGGCCAACACCGCGGTCCAGCCGATTCTGTCCCAGGTGGTCGGCAACCAGGCGTTCAACATCCTCCGTGATCCGACCCGGCTTCACGAGTCGGCCATGGGCAACCTCGTCGCGGATGCCATGCTCGACAAGTACCCGGAGGCGGAGGCGGCATACACGAACTCGGGCGGCCTTCGCGCGGATCTTCTGTGCGATCCACCGAGCGCCGGCGAAGGCTCGTGCGTGATCACCCTCGGAGAGCTGTTCGCGGTCCTGCCGTTCGGAAACGCGACGGTGGTCGAGACGCTCACCGGGGCACAGATGAAGACGGCGTTCCTGGTCGGGTTCAGGCCGTTCTGTGACTCGTCCGTGAGCACCGGTCGGTTCCCGCAGATTGCTGGCCTCAAGGTCCAGTTCCACTGTGCCAGCACCGGACCCGGCGGCGTGGCCGTCATCGATGGGTTGTGGAAGGCGCCGGACGGGCCCGGCGGCGCGCTGACCCCGGTCGGCGACACGGACACGGTTCGGTTCGTTACGAATGACTTCATGTACACCGGTGGTGACGGATACACCGTCTTCTTCGCCGGCACGAACGTGAAGCTGACCGGCGACCTGCTGCTCGATGTCGTCGCCAACTACGTCGCCGCGAATTCACCGGTTGGACCGGTCGTGGAGGGTCGCATCGTCGGGCCCTAACGCGGGCCCCGGACTCAGGGCGTCTCGCAGGGCCGGATCCGCAAGGGTCCGGCCCTCGCCTTGTCGGGTGCGGCCTGGTCCGGCCTCTCGCCTGTCCGGTGTGTTGGAGTGCCGTGACGTGTCGTGAGGTCCGGCGCACATCCGGTGGTGCGGTCGAGCAACGGAATATCGCTGCAAGTACTGGTACTCGGCAGACCCGAACGTACTATCGGTGATGGCCGCACCTGCGTGGCCGTACAACTGAAGACATCGCCCGAGCCCGAATCCGACCCGTCGAGCGACGAGTCCACCCAGCACTCATCTTTTCGTTCGTCTTGATCTTCCCCGTCGCTCGCCTGCCGCGGATCCGGTTTCGGCTGTCTCCGCGACCCGATCAGGCGAGGGGGAATTCACCATGTTCCGGAACCAGTCTTCACGGCCGACCTGGCCGATCAAGGCCCTCGCGCGGGCGCTGTTCGCGGCGGCCGTGCTCATGGCGCCCGCGACGACATTCGCCCTCGACCTGGCCGGCGATTCCGGATCGTCCTCGGTGCCAGCCGGCGTGCCGTACATCGTCACCTTCGCCTCCGGGACGTCGAGCGCCTCCCAGGCCGCCTCGCTGGCGGCCGTCGGCGCGACCGACCTCGACTCGATCCCGGTTCTCCGGATGCACGCCATCGAGCTGCCGGCCGACACCGCCGACGCCGGGGCCACCGCGCTCCGCGCCGACCCGACCGTCGTGCGCGTCGAATCCGACCGCGAGCGCGTGGCCGAGGCGACGCCCAGCGACACCGGCTACGGGTCGCAGTGGTCGCTGCCGAAGATCGCCTGGGACGATGCGTTCGGGACCGTGGCCCCGAGCGGGAGCGCAACCGTCGCGATCCTCGACACCGGCATCGATGCCTCGCATCCGGATCTCGCCGGCCAGGTCCTGGCCGGCACGTCGATCCTCGACGACTCGAACGGCATGACCGATCCGAACGGCCACGGCACCTGGATGGCCGGGATCGTCGCCGCCGCCACCGACAACGGCGAGGGGATCGCCGGCGTCGCGTACGCCGGCGTGCAGGTCATGCCCGTGACCGTCCTCGGCGCGGACGGGACCGGCCTCGACAGCGACATCATCGAGGGCGTCGTCTACGCAGCCGACCACGGCGCGACCGTCATCCTCATGGCCTTCTCGAACCCCGGCTACTCAGCTTCGCTCCAGGCCGCGATCGACTACGCCTGGTCGAGCGGGGCGGTCCTGGTCGCCGCCACCGGCAACGACGGGCTCTCCACGGTGGCCTACCCGGCGGGCGACCGCGGGGTCGTCGGCGTCTCGGCGACCGATTCCTCGGACTCGCTGTGGGTCGGCTCGAACTACGGAACCGCGACGTTCATCGCCGCGCCCGGCGCCTCGATCGACACGACCGCCCTGGGCGGCGGCTACACGGCCATCACCGGCACCTCGGCCGCGGCGGCCGAAGTCGCGGCTGCGGCCGCACTCGCGAAGGCGGTCGACCCGACCGCATCCAACGGTGTCATCGTCGGCCGGCTGGGGGAGTCCGCCGACGCGGTCGGCACCGCCGATCAGACCGGCAACGGCCGCCTGAACCTCGCCCGCGCCATCTCGAGCACCTCGACGACCTCGGTCGTGCCTCTTGGTGCGCCGGGCGGCGGCCCCTTTGTCGGGCCGTACGTGGCGACGGCAACGGTCAACGGCGCCACCATCGTGATCCAGGAATCAACTTGTACGACGAATCAGACGTCGTTTGTCGTCAACGCGACAGTCTGTGCCGAGGCCACGATCAGCGTAGGGAGCGGCGGTGGCACCCCGGAACTACGTTTCCAGTGGTACAACTCGGCGACCCCCTCGTCAGGGGCTCTTGTCAGTGACACTCTGTACTCACCAGTTGTCAATAACCAAGTGATCTCGGAGACCGTTCAAGTCACGACTACCGGCACATGGACCGTGCTTGTCTGCAAGACCGGCAATTCCGGGTTGTGCTCGCCTGGGAATCGGCAGGGCACGACGACATTCACGGTTACTGGCAACACAGCCCCGACCGTGAGCGCCGGCGGCCCATACTCCGGCAACGAGGGCAGCGCAATCGCGTTGAATGGGGGTAGCGCTTCGGATCCCGACGGGCCAACGCCGCTGACATCGGCTTGGACGATCGACAGCCAG
>DATIUS010000301.1:0-7855 GCA_035466655.1 Candidatus Sulfomarinibacteraceae bacterium
CGACGACGAGACGACCGACCTCGGGGGCGAGCGCGCCTCGGGGCTCGAGGCGATGGACGAGGACATCGATGACGCCGCCGGCGAGGCCGCCGATGCCGGCGATGCCGAGTCCGGGGCCGGGGCCGGGGCCGGGACCGAGTCCACGACGTCCGCCGACGAGGCTGCGGCGAAGGCGGCCGAGGCGGACGTCCAGCGCGACCGCGGGATGCGGCCGAGCGAACGTCGCGCGGCCCGTGCCGCGGACCGGGCGCAGATCCCGATCGACCCGTCGCTGCGGATCCACGACCGGGCGTCCGCGCTGTTCGTGCTGCTGACGGTTGTCGTGTTCGGGCTGATCGTGCTCAACGGGATCGTCCTCGGCAAGGGCGGCCTCCTGACGCCGCTGCCGACGCTCGGCCCGCTCCCGACGGCCGTGCCGACTGCGGCCCCGACGACCGCCCCGACAGAGGCGCCGAGCGCCACGTCGGCCCCGACGGAGAGTCCTGCGGCGTCCTGATCGGCGCGACCCGCGGCGTCCTGGAGCGGCGGAGGCCGAGCGGCGGAGGCCGAGCGGCGGAGGGCCCGATCCGGCCGGCGACGGGCGTATCCTCGATGCCGTGCCGGCCCAGCACGAGGATCCAGCGGAGCGCGCGCGGCGCGACATGGTCGCGACCCAGCTGCGGCGCCGTGGGATCGGGGATGAGCGCGTCCTCGCGGTCATGGGAAGCCTGCCCCGAGAACGGTTCATGGAGTCCCGCAATCGCGTGGCCGCCTATGCGGACGCCGCGGCCCCGATCGCCGAGGGCCAGACGATCAGCCAGCCCTACGTCGTCGCCCGGATGACCGAGCTGCTCCAGGTCACGCCGGGCGACCGGATCCTCGAGATCGGCACCGGATCGGGCTACCAGGCCGCGGTCCTTGCGAGCCTGGGGGCACGCGTGCTCTCGATCGAGCGCATTCCGAGGCTCGCCGAGGCCGCACGGGAGCGGCTCGCCGCGCTCGGGATCGAGGGGGTCGCGATCCGTGTCGGCGACGGGAGCCTGGGCGACCCCGAGGGTGCGCCGTGGGACGGGATCATCGTCACTGCCGCCGCGCCGGCCGTGCCCCAGCCGCTCCGCGAGCAGCTCGCGATCGGGGGGCGGCTCGTCATTCCGGTCGGTGAGCGCTGGGACCAGCTCCTCCTGATCATCGAGCGCCGCGGTCCCACCGACTGGGCCGAGACGTCAGACGGCGGCGTGGTCTTCGTGCCGCTCATCGGGCGCGAGGGCTTCGCCGAGCCCCCCGGGTTCAACAGCCGCGAGGGGGTGGTCGAGCCCCGCGGCGGGGACTGAACGCTCGGTATACTCGGCCGGCCATGACCCATGTCTTCATCGCCCCCCACCCGGACGACGTCGCCCTCTCGTGCGGCGGCCTGATCGCCAGCCTTCGGGAGCTCGGCCAGAACGTCACGATCCTGACCGTCTTCTCGGGCAGCGGGGCCGGGTCCGCGCTCACGACCTACCAGCGCGAGGCGCTCGGATTCGGGTCGAAGGCCCTCTGGCCGAACAGCGAGGCCTTCAACCGGGCCTCGATCCGGGCCGACTTCCCGACCGACACGGATCCCGCCGTCGCGCCGCCCTGGGCGGCGGAGTCGGACCGTCTGGACGCCACCCAGGAGGACGCCGATGCCGCCGCGAAGCGGTTCTGGCAGCGCTCGTCCTGGTACCGGCGGGCGAGCATCCGCAACACCCCGCTCGCCGGCCAGGCCGTGATGGACGACGTCCCGACCCATGGCGCGGTCTTCACGGACGAGGTCCTCGAAGCGGTCGCCGCCGGCGAGGTGATGGCAAGCCGGCGCCTCGAGGACGAGCGATTCGCGTACTTCGCGGAGGCCTCGGTCGTCTTCCTCGACCTCCCGGACGCGGTCTTCCGCGGGTACGAGGGCGACGCCCAGCTCCTCGGTGCGCCGCGCCCCGACGATGTGGCCCCGGCCGCCCGGATCCGGCGCGAGATCGCGCGCCTCGAGCCGCAGACGGTGTATCTCCCGCTCGGGGTCGGAAACCACGTTGATCATCAGCTCTGCCGCGAGGTCGGGGTCGCGCTCGCCGGCGAGGCGGGCTCCTGGGTGATGCCCGGCCCGGCCTGGGCCGGCAACGTCGTCTTCTACGAGGACTTCCCGTACGCCTGGTGGAGCGGCTTCGACCGCCTGGATCAGCTGCCGGCCGGGGTGCTCGACGGTCTGGGGCCGGACATCCTCCTGGCGCCCGAGTACGCCGAGGTGGGCGACCAGCTCGAGCGCAAGATCCGCGGCATCGCGCTGTACGCGAGCCAGCTCGACCGCCTCTTCGGCGGCGAGCGCGAGATGGCGGCCGCGGTCCGCGCGTACGGCGCCAGGACGGCGGAGCTCGGCGGCCTCGGCGGCGCCGCGGAGCGCTACTGGCGCACGCTCAAGGCCTGAGGGCACCGGCCCGCCGGGCCGAGCGCCCGGGCGGCCTCGGCGGCCGAGCGCCCGGGCAGCCAGGCGGCCGATCCCCTGCGGCGCGACCAATACGTCCGGGGTGAGCGCCGGCTCTGTCAGCGTCCGGCCCGGACCCAGATGGCTCCGTCGCCGTCCTCGTGGCGGAGCGACCATTCGCCGGAGGCGGCGAGGGCCTGGGTCAGCGGCCAGCCGCCGGTCTCGGCGTCGATGACGACGATCGTCACCCCCGCGGCATCGAGGATTGCGTCCCAACCGGGTTCGGCGGCCGCAACGAGCTCCCCGTCCCGCCAGGCCTCGGGGGGAATCACCTCGATCCGTGCGTCGAACGCATAGGCGGGCGCCGGGACGGCGAACTCCAGCCACGAACCCCAGCGCTGCGGGTTCCAGACCCGATCGGATGGCGACGCGAGCTCACGGAGCGCGGCGGTGACGCCGGACGGGGCGAAGCTCAGCAGCCCGCGCGGGGCGCCGGTCCCGGTGTCGACCGGCCGCCAGCTGGGCAGGAGGGCCGCGCCGACGACGATCACCACCGCGACGACGAGGCCGTTGACGATGCTCCCGCGCGGCGCCGGACGGGGCGGCGCACCCGCTTCGCACGGGCCGCCGGGCGCGACCGGACCGGCGGGCGCGACCGGACCCGCGGGCGCGACCGGACCGGCGGGCGCGACCGGACCGGTGACCCCGCCCGGTGGGGATGCCACCAGGCCCGCGACCGCGACGACCGCGATGAGCGACCACCAGGCGATCCCGCGTTCGGCCATCGCCCCGAGGGCGGCGAAGGCGACGAGGGTTACGAGCGCCGGCCAGGGGATCCGGCGGCGGCGAAGCGCGACCAGCGCCACCGCGACGCCGACGAGGGCAACGCTGCCCCAGAACAGGACCCCCGGCACCGTTGCCAGGGTCGTCGGCTGCCATTCCGTGATCCGGGCCGTGACCTCCCGGTTCGTCGCGAGGCCGGCGGCGTAGCGCCAGGCCACGAGCCCGAACGGGGTCAGCAACGTCGCGGCGCTCGTCGCTACGGCGATCACCAGGGTTCGCCCGGCCCGTGGCGAGCGCTCGCCGAGCGGTGAGCGCTCGCCAAGATCCTCCAGCCAGGCCAGCCCGACGAGCACAGGCGCCAGCACGAAGCTCCCGTGGAGGTTCGCCCAGGCGGCCGCGATCACCGGCAGCAGCCACAGGAGCCCGGGTCGCTCACGCCGCCCCGCGATGACGGTGAGCGCCGCGGCGAAGCAGAGCATCCCGAGGAGCTGCGGCCGGAGCGCGAGCGCCGGCGCGACCACGATGAACGCCGCGAGCGTCAGCCAGGCCGCCGTGCGCCCACCGATCCCCGGCGCCCGTCGCCGGATCGCCACCAGCACCAGGCCGAAGATCGCGGCGACGAGCGCGGCGCGCGCGATCGCCAGCCCCGTCCAGCCCGCGACCCCGTAGGCCGCGGCCAGGACCGCCTGGGCGCCCCATTGCTGGTCCAGCCACGGCCGGCCGGCGGCCGTGAACGTCCAGGTGTCCACGGACGGAATGCCGCGACCGGCCAGGATGTCGGCGCCGGCCCGGAGCTGGTACGCGAGGTCGACGGTCGGCAGCGGAGCGGCCAGCGCGGCCAGTGCCGGCAACGCCACCGCGAGGAAGATCCAGAGCTCCGGGAAGGTCGGCCGGAGGATTCGGCGGGGCAGCGACCGCCCCTCGGGCAGGCCGATCGGCGGGACACCGGGAGTCACCGCATCATCCTCTGGCATCCGCCCCGAGCGTTGTTGTCGGCCGGACGATCCGCGTCAAGCACGGGCGCGTTCGACGGTGGCGAACATGCGACGCGCCCGAGCCGGCGGCTCATACCGAGACAACCGCGACGCGAGGCCCGTCGGACTGGGTTTGCAGCAGCCGGCGGATGTCGTCTGCGTCGCCCGTGATGATCACCGACGGAACCGCAGCAAGTGCCTCGGCGACGACGATGGCGTCGACCGGATCGTCGGTACCACTGGCGCCCAGGAGCTCGCCGGCCCGACGCGCGACATCCTCCGAGGTTGGAAGGAGCGCATCCACCTTGTTGACGACGCGATCGATATGGGCGCGGTCACGGCCGCCACGATGCACCTCGGCCAGGACCGGGGTCGGGATGACGACGACGAACCCCTCGATGCGAGCGCGCGCGAGCGCGGCTCGCGCATCGCCGTTGCCGCGCGACAGCGCAAGAATGCCGCCAGCGTCGAGGATGACTCGGTGCGATGAGGGCAGCCCGTCTACCGAGGCCACTCCATCGCCTCGATGCGTCGGCGGGACTCCTCGGGGATCGGGCCGAACTCCGTCGCCAGCTCTTGCTCGAGGTCCGCGAGTCTTGCCCACTGGAGTCGCATCGCGAGAGATTCGTCGAGGAATCGCGAGAACCGACGCTCGCCCACGCGTGCCTTGGCTTCGGCCACGTTCTTGGCGTCGAGGGTGGCTGAGACCTTCACCGTGCTCATCGGCGGTTATCCTATAACAAGTAGGATCCGAGTCAAGGCCCAAGGAGCCCGCCTCCCGCGATCCGTCCCGGACCTTCCCGATTGCTCAGGGGGATGGCACTGGACCGAGACTGATACGCCGAATGCCATCCAGGTGGGCATCAGGCAGGTTGGCGCGACGCGGCATGTGGGGCCACGCTCAAGACCACGCCTCACGGAGCGGCCGCGGCGGTCGATCCATGGCGAGCGCCATCGGGATGGGAAATCGGGAGAACCCGGCGCTCACTGGCTCATTCTGCGGCTCGGGAGAGCGGACCCGCACGGCTTCGAGGGTCCTGCTGCCGGCCGACGCGTGGCCCATCACCTTGTTGAGGCCTGGGCGACTCACCAATCATGGCGAATGCTCTCCCGGCGGTCCTTATCCAGTTGGGACGCTGGCGATCGACCGGCGGGCGGGCATTGAGCAGGATCTGGCCGGGATCATCGGGCCGGCCACGCACGAAGGGCGGGCCGCGAAGCTCGGCTGCGCCCCGACAGTTGGCGAGTGTTCCCGCCACGAGCATTGGGCAGGAACCGGCGGCGCGGGCCGGGACGCGGGTGGTTGCCGCCGCGGCCGAGGTTTGCGCCGCGGCCGGGGTGCCGCCCCGTCCGAGGTTTGCGCCGCGGCCGGGATGCCGCCGCGGCCCCGACCCGTTACCCGGCCAGTGTCTCCCGGGCGGGGAGGACCGCCTCGTCGTAGATCGTCTCGACGGCGCGGGCCATCAGCTCAACGCAGAAGCGTTCGTGGACCAGGTCGTGGCCGGCGCGGGCGAGCGTGTCGGCGAGCGGGTGGTCGCGCAGGAGCCGCGCGATCGCGCCGGCGAGCGCCGGGGAATCGTGCGGCGGGACAAGGAGGCCGGTCACGCCATCCTCGATCATCTCCGGGATCCCGCCGACGTTCGAGGCGACGACCGGGCGCGACAGCGCCATGGCCTCGAGGATCGTGAGCCCCTGCGCCTCACGGTACGAGGGCAGGACGGCGACGTCGAGCGCCGCGGTGACCGCCGGTACGTCATCCCGGCGCCCGGTGAAGACGACGGACCGGTCGACTCCGAGCCCGGCGGCCTGCGCCTCCAGGGCCTCGCGCCGGCTCCCCTCCCCCACGACGAGGAGCGTCGCGTCGGGGAACTCGGCGAGGACGCCCGGCCAGGCGTCGATGAGCGTCGGGTGACCCTTCTCCGCCTCCAGGCGGGCCACGACCCCGACGATCGGTCCCTCGGCCGGCAGGCCGTACTCCTCGCGGAGCGTGCAGCACGGCGCCTGGTGGTCGTAGCGCTCCAGGTCCACGCCGTTGTAAATGAGGCTGATCGGCGGGCCGAAGCGGCCTTCGTGGGCGATCTTCCCGACGATCGACGTCGAGACCGCGATGAGGTGGTCCATCTTCGCCGTGAGCCGCCGGACCTCCGCCCGATCCTCCTCCGAGCGGACGCGAGACGAGTGGACCGTGCCCACGACGTACGGCCTCGGGAGGCCCGCGTCGGCGACCCGCCAGGCCGCCTGCGTGCCCACGATCTCCGCTCGGTACATGTGGTTGTGGACGACGTCGGCCCGGATCGCGCCGAGGTGCGCCGCCACGGCCTCGATCGCCAGGTCGTCGTCGGGCACGTCGATGACGCAGACGGAGATCCCGGCCCGTTCCAGCTTGCGGACCGCGCTGCCCGGGGAGAGCGAGCAGACCGACACGTCGTACCGCTCGCGGTCGATCCGGCTGACGAGGTTGAGGACGTGCTCCTGGGCGCCACCGTTCGTGCCGGTCGCGAGGAGCTCCACGACCCGGATCCGCTCACGACCGCCCGGCAACGGCAGCCGGACGACCGGGCGGTAGCAGGGATCGTCGGCCAGCGGGCCGGCCATCAGCCGATGCCTCGCCGGACGAGCAGGCGCTGGATCGGCTCATCGATCGCGCCCCATTCGTACTTGTAGCCCTCGTTCCCGCGCAGGAAGTCGAGACGACGCTTCCCGCGCTCGAGCGCGCGGCGCACGAGGCGCTCCACGAGCAGGACGCCGGGTGAGAGATCGCGCGCATCGGGGTCCACCCCGGCGTTGTAGTAGAGGATCGAGTCCTCCGTTTCGAAGTGGACGCTGGCCGCGATCCGGTGGCCGCCGACGGTGAGGAAGCTGAGCCGCAGCGCCCCGTCCCCACCGGACAGCTCGATGAGCCGCCGGAAGAAGATCCGGCTCTGGGCGCCACCGGGCGTGTCGGGGAAGAGGCCGTCGGCGCCCCAGCGGCGCTGGTGGAGGTCGATGAACGCCTCGAGGTCCGCGAGGGGATCGGCCGATTCCTCGAGGGCGACCTCGCCGGCCGCCTCGGCCCGACGGACCTTGCGCCGGATCTCGTGGCGGACCTTCTTCCCCAGCGTCCCGAGGACATCGTCGATCGTCCCGCCGAGCGGCAGGGTCGCGACCGGGCAGACATCCTCGCGCTCCAGGGTGAGGGTCCAGCCCTCGCCCATCTCGTGCCGGCGGAAGGCGCCGGCGAGCGCGTCCGTGGCGGGGTCGTCACAGCGGAGGCGGCGGAGGTCCACCGCGTCCCAGGGCAGCTCGGCGGCACCCTGGCGGGTGGTCGCGGCCAGGTGCGCGACCAGGGCCTCCGCGACGCCGGGCAGGTCCGCCGGAGGGGCGAGGACCGTCGCGTAGTCCGCGTGGTACGAGGCGCCGAAGAAGATCGCCTTCGCCGTCGGCGGGACCGGGGTCAGCGGCGCGCCCCCGCCGTGGCGGATCGAGGTGTGGCGCTCGGCGTCCTCCGGCTCCACCTCGTGGCGATGCATGAGCGGGACGATCGCGACGGGGTCGACTCCAGCCGCGGCATCCGCCCGGACCGCGATCAGCGTCTGCTCGTGCGCGTTCGACCCGTACGCGTCCCACCAGGCGCGGTGGAAGGCCCACGACGAGAACGGCGTCGCCCACGGGTTCGCCGCGGCGAGGCGATCCCACGTCTCACGCG
>DATIUS010000302.1:0-13677 GCA_035466655.1 Candidatus Sulfomarinibacteraceae bacterium
CGAACCAGCGGGCTCGACCGGGTGCGAAACGAGGCAGACGCCCCGACTACGGCGTGAACGCGAAGTGGTGGCAGGCGAAGTACGTCGGTGTGGGCAGCCACGGTGGGACCGGCAGCCACAGATCGGTCGGGCAGGCCTGCCCGGCGAAGAGGTCGGCGCGAATCAGCGTCTCAGCTCCAGCGTACGTGCCATCCGACCGAAAGACCTCATGGACGATGCTTGCTGACGTCGCAGTGCCGTCGATGATGTCCTGCACGCCTTGCTTGCCCGGTGGCGAGCAGTGGTAATGACCTCCGATGAGGATCAGCGGGTTGCAGTCCCAACCTGCCGCCTGGGCCTGCGCGAGGGTGTGCTGGCCGGCGCCGCTGACGGCGCCCGCGAGGATGATTGTCGACGCAGCGGTCGCGATGAGGGCCGGGAGAAAGGCGAGCTTTCGCGGCATTTGTCGGATCTCCTTTCTGGGAACGCTGTAGTTCACGACTGTTCCGAGTGCGCTACCGATATCCGCTCGAACGTCACGTTCGCCCGGTCGTATGCCATGCGCACGAGGGCCTCAGACGGAGCCTCGACCACGCAGAGGAATGACTCGTCCGTCGCGACAACGGTCGAGTGTCGAAAGCGCACGGGCCGGCCTTCGCGCTCGAGCTGATCGACCGCCTCCCGCACCCGTGACGCGACCCGCTCGAGGTCGGCCTCGGTGGAGCTGGGTCGGTAGTGCTCGACCAGATAGGTGCGTCTCTCCGCCCGCGTGTCCTCCGACATGGCGATTCACCGAGTGGCTCGACCGGACCCGGGGCGCTACGCGGATACGAAGGTGTGTGCCGGGTAGACATCGGGCATGTCGGTCACACCGAGCGCCTGCAGGATCGGCAAGAGAATCTGGCCGAACCTGCCTGCGGCTTCCTCTGACTCCCACAGATCCACCACGCGGAATCCGCCCTTGCCCTGTCCGGCGGCGTGGACCAGGAGTCCTTCGACCGGCCAGTCGGCAGGCGTCTGAAGGGGAAGTCTGCCGCCGGTGACCTTCCTCACTGCTTCCTCGTAGCGCTGCTGGGTGAGCGTCGGACCTTCGTGGACGAGAACGATTGGCATGGCGATCTCCTTCGGATCGTTGCAGGGCGGGTCAATCGCTTGCTGACCGGGCCAGCGGAGCGATGACCACCGGATGACGGCGTCGACGCTATGGCACCGACGGTGGCCGAAACATCCGGCGTTTCCCTACGATTGGGGCTCGCCCTCCCGCGACATGGCCGACATTCGGGCGCCCAGTTCGGCACGCGAACGAATGCCCAGCTTCTGATAGACGCGAGCGAGGTTCGCCTCGACTGTCTTGGGGCTGACGAATGCCGCATCCGCCACCTGCCGATTCGTCATCCCGGCCACCGCCAGCTCAGCGATGCGACGTTCGCCTTCCGTCAGCTCGCCGGGGGCCCGATGTCGGAGACCGAGCCGCGTGATCTCGTCCCGCGCCCGCTGCGCCCACGGCGGCGAGCCCAGCTTCTCGAATACGGCAAGCGCCTCGGTCAGTGACGCTCTCGCCGCCAGCTTCCGATTGGCGCGACGTTCGATCTGGCCTCTCACGAGGAGGAGGCGGGCGTGCTCGAACGGCAGCGCACCAGTCGAGGGCGACGAGTCGAGGATCGCCAGCGCGTCGGCCAGTTTGCCCTCGGCGGCGAGGACCAGCGCTCGGGCCCGCGGGAGACCAGCATCGATCCACGCGCGTGGCAGCGTTCTCCCCCGCCACTCCAGATGCTCCAGCACGCGGCGTGCCTCGTCCACCTTGCCGAGAGCGAGCAAGGCCTCGACGTGATCGGGCTCGCTGCGGTCGTCCAGGAAGTCGATCCAGCCGACGACCCGGGCCTCATCCCGCATCGCCGTCCACGCTCGATCGGCAGCTGCGTAGTCACTGGCGCAGAACTCGACCGCCCCTTGCGCCGAGTGACACACCATCCGCCAGAGGAGATCGAGCCGCTCGACTCCGAGGATGTCGAGCAGGGTCCATCGTGCGCGTTCGATCCTGCCGCGATGCCCGTCGATGACCGAGCGGTCGGCAAATGACGCGGTGAAGGGCCCTCGGAGCTCGAGCTGGGCGAGGGTTTCGCAAGCGTCCTCGAGCGTCTGCTCGGCCTGCGCCCAGTTGCCGGCCCGGAACTCCGCCATCGCCAGGAACTCGACGTTCTCGGCAGCTGAGACCACGTCACCGCGATCGCGATCACGCTTCTCGTGCAGGCGATGGCGCGCCCGAGTTGCCTCCAGGTCGTCGATCCAGTGGAACCAGATCAACGGGTAGTTTGAGACCGGGCCTGTCGAGGCGGCTTCGAGCTCAAGGGCCTCATCGAGCAAGCGGGCATTCGCCCCTCGCCCAAGCACGGCTTCAGCGATGAACTTGCTGATCAGTGCCTGCGCGAGAGGTCCTGCGTCATCGCGTTCGCGCAAGAGGCTGATCGCCTCGTCGGCTCGCCGACCCGCCTTGGCCGGATCGACGCCGATCTGCTCGAAGAGCGCCAGCAGGATCTCGATGCGCAGCGCGAGATCGTCGCCAGCCTCCGCGAGGGCTTGTTCCTGGTAGCCGATGCGCGCCTCCATCGTCTCGGTGTACGAGGCGAGGGAGCCGAGCAGCAAGAGCGCGCGCGCTCGAAGCGATCCCGTCCGGGCTGTCTCCAATGCGCTGGCTGCCAGCTCTCGCGCACCGCCGAGGTCGCCGGCCACACTTCTCGCCTGGGCGGCCCCAAGCATCCGTCGAGCGAGCTCCTCCCGGTGCTCGGCCGGCGTCAGTCTGTACGCCGCGTCATAGAGCTCGGCTGCCGATTCCGGCGCCCCGCGGCGGGTGGCCAGTGCCGCCGCCTCCTCGATCATCGCTGCCGCCCCTTCATCGGCGGCCGTTGCGCTCCGAGCGAGATGACGTGCCCGCTCCTCTGGATCCCCAACGACCGTCGCGAGCCGGCGATGCAGCGCACGTCGCCGGCTCGCCGACAGCGATCCGTAGATCGCAGACGCAAGCAGGGGGTGCGAGAACCGGAGCCGATCGCCATCCGACACCAGGACGCCCGCCTCTTCAACCTCGAGGAGCGCGGCGTCCACATCGAGGTCAGTACCGACAGCGGCTTCCACGGTCTCGGCTGTCGGGCGCGAAAGTGCGGCCGCGGCCGACGCCACAGCCCGCGCGGCCGTTGAGAGTCGGTCGACGCGGTCACTCAGGAGGTCATGCAGAGTGCGCGGCAACGGGAGCAGATCGCCGAGCGCGGGCGGTGCGGTGGCCCGCGCAAGGGCGCCTGCGATCTCGAGCGCAAAGAACGGATTGCCGCCCGACGCCTCCGCGACGCGGACGAGCATCGGCCTCGAGAGGTTGAGGCCAAGTCGGGATTGAATGAGGTGGTGGAGGGCTGCGAGCGACAGCGGCCCGACTACAAGCCGCTCGAGGTTTCCAGGCGCAAGTGCCCGCTCGAGGTCGAGTGATCGGACGGGACCATCTTCGACGCGACTCGCAACGACGACTCCCACACGCTGCGGCAGCCGCCGGACGGAGAACCCCAGCGCGCGCTTGGAGGCTTGGTCCATCCATTGCGCGTCGTCGACCGCGATGACAAGGGGACCATCGTTGCTGAGGATCGTCAACGCGGTCAGGAGCGCGTTAGCCGTCGTCAATGGGTCGGCCGGTTCGTCTGCTTCTTGAAGCAACAGCGCCACTTCGAGTGCTTGCCGCTGCGGAGCCGGCAACCCATCTTTCACGTGGTCGAAGTCGCCGGCCACGAGATCGCCAAGGGCAGCAAACGAGAGGTCTGCCTCGGCCTCGGATGGCCGGGCCTGGAGCACTCGATATCGTCGGTCGTTGGCCGCGCGAATCGCCTCGGACAGGACGGTGGTCTTGCCGATGCCGGGCTCGCCCTCGATCAGGAGCCCGACAGGTCCGCTTGGCACCCGCTCCACGAAGCGGGCAACGGCCGCCGCTTCGCGTTCGCGTCCGATCATGTCGATCACACCTGCGACTGTAGACGTCACCGCAGCCAAATCCCAACTGACGCTGGCCAGACGAGGCACATGGGAGTGCCGCCGCGGTTCGACGTGGACATTCCGCCCGAAGCAATAGAGCGTAAATCCGCCCGTTCCGCTTGGGTCCCACTGGGTGGCCACCTCGCTCAGGCGGCTCGGCTCCGGAGGCCGACGCTCTATCCACTGAGCTACAGGCGCGTGGGTCCCGATGATACCCGGTGAGCGTCGCAGCCTTCGCTCTTGGATTGGGTGCCCGGCTGCGGGCTTGCGGAGAGAACGACAGCGATCGCCACAACGCTTGCGGAGCGAAGAGCCCGGCTCGGAGACCCGTACGCCGGACCCCGAACCGTCCGCCTCAAGCTGGGCTGCGGGGCGCTCGCCAATTGTCGAAGGTGCTCAGCTCGGGTCCGGCTCCAGGCGGATCACGATGTCCCCGCGGCGGCCCGGCGTCACCACCCACAGCGCCTCACCGGCCCAGGTCACGCTGAGAGCTCCGGGAAGCGTGAAGGATGTCGACTCGTTCGTCTCCGGATCGATCCTGGCGACCGCCCAGCGCGGCTGGTTGACGAAGGACCCGTCGGCCGTCGCCTCGAACTGGCTTGCCCAGATCGCGCCGCCGCCGCCCGTGACCGCCCAGACCCGGAGCGGCAGGTCGACGGTGGCGGCGACGGCATTCGAGGCCGGGTCGATCCGAGTGACGGACCGGGCTTCGTTGTTCGCCGTCCACACGCTGCCGTCGCTCACGATCACGTTCTCCACGCACATGCCGCACGTCTCGCTCGGCCCTCGTCCACCGAGGACGATCCTGGCGACCACCTCGTTCGTCGTGGAGTCGATCCGGACGAGCGAGTCGTTCCGGTGCTCCACGACCCAGGCGCTGCCGAGTCCGATCGCGATGCCGGTCGGCTTGGTGACGGGAATCTCGGCAACCACCTTCCCCGTTGACAGGTCCACGCGGACCACGAGGTCGTCCTCGAAGGACGTCGCCCACAGGGCCGGCCCATCGAGCGCGAGCGCGTACGGAACCACCGCTACGGGGATGGAGTCGGCGATCGCGTTCGTCTCGGGATCGATCCGTCCGACGGCTCGTGCCGCGGCCTGCGCGACCCAGATTCCGGCGTCGCCGACGGCGACGCCGTGCGGATCCGACTTGAGGCCGGCGAGCGCCTCCGGGTCTCCGGTGTTGATCAGTGTCTCGATCTCGCCGGATTCCGCATCGACACGGGCGACCTTTCCGAGATCCTCGAGGGGGAACCAGAGCGAGCCGGCGCCGGCTCCGACGTACTGCGTCGTCGCTCCGCCGAGCGGGGAGCTCGACGTCGTCCGCCCCAGGCCTTCGACCGCCCCCAGCGAGGGGGTGGGGTCGCGGGGCTTCGAATCGCCGACATAGGCCAGGGACCCGCGGCAGCAAACGACGTCGGGTTCTGCCGATTGCTCGACCTCGAGGCTCCCGTCGCCGGACCGACGGACCGCAAGCGTCGTTTCGAGGCACATCCACGGCCGGTAGACGAGACGCTCGCTGAGCACCAGTCGATCGTCGTCCCTTCCCGTCAGGGTGAGTTCCGACGCGCAGAACACGACATCCGGCTGGCCGGGCCCGCCGTACTCGATCTCTCCACACGGCTCGTCCGCGGTCGCACAGCCATCGAGAACGATCCGAATGGGATAGTGGCCGCTCGGGTCGACCAGCTCGCCTTCCCAGACGCCACGGAGCGCACCCGGCCCCGCCGTCCCCGACGCCGCGGGCGTCGAAGTGCCAGTCGATCCCGGCGCTCCGGGAGATGCGGAGTCAGTCGCCGGCGACGGCGCCGAGACGCACCCGACGAGCGCGAGCACCACGATGAGGGCGAGCGCCCCCCTCGCCGGACCGCGAGTCGGACCGCTTCTGCCGACGGCCTCAACGGTCGGGTGGTGCGTGCGGTGCATCGTGCAACCCTCCTGGTCATCCGGCGCCCTGCGCCGCCTGACGGCCGGCCGGTGACCGACCTGCCGAGCACGTCGAACGCGCCTGGTCCCCGCTCCTCGCGCGCCGCACGAGATCGTCTCGTGCGGTGACGATTCTCGCGTGCCCGTCCTTGGCACGTGGGGAGCTGGTTCCCGCCCTCGAGGGACGAACGCACCGTCGGTGCGCGCGCGGCCCGCTACCATCCGACTCCCGTGCCACGTTCGCGCTTCGTGCCCGCCCTGCTCCGGATGCCGGATTTTCGCCGGTTCTGGATCGGCCAGACCATCTCGGTCATCGGCGACCAGGTCGCGCTGGTCGCCCTGCCCCTGACCGCCGTCATCGTGCTCCAGGCGGACGCGGCGCAGATGGGCCTGCTCACGGCGGCCGCCCTCCTGCCGCATCTCCTCTTCTCGCTGCCGGCGGGCGTCTGGCTGGACCGCGTCCCCCGTCGCCGGCGGCTCATGATCGCAGCGGATCTTGGACGGGCGATCCTCGGGGCGAGCATTCCGATCGCCTGGCTGGCCGGCGTCCTGACCCTCGAGCAGCTCTTCGTCGTTGGGTTCCTGAGCGGGTCCCTGTCGGTCGTCTTCGACATCCTGTGGGCGACGATCTTCGTCTCGGTCGCCCCGCGGGAGCGCTACGTCGAGGGCAACACGCTCCTGAGCGGCAGTCGCTCGATCGCGACGGTTGCCGGGCCGACGATCTCCGGCGGGCTGGTCCAGGCGCTCGGCGCCCCGATCGCCATCCTCGTCGACGCGGCGTCGTTCGTGGCTTCCGCGTTCTCCCTCGCCCGGATCCAGTCCCCCGAGGCGCCGGTCGAGCCCGACGACGCGAGACTCGGCGAGCGCCTGACGGCGGGGCTGCGATTCATCTTCGGCGATTCGATCGTCCGCACCACGCTCCTGGCGGCCGGAACGATCAACTTCTTCAATTACGGCTTCGCGGCGCTCTTCATCCTGTATGCCACGACAGCCCTCGGAGTATCGCCTGGCATCCTCGGGCTGGTCCTCGGGTCCGCCGCCGTGGGTGGCGTCGTGGGTGCGGTCATCGCTGCGGGGGTCGGGCGGCGCCTTGGGCTCGGCCGCGCGTTTGCCCTCGGCTGCGTCCTCTTCCCGGCGCCGCTGATCATCGTCCCACTCGTCGGGGACGCCGGGGCGCCGGTGATCCTGGCCGGGCTCTTCGTGGCCGAGTTCGGGGCCGGCATCGGGGTGATGATCCTGGACGTCAACGTCGGGGCGGTCCTGCTCGCCCGGACCCCGGACCGGATCCGAGCCCGCGCAGGTGGCGCCTTCCGGTTCGTGAACTACGGGATCCGGCCGATCGGCGCTCTCGTCGGCGGCCTTCTCGGCAGCACGTTCGGGGTTCGCGAGACGCTCTTCGTCGTCACGATCGGCGCGCTGCTCGGCGGCCTGTGGCTGATCCGGTCCCCGATCCTGCGCCTGCGCGACCTGCCGGAGGCGGCCGACGGCTGAACCTGGCCGAGAATCGGGCGGAAACGACCGGAGCGGCTCCCGAAGGAGCCGCTCCGTTGCTGTCCCGGTGAACTTTCCGCCGAAGCGGAAGCCCCCCACGCGTCAAAGGCATCTATCACGTCGGCTGCACCGACTACCCTGACCCAACCTACCCATGACCTTGCCGCTGGGGCAGCGGACTGCGCGAACGCAGTGCACCGCGGAGTCTACCCGAACAGGCGGTCGATGCCAACCCTTTTCGGCGCGCCCCATGTGTAAATTCCTTAACCGAACACACTGGAGTTCGGCGCGGGCGGATTCTCCGGGCGTGTCGGACCCTGCCCGGGTCAGTCGTCGTGGATCGTCACCGACGTCATCGCGACGGGCTCGTTCGGGAGGTCGCGGGCGTTCCGCGGCGCGGCGACGATCTGGTCCACGACGGCCATCCCGCTCGTCACCATCCCGAAGATCGTGTAGTTCTTCGGCAGGCGGCCGCCGCTCAGGTCCTGGTGGCAGATGAAGAACTGGCTGCCGTTCGTGTTCGGGCCGGCGTTCGCCATCGCCAGCGCGCCCCGTGCGTAGTCGCCGGGGAACTTCTCGTCCTCGAACTTGTAGCCGGGGCCGCCGGTCCCGACGCGGCTTCGATCGAGCGCGGCCTTCTTGCCGTACTGGCCGTCCCCACCCTGGATGACGAACCCCGGGATGACCCGGTGGAAGACGACGTCGTCGTAGAAGCCCTTCCGGGCGAGCGACACGAAGTTGCCGGCCGCCTTCGGGACGTCCGTGGTGTAGAGCTGCACCTCGATGTCGCCGAGGTCGGTGGCGATGGTCGCGCGGGTCATGCTGCCTCCTGGTGGTCGGGAAACCGGGGGTTCGGTCGATCAGGGGTTCGTGACGGTGACGGAGTCCATGGCGACCGGCTCGAGCGCGGCGTTCGCCTGTCCTCCGCCGTTTGGCATCGCCGCGATCGCATCGACGACGTCCATGCCGCCGGTCACGCGTCCGAAGACCGAGTAGCTCGGGGGCAGGCCGGCATCGGCGAGCACGATGAAGAACTGCGAGCCGTTGGTGTTGGGCCCGGCGTTGGCCATGGCCACGACCCCGCGGGTGTAGGGCACCGTGACCGGGTCGTCGGCGAAGGCGTAGCCGGGGCCGCCGCTTCCGGTTCCGGTCGGGTCGCCACCCTGGATCACGAAGCCCGGCACGAGACGATGGAAGACGATCCCGTCGTAGTAGCCGCACGCGGCGAGCGCGACGAAGTTGCCGGCGGCCAGCGGGCCCAGGTCCGCCTCGAGCTTCAGGGTGATCGCGCCCTTCACGGTCTCGATCACGACCGTTCGTGTCTCGCCGGCCGGGAGGGCCGGGGGCGGGCTGGTCGGGCAAGCTCCCGTGGCGTCCGGCGCCGGCGCCGGACCGATCGTCGGGAGGGGGCTTGCCGCGCTCGAGCAGGCGCCGAGCGCCACGGCCAGGCCGACGGCGAGGACGACGACGCGCGCCGCGCGGACCGGCAGGTGCGTGGCCTTGGACTTCGTGGAGCGCGGGATCATGCGGCTGCCTCCAGGGCGGCGAGGTAGTCGATCGCCCCGGACAGGAGCGCTTCGCCGAGGATGATGCCTGCGACACCGGCATCGCGCAGGCGACGGACCCCGTCGAGGTCGCGAACGCCGCCTGCGACGAGCAACTCGACGTCCACTGTTCGTGCGAGGCCGGACAGCGCGGCGAGCTCCGCCTCGCCGCCGCCGTGGGCGAGGACCAGCCGGGCCACGCCCTGCGTCGCAAGCTCGTCGGCCAGCTCCGGCAGCGTCGGAATTCGGGCGCGGCGCCACGGGAAGGCGGCCAGTCGCTCGGGGCGGGCGTCCAGGCCCACGGCCAGCCAATCGCCCGCCACGGCAAGGCACTCCCTGAGCAGTGCCGGGTCGTCCGCGACCGCGAGGCCCACGAGCACGCGCGTCGCTCCGGCCGCGAAGGCGAGCCGAATCCCGTCGGCCGAGTCCACGCCGCCGGCGAGCTGGAGCGGCGTCGCAACCCGCGCCGCGATCGCGCCGACGGCCTCGAGGTTCACCGGGCTGCCGGCGCGTGCCCCGTCGAAATCGACGAGGTGGATCACCGGCGCGCCGAGGCGGACGAAGTGCTCGGCGATCCGGTCGGCTCGATCCGTCGGGGCTCCCACGCCGGAGGCGACGCCGGGCCAGAAGACGACCCGCGAGCGACCGCGCTCGAGGTCGATCGCCGGGATGACCTGCACCGAGCCGCCGTCAGCGCCGCGCGGCGGCGCGATCCATGCCGTTCGAGCCGCCGGTCGCCGGCCGGTCCTCGCCGGCGAGGAGCCGGCGGTGGAAGCTGATCGGGAGCGAGCCGTTTCGGAGCAGGGTGTCGTGGAAGTCGCGGATCGAGAAGGCGGCGCCCAGGCGGCGGCGCCGATCGTCGCGCAGGCCCAGGATGAGGACCTTGCCGAGCAGGTACGAGAGCTGGTACGTGGGGGTCGAGGTGTAGCGCCGGACCTCTGCGAACGCGTTCGGGCGCTCGAAGCGCGCGTGCTCGACGAGGAACTCGACGGCCTCCTCGGTCGACACCTCGCCGCGATGCATCCGGACGTCGAGGATGATCCGGCAGGCCCGCCAGATCGCGTCGGTCGCGAGGGCCAGCCGGAACTCCGGCTCGTCGTCGAAGCCCTCCTCGCGCATGAGCTGCTCGCTGTACATCCCCCAGCCCTCGACGAACTCGGGCGCATCGGTGAAGAGCCGGGTGAGCGAGGGGTGCCGCGCGGCCACCACGAGCTGGAGGTGGTGGCCCGGGTAGGCCTCGTGGATGCTCGTGTTGCTGATGCCGGCCCGGTAGTGCTCGCGCATCGCGCTCGCGTCGCCGTCCACCGACGGCGTCACGATGTACGTGCCGACGGGCTCCCGGTCGAACGGCGCAGGCCCGATGTAGGCCGCGAACGGCATGACCCGACGGAGATACGGTGGCGTCGCCACGACCTGGATGCGCTCGTCGTCGGGGATCGTGACGAGGCCGCGCTCGAGGAGGAATCGCCGCGCCCGGTCCATCGCGACCCGGTACTGGTCGAGGGCTGCCTCGAAGGTGGCGGCGTGGTTCGACTTGACGCGCTCGACGACCTCGAGCTCGTCGGCGCCCGGGTCGATCTCTCGGGCGACGGCCGCCCGTGCCGCGTGGTTGGCGGCCAGCTGGGCGCGCCCGATCTCGAGGATCTCGTCCGCGTCGAGGCCGTCGAAGGCGCGGAGTCCCACGAGTGCGTCGTAGCGCTCCCGGCCGAGCGCCCAGTCGTCCGTCCCGTCGGCGAGCGTGGACTCGATCCAGGTGGCATGCTCGATGACAGCGACCCGGGCCTGCTCGATCGCCCGTTCCAGGCGCCGGACGAGGGCGGCCGGGAGCCCGAGCGCGGACGCGGATGCGGTGATCTCGGTGAAGAATGCGGGGATGTCGCGGGCCGCGCCGATCGCGAGGTCCTGCCAGGCCCGGACCTGCGGCCCGACCGCTCGCGTCCGATGCGCGAGGAGGTGCTCGGGGACCGCCTCGAGCCGGCCGGCGATCGCCTCGTACCGGTCCGCCGGCGGGGCGAAGTCGCGGGTCACGAGCGGAAAGAGCGCGTCGCCGACGGCGTCGATCCCGGACGAGTGGCGCTCCCAGCGGCGGACCACCTCGGCGTCGAAGATCGACCGCCGGACGTTGTGGAGCTCGAGTTCCCGCTCGAAGCGGGCCGCGGCGGAGAGACCCAGGGGGTCGATCGCCTCGACGGCCGCGAGGTGTCGCCGCTCGGCCTCGATCTCGCCGATGACCCGGTCCCGGCTCCCATCGGGCAGCCGGTCGTCCCAGGCGTGGATCCCCAGGTAGGTCGCCAGGACGGGGTCGTCGGTCACGACCCGGACGACGCGCGCCTCGACCAGGTCGTAGAAGGCGTCGTCGAGCGGGCCGCGGTCGGGTGCCGGGGCGGGTCGTGGCAGCGCGACCCCGCCGAGGATGCGCGGCGTGCTCACGAACGGCCGGCCGCGGCGGGCATCGGCGGGGCGGGCATCATCGGGGCGGTCGCCGAGAGCGCCTCGCGAACGGCGGCGATCGCCCGGTCGATCTCCGCGGGGCCGATCCCCACGTGGGTCGCGGCACGAACCTGGCCGTGCGGGTACGGCTCGAGGAGGACGCCCCGGACCCGGACCGCCTCGAGGAACGCCGCCCGGTCCCGGTCCACCCGGAAGAGCACGAAGTTCGTCCGGACCCGCTCGGGGTCCAGGGGCCCGTCGCCGGGCTGGGCGATGTCCCCCGCAGCGCGCATCCCCGGCAGGGTCGACAGCGCCTCGGCGAGCCGGCGGGCGTTCGCATGATCGTCGGCGAGCCGGTCGATCATCCCGGCGTCACCGTCGCGCAGTGCCAGAAGGCCCGCAGCCGCGATGATCCCCGCCTGGCGCATCCCGCCGCCGACGAGCTTCCGGCCACGTCTGGCCCGCCAGATCACGTCCTTCGGGCCGACGAGCACACCGCCGACCGGGCAGCCGAGGCCCTTCGAAATGCAGAAGGTCACGGTGTCGGCAGGGCCGGCGAGGTCGGTCGGTCGAACTCCCTGGGCAACGACCGCGTTCCAGAACCTCGCGCCGTCCACGTGGAGGGGGATGCCGCGCTCGTGGGCGATCGCCGCGACCGCCTCCGTGTAGGCGACCGAGAGCGGCTGGCCCATCGAATGGGCATGGGCGTTCTCGATGCTGACGAGCCCGGTGATCGGCTCGTGGACGTCGGACGGGTCACGAAAAGCGCCCCGGATCTCGTCGAGGTCCATCGTCCCGTCCGGACGCTCGGCGAGCGCGCGGATCGAGGTGCCCACCACGACCGCGTGTCCGGCCGCTTCGTCCAGGACGACGTGGCTCTGGCGGCCGGCGATCGTCTCCTGGCCGCGCGCGAGATGCGCCAGCTGCGCGACGAGGTTGCCCATCGTCCCCGACGCGACGAACAGGCCGGCCTCCTTGCCGAGGAGCTCGGCGGCGCGCTCCTCGAGGGCGTTGACGGTCGGGTCGTCGCCCAGCACATCGTCCCCGACCTCGGCCGCGGCCATCGCGCGGCGCATCTCGGGGGTCGGCTTGGTGACGGTGTCGGAGCGCAGGTCGATCAGGTCCATGAGCGCGGCGAGGATACCGCGTCGGGTCGGCAGGACCCTCGGGCCGGTCACCGGGCCCACCGGCCGGGGCCGGCCGGCCGTGAGCCGGGACCGGCCGGCTGCGAGGTGTAGCCTCCGCGAGTCATGGGTCGTCGTCCCGAACCCGAGACCATCGACGTGGACCCGCCGCGGGATCCCATCCGCCCGGACCGGGGCTACCGTGTCGGGGCGCGGATCGGTCCTGCCGAGGCCGGGCGCGCGCGCCTCGCCGGGTCGATCGCGGTCGGGATCGTGCTCGTCGGGGTCGCCGTCGCGGCCGTCGGGCCGCTCCTTCCGGTGGCCCCGGAGCCGGTGATCGCGCCGGTCGCGACGCGGTCCCTGCCCACCCCGCTCCCCGCCGTCACCGTCCTTCGGACACCGGCGACGACCCGGGCCATCCCCGTGTACGCCGGCGGACTGCGCTGGCTCGACACGGCGAGCGGGTCGATGTCCGGGGATCCGTACACGTCGCCGCGAAGCGGGTTGTTCGTGGACCCGGAGGGCCGCGGCCTGTGCGTCTGTCTCGAGGTCCCCTGGTCGCAGGACCAACTCATCGCCCGGGTGACGTTGCGGCGGTTCTCCACGTCGGGCGAGGAGCTCGGGCGGGCGACCCTGTTCGAGCTCGCGTCAGCCGAAGGGATCGTCTCCGGCGCGCCGATCCAGGTGGACGCCGCGATCTCGCCCGATGGACACACTGTCTGGATCGTCCATTCGGTCAGGGCGGAGACGTCGTGGCAGATCCGCCTGGACCGGGTGGATCTCGCAACATTCAGGGTCGAGGCTTCCCTGGACCTCGGCGCGGTGCCGGTCCCGCCGTCCGATGAGGCCGGCGTGCTCGAGTCGCGGGGCGGCTGGGTCACCCACCGTCGATCGATGCTCCGGGCGAGCCTGCGGATCTCGCCGGACGGCGAACGGCTGGCTGTCCTCCTCTTCGTCTTCGGGCGCCCCGGCCTCGATCCGCGGCTCCCGCCGTTCCAGGCCGCGCGCCTGGTCGTGGACGCGAGCCTGGCGCCCGGCACCGTGGTCGAGGTCGCCACCCGCCCGCACGACGCAATGGACGACCCCTGCGACGCCGAGCTCTCCGGGTGGGCGTCCGGTCGGCTGTTCGTGACGGTCTGCCGCCGCCAACAGGGAGCGGGCGTCCAGCCGCT
>DATIUS010000303.1:0-3034 GCA_035466655.1 Candidatus Sulfomarinibacteraceae bacterium
GCATCGCCCACGACTTCAACAACATGCTCTTCGTGATCCACAGCTACGCCGAGTTCCTCAGCCAGGACCTTGCCTCGACAAATCGGGCTCGTTTCGATCCCGACGATGCGCTGGTCAGCGTCAAGGCGATCAGCGACGCGGCCGAGCGCGCCGCCGCGCTGACGAAGCAGCTTCTTGCCTTCAGCCGCCAGCAGGTCGTGACCATGGTCGTGCTCGACATCAACGCGGCGGTGACGATGATCGAACCGATGCTGAATCAGCTCATCGGCGAGAACATGCGGGTGAACCTGAGGCTCGACCCAGCGGTGGGCCACATCCGCGCCGATGTGGGCCAGATCGATCAGATCATCGTCAACCTCGTCGTCAACGCGCGTGACGCCATGCCGAACGGGGGGACGGTGACGATCGAGACCGGCAACGTCGCCTTCGAGGCGCACGACGCCATGACGCATTTCGAGGTGACACCTGGGCCGTACGTCCTCCTCACGGTCAGTGACACCGGGATCGGCATGGACCGGGAGACGCGCGAGCACATCTTCGAGCCGTTCTTCACCACCAAGGAGGTCGGCAAGGGCACCGGTCTGGGCCTCGCCACGGCGTACGGCATCGTCCATCAGGCGGGCGGCGGGATCTGGGTGTACTCGGAGCCCGGGCACGGCTCCACCTTCAAGCTCTACTTCCCTCGCGTGGATGCCGCCGTGGAAGAGCGGTCGCTCGCCCCGGTCACGCCGACGGTCGGGGTCGGCACGATCCTGGTCGTGGAGGACGAGCCGGCGGTCCGCGTCATGACCACCCATCTCCTCGAGCGGGCCGGATATGAGGTGTTCGCGGTCGCCGACGGGATCGAAGCCCTCGCCGCTGCGAATGGAGGCCAGCGCTTCGACGTGCTCGTCACCGACGTGATGATGCCGAACATGTCCGGCATCGAGCTCGCCACGCAGATCATGGACCGCTATCCGCTGATGGGCGTCGTCCTCCTCTCCGGATACACCGCGGAGACCCTTGACGTCGACCGCGTCAGCGCACGGGGCGCGACGTTCGTGCCCAAGCCGGTCACCTCGAACCACTTGCTCCAGGCCGTCCTCCACGCCGTGGCCGTGCGGCGAGCGGCCGCCGATCGCCGCTGACTTCGTCATCTCGGGACCCGGCTTCCTAGCATCCGGGCACCGACCGGAGTCGCCTCTTGCATACTCCGGCGGTGACGCTCACCGACCGGGCCACGGGCACCAGCACGCGCCGGTCCGACTCGCTCTGGTCGCCGGCGAGGCGTCCCCTGACGGTCGGCCTGGTCTTCACGATCACGCTCGTCGCGGCGGAGGCCCTCGCGGTCGCCACGGCGATGCCCGTCGTGGCCAGGGATCTCGGCGGGCTCCAGCTCTACGGCTGGGTCTTCTCCGCGTTCTTCCTCGGCTCGCTCATCGGGATCGCCGTCGTCGGCGGGCTGATCGATGAGCGCGGCATGCTGTTCCCCTTCGTGGGCGGGCTGGTCCTGTTCGCGATCGGGCTGCTGATCTGCGGGCTGGCACCGTCCATGGAGACGATGGTCGTCGGACGGTTCATCCAGGGCCTCGGTGGCGGCGCCGTGCCGCCGGTCGCGTACGTGGCGATCGGAAGGGGCCTCCCGGACCGGCTCCGGCCGAGCATGTTCGCCATGCTGTCCGCCGCATGGGTCCTGCCGGGTGTCGTGGGACCGGCGATCGCCGGGTTGATCGCCGAGACCTGGCACTGGCGACTGGTCTTCCTGGGCCTCTTCCCGCTCCTCGGCGTCGCCGGTGCCGTCGCGATCCGTGCGCTTCGCGGGATCCCGGACGAGCCTCGGCCGACTCGGATCGACGCCACGGGCGAGGCCGCCCGGCGGGCCGGTCGCCGACGCACCTTCGGCTGGGCCGTCCTCGTCAGCATCGGCGCAGCGCTCCTGACCTCCGGCCTCCTGAGCCCGGACCTCCCGATCCTCGTCGGCGTCAGCGTGGCGGGGATCGCGATCACGCTCGTCGCCTTCCATCGGCTCACGCCGCCGGGGACGTTCCGCCTGGCGCCCGGCTATCCATCGGCCGTGCTCCTCCGGGGCGTCCTCACCTTCGCCTTCTTTTCGATCGATGCCTACGTCGCGCTCCTGCTCGTGGAGGTGCGGGGCTGGTCGGCCGCCGCGGCCGGCCTCGCCCTCACTGGCGCGACGGTGTCGTGGTCGATCGGGTCGTGGGTCCAGTCGCGAACGGTTCACCGTGTCGGCGCGGAGGGGTTCGTCCGGATCGGCTTCCCGGTCGTCGCCCTCGGGATCGGAGGGGTCGCGTTGGCGCTGCTTCCGGAGGTGCCGGCATGGATCGTGGTCCCGACATTCGCCCTGTCCGGCCTCGGCATGGGCCTCGCCTATTCGCAGTTCGCGATCATCGTCCTGCGCGACGCGCCGCGCGACAGCCAGGGAGCGGTGACGGCCGCGGTCTCGCTCTCGGACACGCTCGGCACGGCGCTCGGGACCGGGATCGCCGGCGCGATCGTGGCCGCCTCGGTCCGCTCGGGCGCCGGGGCCGGGCCGGGTCTCGGTGTGTCCATCGCGATGGGCGTGGGCGTGGCCGTCCTCGGGTTCGTGCTCGCGCCGCGGCTTCACCATCGGGTCGCGGTTGCTTCCTGAGCCAGCACCGCTCCGTCTCGGAGCTCGCGCCGGGCGCTCGCCCGTGCGCCGGCCCGGGCCCGGGGCGGTGCGGTAGACTCGACGCGTCGAGCGGATGGCCCGGTCCCGCATCCGACCTTGCCGACCAGGAGGATCCTCCCCCGATGTCCGCCGAGACGCTGCGCGCGAAGATCCGCGAGATCCCGGACTTCCCGAAGCCCGGGATCCTGTTCTACGACATCACCACCCTGCTCAAGGACCGCGCGGCGTATCGGTCCGCCATCGAGCTCAGGCTCGCCCCGTACCGGGACGAGAGGATCGACCTGGTCGTCGGGATGGAGTCGCGCGGGTTCATCTTCAGCGCGGCGATGGCCTTCGAGCTCGATGCGGGGCTCGTCCCGGTCCGCAAGCTGGGCAAGCTGCCCG
>DATIUS010000304.1:0-6106 GCA_035466655.1 Candidatus Sulfomarinibacteraceae bacterium
ACAAGACCCTGCCCGATGCTCAGCTGCTCGACTACGACAAGACCCTGCCCGATGCTCAGCTCCTCGACTACGACAAGACCCTGCCCGATGCTCAGCTCCTCGACTACGACAAGACGCTCAGCGGCGACCTGTCGGCCGGGACAGACCCAGGCGACTACATCAAGTGACGGTCGGCGTGCGCCCGCGTGCGCGACCTCTGGCAACTCGGGCGGACGATCGCGTGGCCGTGCGGCGGCGGACGATCGATGTCCTTCGTGACGTGCTCGGGCCCGATCGGCCCGATCCTTCTCCGTTCGGAGACTTGTTCAGCCGCGAAACGTCCGTCGCGGCGGCGATCCTTGAGCAGGTGGCCGATCGGAAGCGGATCGCCGAACTCATCGCGTTGGGCCTGATCCGGCTGAGTGAGGATCGGTACGAGCCGCTCATCCGGATCGATCGAGTCGAGGACGTGCTCGTGGCATCAGACCTGCGGCGCCGTCGACGGGCGCCGGACTACGTGGTCGGCCCCGGACCGGCGAGCTTCCTCCTGGCGCGCCACGTCCGCCCACCCGGGCGGGGGCGGGTCCTCGACCTTGGATCCGGCTCTGGGATCCAGGCGCTGCTGCTCGCCCGGCATGGGGTCGACATCCTGGGTCTCGATGTCAACCCGCGGGCATTGGCCATGGCCCGGTTCAACGCGGGCATCAACGGGCGACGGATCGCCTTCGAGCACGGCGACTTCCTCGCGGCCGAGCCGGATCGAACGCTCGACGGCAGGTTCGAGACCGTGGTCGCAAACCCGCCGTTCGTGCTCGCGCCGAGCGCGAGGCTCGTCTACCGTGACCGCCCGCTGCCGGGTGACCAGGTGAGCCGGAGGACGATCGAGCGCGTCGCCCGGGTACTCGCGGAAGGGGGCCGAGGCTATGTCCTGTGCAACTGGATCGACCGGGGAGGACGCTGGAGCGATCCCGTGCGTGCGTGGGTCGACCCCGGCTTCGACGCCGTCGTCGTGCTTCTGGGGACCCACGCCCCCGCCGACTACGCCGCCATCTGGAACCGTGATCTGCCGCCGGCCGACAAGCCCGGGGTCATCGCGGACTGGATCCGTGCCCTGGCAGCGGAGGGTATCGGCCGGATCCACGTGGGCCTCGTAGCCCTCGGCCGCCCGCCAGTGCAAATGGGTCGCCGCAGGCGCTTCGAGGCAGTCGATCGTGCCGACCGTGCGATCGACGGGGAGACCATCGAGGGGTTTCTCGCCGGGTAGCCCTTCGAAGCGGTGCTGCCCGCCACCTACAACCAGGGCAGACGGATCGGAAGGAACGCGTTGAGCAGCAGACCGAGGACGAGCAGCCCGCCGGCGCGTCGCGTGTGGACGAACGAGGCGCCCACGAACCAGAGCGGCCAGCCGATGTAGCTGTGCGGCGGTGACTCCGGGCGCGGACTCGCGTACGTCCGCAGGGTCGTAGCGAGGCGCGGGATCCCGAGCACCACGAGGGCGACCCACGGCCCGATCCAGCCGGCCAGGACTGCGCCGATCACGATCGGGTAGAAGGCGACCATGAGGACCTGGGCAACCCGCCGGGCGTTCGCCTCTCCGAGGAGCACCGGCATGGTCCTGACGCCCTTCTTCCGGTCCGCCTCGATCTTGTCGATGTGCTTCCCGAACAGGACGGTCGTGACGAGGATCGCGTAGGGAAGCGAGGCAACCCAGGCCCAACCGGGGATCTCGCCGGTCGCGATGAAGAACGTGCCGACCACCATCAGCGGGCCCCAGACGAGGAAGACGCCCGGCTCGCCGAGGCCGATGTGCTTGAGCCGGATCGGCGGGGCGACGTAGAAGACGGAGACGAACAGCCCGGCGAGCGCAAACGCCGCGACGAGCGGCCCGCGCTGGGTGACGAGGAACAGCATGATCGCGAGGTCGACCGCGTTCACCAGGAGGATCGCCGTTCCCAGCTGGCGCTTCGTGACCCAACCGGACAGGATCGGGTGGGGCGCGTAGAGGGCCCGGACGTAGTCGTCCGTGTCCACGCCGCCCTCGAGGTCGAAATAGTCGTTGATCATGTTGTTCGCGGCATGGGCGACGACGAGGCCGACGATCGCGAGCGCGAGCAGGCCCCAGTGGACGGCCACCTCGCCGGTGAGGCGCTCCGCGCCGACCGCGAGCAGCCCGCCGACCAGCCCGGACGTGACCGTCATCGAGAAGACCGCCGCTCGAGTGATCACGAGCCACTTGCTCACGGCGTCGGGGGGAACGGTCATCCCCTCGGGCAGGTTGGCGGTGTTGTAGACCGTCTTCCAGATGCGGAGACGCTGGGTGAGCATGTCGTGGAGGCCCTCAGAGCTGGTGAAAACGTGCGCTCGGAGAGTAGCACATTGATCGTCCGTGCCGTCCTCGGCGCGATCCCCGCCTAGTGATCGAACTTGGCTGTGGCCTTGATCTTGGCCGACCACGTATGTGGGCAGAAGGTGCCGACGATGGGCCCCGTATAGGACTGCGTCCCGCCGGCCTTGGGCAGTTCAAGGGGCTCCGTGTTGACCCCAGCGAGGACGTTGGTCGCTGACGCGAATGCCCCGATGGTGACGGTCTCGCCGACGATCGAGGCGCCGAACTCCGCCGGGCCACTCCCCGAAGGCGCATCCACGTTCACGCTGCACGCGGCCCAGGCCATACGTGAGCCCCGGACGGTCCCCGTTCCAGTCAGGAAGATGACGTCGCCGAAGGCGTTCGGATCCACCGTGTCGGCGACACCCTCGAACTGGAACGTATCGGTCTTGCCGTCGTACGTCTCTGACCACGTGATCGAGATTTCGTAGGCCATGCAGAAGTCGTCGTTGAAGTCGAAGTTGGACGTCTCCTTGCCGTTCCGGTGCCCGTCCCCGCTGGTGTCCTCCTCCCCGTCCCAACAGGTGCCCGCGTCGGAGTCCTTGTCGAGCTCGGTTGGAGTTCCGTCGGAGTCGTAGTCCCGGCCAGGCCCACGATTGGCGTA
Source organism: Candidatus Sulfomarinibacteraceae bacterium (assembly GCA_035466655.1). GTDB lineage: Bacteria > Chloroflexota > Limnocylindria > Limnocylindrales > CSP1-4 > UBA5189. The sequence continues at coordinate 2,970 of DATIUS010000304.1, forward strand.
GCCGTACTGCGGATCGAAGACGCCGGTCACCACGTCGGCCTTGTCCTTGAGCTTGTCGCCATCGGTATCCGCCTTCGTCGGATCGGTATGAAAGCGTTCTGTCTCATCGAAGTCCACGATCCCGTCGCCGTCCGAATCCTTCGAGACCGACGCCTCCTGCCGGCGGCCGGAGGACCCGGCTGCCGGGAGCCAGAGGGTCAGATCGGTGGCCGGGGCCGTCGTCGCATCCAGGTCACGTCGATAGCGACCGTTCGCCGGATCGTTGACAGACACGATCCGATGCCCGTTTCGGAGCTCATACCCGGTGATCACGAACGTGTGTCTCGTGTTTGCCCCCATGACCGGACGGCCCGCATCGATCGTGGCGGTGATGTCCGCCCAGGCGTCGTCGTACGAGAGGTAGGCCGGGATGAGGGTCGGCGCAGCGCCGAGCGCGAAGGCGAGCATCCGGGTCGCGTCCAGGACGGACAGCCCGTAGCCGTAGTTGATGTCCTTCTCAGGGCCAGGGGCGCGGTTGCGCAGGATCTCGAATCCGAGCCGATCCTGGCTCATGTCCCCGCGATAGAAGTGGTTCATGATCGCCACGGCCGCGATCGCGCAGTTCTTCGTGTCGGCCGGGTCCGTACGCCCGGGCACGCGATGGTCGACATTCCAGGCGTGCGTGCCCTTCTCGTTCGTGCTCTCGAGAAGCAGCATCCCGGTGTCCTTGTGCTGGGTCAGGTAGGGGACGCTCAGCAATCTCTGCTGTGATGCGGCCGCGAGGACGACGGACCCACCATCCGCGGCATGGGCCAATGCCGTCGAGATCGAAGCGCTCCCCGCGCCATCGATCTCGACGGCGCTCGCGTCCGAGAATGGCGCTACGGCGCCGTCGCCGCCGATGGAGGCGACGCGCCAGAGATAGCGGCCGATCGCGAGCGAACGGGCGTCGGTCTCCGGCTCGGTCACGGTTACGTCCATGACGGGACTGGTGAACGTTCGATCCCTCGCCACCTGCAACCGGTAGCCCGCTGCGCCGGTGACCGGATACCAGGCGAGGGTGGCCTCGGCCTGATCGAGGATGGCACCGTCGATCGGCAGCAGGATCTCGACCCGCGGCAGTGGGTTTGGCGCTCCCGGCGACGCCTCCTCGGGGCGGTACACGACCCAGTCGAGAGGCTCGCCGGGCTGGCTCGCACCCGGCGCCCGGCCGATCGACGAGCCACGAGGCACTCGATCGGGGACGATACCGCCCGGTCCGGTGCTCACGGCGTCCGCCGCAGCGCCCCACGCCACGCGGTCGAGGAGGCTCCCTGCTCCGTCGAGGAGGTCGATGGTCCCACCGTGCGGCCTCAGCGCCACGCCGGCTGGAGCGTGGACGGTGCTGCCATCAACGCGTCCGGACCCGTCGAGCAGCACGACCACGCTCGCATCCGGGCGCAGCTGGCCAGCCCCGGTCAGCACCACGTCACCCGTACCCGCCCGGATCGTCATCTTCGATAGATCGACGGTGTGCGGCGAGACGTTGAGGATCTCGACGAACGCGGCTCGGCCGGGTGCCGGGTCGTAGAGCACCTCGGACAGCACGATGCTTCCAGGCCCACTGCCTGGGATCGGGCCAGGCTCCTGGGTCGAGGTGGGCTCGGCCGACGCGAGCGCCGCCCCTGTCGCGCTCGGCGCAGGGCTGGCTGCCGGGCTCGGAGACAAGGCCGCGGGGGTGGCCACCGGCGGCGTCGAAACGATCTCCGGGGTCGGGGCCGGCTTCGCACACCCGGCGATCAGGGCCACCATTCCGCCGATCATGACCCACCGACGCAGGACGCTCGCGCCCCGCGCAAACTTCATCGCGGGGTTTGAGCCGGCAAGGGTCAGGGAGGCGATCGCGGTGACCACCACCTACGCTGGTCGGCTCGCGAGGTTCTCCATCACCCGCGAAGTCTGCCGTGCGTGGGTCTCGTGTCAAGGTCCGTGCTGGAGCGTCACCGGAAGTCCGGCGCGGTGCGATGATGCCGCGAGATGCGTGCCAACGACATCCGCCCCGACCTGGCCTTCGAAACCCTCGCCGTCCATGCGGGGCAGGAGCCCGACGAGCTGACGGGGGCGGTGGCACCGCCGATCTACCAGACCAGCACGTACGCCCAGGACGGCGTGAACCGACCCCGCCGGGGCTACGACTATGCGCGCACGGTGAACCCGACCCGGGACCGGTTGCAGCGTGCCGTCGCCACGCTCGAAGGGGGCGGGGAGGGGATCGCCTTCGCGTCCGGATCAGCCGCGACGGCGGCGATCGCGGAGCTTGCTCCACCCGGCTCGGAGGTCGTCGTCGGGGACGACGTCTACGGCGGCACGTTCCGGTACCTCGAGCGCGTCCGTCGCCCGAACGGCGTGGACGCCCGCTACGTTGATCTCGCCGGCGACCCCGATGCGCTCTGGGAGGCGATGACCGAGCGGACGCGGCTGGTCTGGTTCGAGACGCCGACGAACCCGCTCCTGAAGATCGTCGACATTCGCGCCGCCGCGCGCGCGATCCACGACCGGTTCGACGATGCGCCCGGCCGCCCGCTGCTGGTTGTCGACAACACGTTCGCCTCGCCCGTCCTCCAGCGGCCGCTCGACCTGGGTGCCGACATCGTCTTCCACTCGGCCACGAAATACCTGGCCGGCCACAGCGACACCGTCCTCGGGATCGCGGTGACGCGCGACCCGGCGATCGCCGAACGGCTCCGGTTCCTCCAGAACGCGATGGGCGGCGTGCCCGGCCCGTTCGACTGCTTCCTCGTCCTGCGCGGGCTCCGGACGCTCCATCTCCGCGTCGCTCGCCACGTCGAGAACGCGGCGGCCGTGGCCGCGTTCCTCGCCGGCCGTGAGGATGTCGCGTGGGTCGCCCATCCTGGCCTGGTGGGCGGCCCGCACACGCACCCGGGCGCGGAGACCGTGCGTGGCCAGATGTCCGGAGGCACCGGGATGATCTCGTTCCGGCCGAGCGCCGGAGGGCGGCACGGGCGCACGGCCGCGGAGCGGGCGGTCTCGATCGCCGAGGCGACGCGCATCTTCACGCTCGCGGAGTCCCTCGGTGGCGTCGAGTCGCTCATCGAGGTGCCGGCCCAGATGACCCACCTGTCCGTGGCCGGGTCGCCGCTCCAGGTACCCGACGACCT
>DATIUS010000305.1:0-18567 GCA_035466655.1 Candidatus Sulfomarinibacteraceae bacterium
CTCCGGAATGGCCGCGATCGCGGCGGAGATCCCGGCAAGGACGTTCTGGCCGAGCGTCTGGCCCCGGACGAAACCGAGCCCGGACACGATCGCGATCAGGGCGATTGCGACGACCAGGAGGATCCGGACGAGCCGGTCCAGCTCGCGCTGGAGGGGCGAGCGCCGCTCCAGCCTGCCGGTGAGGCGTCCGGCGATCCGGCCCACTTCGGTCCCCGTCCCGATCGCCACGACGATCCCCTCGCCGCGGCCGCCGACGACGCTCGTGCCCGCGAACGCCATCGCCCGACGGTCGGCGAGCACCGCATCGGCCGGGTCCGGATCCGACCTCGCCGGCTCGGGGACGGACTCGCCGGTCAGGACGCTCCGGTCCACGAGCAGGCGGTCGGCGCGGCTCACGCGCAGGTCGGCCGGGACCACGTCGCCCCCACGCAGGAGGACCACGTCGCCGGGGACGAGGGTCGCCGCCGCGACGTCGATCGGCACGCCGCCGCGCCGGACCCGGGCCACCGGCGCCGACGCGTCGCGGAGGGCGTCGAGGGCTCGCTCGCCGCGGTACTCGGTCACGACGTCCGCCCCGACGATCGGCAGGAGCCCGATCAGGATGAGGATGCCGTCGCGGACCTCGTCGAGGAGGATCGCTGCCAGGCCGGCCCCGGCGAGCAGCAGGACGAACGGCTCGGTCGCCGAGTCCACGACCATCCGGAGCACCGACTCGCGCTTCCGCGGCTCGAGCTCGTTGGGACCGGCGGCCGCGGCGCGGGCGGCGATCTCGTCCGGATGAAGACCGGCGGCGGGATCCACGCCGAGGGCGGCCCCGACGTCGGCCACGGCCAGCCCGTGGGCGATCGCCGGCAGCTCGGCTGGCGACGAGGTCGTCACGCCGCAATCATGGCGGGTCTCCGGCCATCCCTCACGGGTCGAGCGGCAGGGAGCAATGGTGCCGCAGCGGCGCACGATCCCGCGCCGGTGCACAATCGGGCCATGAGCACCGCGGCCGACGAGACGACTCCCGTCCGGATCCACGCCGACCGATCGGCTGGGACGCTCGACGTCGACTGGGCGGATGGGCACCGGTCCACGTTCGACGCCGTCGGCCTCCGCTGGCTCTGCCCGTGCGCGTATTGCCGCGGCGAAGCCGGCCTGCCCGGCTGGCTGGACACGGGCCCCACGCTGACCGCCGAGCAGACCCGGCTCGCGGACGTCCACCTCGTCGGCTCGTACGCGATCGCCCCGTCGTGGGCGGACGGCCACCACACCGGCTACTACCCGTTCGTGCTCCTTCGCGACCGCTGCCCGTGCGCCGACTGCACGGCCCGCCGGCCGCCCGCCAGGTCGCCAAGCTTCATGGAGGTCTCCTCATGATCGTCTCCACCGCCCCGTTCGTGGCCGGCCACCGCGTCGTCGAGACGAAGGGCCAGACGTTCGGGCTCGTCGTCCGCAGCCGCGGCTTCTCGGGCAACCTCATCGCCGGGCTCCGCTCGCTCGCCGGAGGCGAGATCCACGAGTACACCGAGCTCCTCGAGGACACCCGGCGCCAGGCGCTCGACCGCCTCGTCAAGAACGCGACCCTGATGGGCGCCAACGCGGTGATCTCGATGCGGTTCGACAGCTCCGAGCTGGCCGGCACGATGTCCGAGATCGTCGCCTACGGGACGGCCGTCGTGGTCGTGCCTGATGCGGACGCCCCGCAGGCGACGGAATAGCCGATGAACGTCGCGGTCCGAGGGACGATCGTCGTCATCGGGATCCTCATGATGCTCGGCGGGCTGGCCACGATCGTCGGGCTGCCCAATGACGCCCCGGGCGGCCTGTGGCTCATCGCGATGGGCGCGTTCCTCGTCGTCGTCCCGCTCCTCGAGCGGCAGCGCTATCGATCCGAGGCGGCCGAGAAGGCGCGAGAGCTGCCCGGCCCCGGTGGCGGTGAGTCGGCGGACGGCCCGCTCGAGCCGCGGTTCCGCCCGACCGCCGAGGTCTTCATCGACCCGACGACCGGCCATCGGATGCGGGTCCTCGTGGACCCGCGGAGCGGTGAGCGGCGCTACGTCGCCGAGGGCTGAGGGCGCGCGGCCGGCGTTGGACGACCGCTCCGATCGCGACCGCGACGAGATTGAGCTCAAGCTGACCGTCCACGACCCCGGCGCGATCCGCGAGCTCGTGCTCGACCCGGCGCCGCGGCTGCCCGGCGTCGCCCCCATCGGACCCGCGCGGCGCATCGAGGTCGCGGACCGCTACCTGGACACGGCCGGAGGCGCCCTCCGGCGCGCTGGCCTCGTGGCCCGTGTGCGGAGCGGGGCCGAGCCCCCTCGCCTCACGCTGAAGTCGCTCGCTCGCCGCGGGCACGGGGCCGTCCACCGCCGCCTCGAGCTCGAGGGAGCCGCGGATCACGGCGACGACCCGCGCGGCTGGCCGCCGAGCGAGGCGCGCGACCTCCTCATCGGGGCGATCGGCGCCACGCCGATCGCGATCATTGCGGTCCTCCGACAGGCGCGGTTGCAGCGCGACATCGCCATCGGCGACAGCATCGTCGAGCTCAGCCTGGACGAGGTCGAGGCAGCCCGTCCCGGCGGCGAGCCCGACCGTTGGGTCGAGCTCGAGGCCGAGCTCCGCTCAGGCGGCGAGGCGGACCTGGCGATCCTCGGGACGATGCTCTTGAACCGCCCGGACCTGGCGCCCGCAACGACCTCCAAGCTCCACCGGGCCCTCGCAGCGGCACGCGGGCGATAACCGAGCGTTAACGCGCCGCCGATCGCCGGTTGACCGCGGCAAGACAGCCTCCTCCTGTCGATTGGCAGCTTGCCGCGCAAGACCGCGCGGCCGCCGGGCAGGAACCCGGCCATCAGGAGGATCCGCCGCGTGACACGCCGACATGCCACACGCCGAACCGCCCGCCTGCTCCGGGCGACACTCGCCCTTGGGGCCATGCTCGCCCTGGCCGCGTGTGGCGGCGGCGCCGCCACGCCAGTCGCAACCGCCGGCACGCCGTCCGAGCCGCTGACGGGCGCGGTCACGATCGACGGCTCGTCGACCGTCTACCCGATCACCGCGGCCGTCGCCGAGGAGTTCCAGATCGAGAACCCCGGCGTCAGGGTGACGGTCGCCTTCTCGGGAACCGGCGGCGGGTTCAAGAAGTTCTGCTCCACCGGGGCCGACGCGACGGACGCCAACGACGCCTCCCGCCCCATCAAGTCGACCGACAAGCCCGGCGCCGACGGCCAGGCGGGAACCGCCGATGACGAGCTCTCCGAGGCGACGCTGTGCCGGAACGCCGGAATCGAGCCGGTCGAGCTCAAGGTGGCCTACGACGGCCTGTCGGTCGTGGTCAACCCGGCCAACCACTTCGTGGACTGCCTGACGACGGCCGAGCTCAAGGCGATCTGGGACCAGGGCAGCACCGTCAGGACATGGGCGGACGTTCGCCCCGGCTGGCCGGCGGCCGCCATCGAGCTGTTCGGCCCGGGCGCGGATTCCGGCACGTTCGACTACTTCACCGAGGCCATCAACGGCGAGGCCAAGCGAAGCCGCTCCAACTACACGCCGAGCGAGGATGACAACGCCCTTGTACAGGGCGTCGCCAACGATGAGAACGGCCTGGGCTACTTCGGCTTCGCCTACTTCGAGGAGAACGCCGACAGGCTCAAGGTCGTGCCGATCGACGGTGGCGACGGCTGCGTCGCCCCGGCCATCGAGACCATCAAGGACGGCTCGTACTCGCCGCTCTCGCGACCGCTCTTCGTCTACCCGTCAAGGGGGGCGCTCGCCCGGCCGGAGGTGGCCGCCTTCTTCGACTACTACGTCGACCACGTGACGGAGTTCGCGGAGGAGGTCGGCTACGTGGCGCTGCCCGCGGACGAGCTCGCGGCAACGATGGCCGTCCTGACCGCGGCCAGGCCGTAGGGAGCGGCGCCTCGTCCGAGTGGAGCCCATGACGACCGCCCGCACCACGTCGTTCAGCCGTCGAACGCCGTTCCGCGAACGCCTCATCGAGGCCTTCCTCGCCCTGTCCGCGGGCATCGGCATCCTGACGACGATCGGGATCGTCGCCGTCCTGGTCTTCGAGGCGGTCGAGTTCTTCCGCGAGATCCCGCTCGCCGACTACCTGACCGGCACGGTCTGGTCAGCGTCGATCAAGCCGTTCCGGTTTGGCGTCCTGCCGCTGGTGACCGGCACGGTCCTCGTGGCCGGGCTCGCGCTGATCGTCGCGGTCCCGCTCGGCCTGATCTCCGGGATCTACCTCGCCGAGTACGCCTCGCCGCGGGCTCGAGCCGTGCTCAAGCCGCTCCTCGAGCTGATCGCGGGCGTTCCGACGGTCGTGCTCGGCTTCTTCGCGGTCAACTTCATCTCACCGGTGGTCCTCAAGTCACTTCTCCCGGGCATCGGTGGGTTCTCGGTACTGGCTGGTGGCATCGTCGTCGGGATCCTGGTGACCCCGCTGATCGCGTCACTCTCGGAGGACGCGATGCGGGCGGTGCCGAGAGGGCTCCGCGAGGGCGCGGTCGCGATGGGCGCGACCAGGTTCGAAGTCGTCCGGCGTGTCGTGGTGCCGGCGGCGCTGTCGGGGATCATGGCCTCCATCATCCTGGCGATGAGCCGGGCGGTCGGTGAGACGATGGCCGTCGTCCTGGCGGTGGGCGCGAACCCGCAGCTCACCCTCGACGTCCGCGAGAGCGTCCAGACGATGACCGCGTTCATCGTCCAGATCAGCCTCGGGGACACGCCGGCAGGCTCGCTCCAGTTCAAGGCGCTCTTCGCCGTCGGCGGGACGCTGTTCCTGATGACGTTCGCGCTCAACCTCCTGTCCGACCGGGTGGTCGCTCGCTACCGGAACCGGTACTGATGGCGGCGAACCCCTCCGCGGTCGTTGGCGAGGCCGGCGCCCGCTTCGAGCCGAACCTCATGCGGCGCCGTCTGGCCGGCACCGTCTTCCTCGGCCTGTGCCTCCTCGCGGTCGGCATCCTCCTGATGACGCTCGCCGTCCTGCTCTGGGACATCGTGTCGCGCGGGCTGCCCTGGCTGGACGGGCAGTTCCTGACCGGCGCGCCGTCACGCCGTGCCGAGCGCGCCGGGGTACTGCCGGCGCTCGCCGGCTCGATCGAGCTGGCGCTGCTGGTCGCCCTGATCACCTTCCCGGTCGGGGTGGCCGCCGCGATCTACCTCGAGGAGTACGCCACCGCCAACCGCCTGAACCGCCTGCTCAGGACGAACATCGCCAACCTGGCCGGTGTTCCGTCGATCGTGTACGGGATCTTCGGGCTGGCCCTGTTCGTGCGCGGGCTCGGCCTCGGGTTCACGCTTCTTGCCGGAGCCCTGACGCTGTCGCTGCTGATCCTGCCCGTCGTCATCATCGCGTCCATCGAGGCGCTGCGGGCCGTTCCGTCCGCGCAGCGCGAGGCGGCCTTCGCGCTCGGCGGCAGCCGGTGGCAGGTCGTCCGCGGATCCGTCCTCCCGGCCGCCGCGCCAGGGATTCTCACCGGGATCATCCTCGCCATGGCCCGGGCGATCGGCGAGACGGCGCCGCTCATCCTCGTCGGCGCGGTTACGTTCGTGACCTTCCTGCCGAATCCGCTCGAGGCCGGCTATACGGTCCTGCCGATCCAGATCTTCTCGTGGGCGGGGGACCCGCGCGCGGACTTCCAGGCCCTCGCGGCGGCCGCCATCACCGTGCTCCTCGTCCTGATGCTCGTCCTCAACGCCCTCGCCCTCGTGATCCGGGCACGCCTGTCGCGACACCTCAGCTGGTAGCCGTATGGAGCTTGAGAACCACGTGATCCTCGCCACCCGCCCTCCCACCCCGGCGGAATCGTCGCCAGGGGTCGCAATCCGGGTCGACGCCGCTCCCCGTCGAGGGCCGGAACTGGACGCATCCGACGTTCCGACGACCGCGCTGCGGCTCGAGGGCGTCTCCTGCCGGTATGGGGAGTTCCGGGCGATCAATGACGTATCGATCGACGTCGAGCGACAGCGGATCACGGCCCTGATCGGGCCATCGGGTTGCGGGAAGTCGACGCTCCTTCGAACGATGAACCGGATGAACGATCTCGTCCCCAGCTTCCGCCTCGACGGGCGGGTCACGTTCGACGGTGTCGACATCTACGGACGCGGCGTGGACCCCGTGGTCGTCCGTCGCCGGGTGGGGATGGTCTTCCAGAAGCCGAACCCGTTTCCGAAGTCGATCTACGACAACGTGGCCTTCGGAGCGAGGATCAACGGCTTCCGCGGGGACCTCGACCAGCTCGTCGAGCGGAGCCTGCGTCGGGCCGCCCTGTGGGACGAGGTCAAGGACAAGCTCCGCCAGTCCGGGCTGTCGCTGTCCGGGGGGCAGCAGCAGCGCCTGTGCATCGCTCGGACCATCGCGGTCGAGCCCGAGGTCATCCTCATGGACGAGCCCTGCTCGGCCCTCGACCCCCGGGCCACGCTCCAGATCGAGGAGCTGATGGCCGAGCTGGCGCGCGAGTACACGATCGTGATCGTGACCCACAACATGCAGCAGGCGGCGCGTGCCTCTGATACGACGATCTTCATGACGATGGGCGATGATCGCGCGGGCTACGTCGTTGAGCGGGGACCGACCCTCCGCATCTTCACCAACCCGGAGCATCGGCTGACGGAGGACTACGTGTCCGGACGGTTCGGATGATGGAGCGATCGATGGATGAGGCCGCGCCAGACGACCTCGTGGCGCCGACGCTCGCCGCTCGCTCGCGCGGCGCCCTGGATCGCGAGGAGCGCGCGGTCAAGGACGAGGTCCTCCGGATGGGCTCGCGGGTTGAGCTCCAGATCGCGACGGCGATCCGCGCCTTCGTGGCGCGCGATGCGGCCCTCGCCGAGACGGTGATCGCCGGCGACGAGGAGATCAACGAACAGCAGCGGGCCGTCACGGACCTGATCACGACGACGATCGCGACCCAGGCCCCCGTGGCCCGTGACCTCCGCTTCCTCCTCGCGCTCAACCACGTCGCCTCGGAGCTCGAGCGGATCGGCGACCACGCCGTCGGCGTCGCGAAGCAGGTCCGCCGACTTCCGGACGGCCCCCCGGTTCCGGCGGCCGCCGACCTGACCCGGATGGGCGAGGCCGCGGCGACCCTCGTGGGCGCCGTCCTCGGGGCCCTCGTCAACGCCGATGGCGAGGCCGCCCGGGCGGTCGCCGCGGGCGACGACGAGATCGACCACCTCTACAGCCGGGTCTTCACCACCGCGGTCCGCGACATGCAGGCGGACCCGGATGCCGTCGAGCGTGGGACGCGGACGGTGCTCGTCGCGCATTGGCTCGAGCGGATCGGTGACCGGGTGACCAACATCGCCGAGGACGTCGTCCACCTCGCGACGGGCCGCGTTGAGGACCTCAACCCGTGAACACGGTGCGACGGTGACCCGCTCGCCCGCGCCGGCCCGCGTCCTCGTCCTGTGCACCGGCAACAGCTGCCGAAGCCAGATGGCGGAGGCGCTGATTGCGCGGGCCGGCGGCAGCCGCGTGACGGTGGCATCGGCGGGCACCCATCCGTCGACCGTCCACCCGATGACGATCCGGGTCCTCGCCGAGCTCGGGATCGACTGGTCAAGCGCCAGGTCGAAATCGATGGCCGAGTTCGTCGACCAGCCATTCGACCTCGTGGTCACCGTCTGTGACGACGCCCGCGAGGCATGCCCGGTCTTCCCCGGCGCCGGCCGGCGCCTCCATCACGCCTTCCCGGATCCGGCGATCGTGACCGGCACGGAGGCGGAGCGACTCGAGGCCTTCCGTCGGCTGCGCGACGAGGTGTCCGCATGGGCTGAGGAGCTCCTCGCCGGGCCCTGAACGGGCGCCGGCCCGCTGCGGATGCCTAGTTCGAGGATGCCGGCTGGACCGGCGGCACCGCGTCGAGGGTCGCGGGAGCGCGACGCGGGCGCGCAAGGTCGCCGGCCGGGATGAAGTCCCCGGGGACGAGGTCACGGGCGATCGCGGTGAGACGGGCGGCCGCCTCGGGCGCCAGCCGGTACCAGATCCACGAGCCCCGTCGCTCCGAGGTGACGACGCCGGCCTCGCGGAGCACCCTGAGATGGTGGGAGACCGTTGGCTGTGAGACGGTGGCGCTGTCCGCGAAATCGCACGCGCAGATGCCGTCGCAGGCGGCCAGCTGACGCACGATCGAGAGGCGGACGGGGTCCGCCAGCGCCGCCAGCAGCCGGATGTCGGGGTCGGTGGTTCGGGCCATGGCGGGCATGCTAATCGACGCACTTCGATATTGACAAGCATCAAATAGCATGGCATATTGACAACTGTCGATATCAAGCAGGCGCGCCGAAGCGCCATGAAAAGGATCCCTGAGATGTTCCAGGCCTATGCACTCCCCGCCCTCATCGGGCTGGAGGACCCGGGCGCGGCGCGCGACCTGGCCCATCGCGTCGCATTGCGCGAGGCGATGACCGCGGCAGGGTGCCGGCGCCCCTTCGCCGGCCGAGTCCGCTCGTTCCTGGCGACCGGCCGACGCGCCGACCTCGCCGCCTGTCGCGCCTGACCCCTGACCTGCCGACAACCACCGAGGATCACCACCATGACCGCCGATCTGCAGCCCATTCGCCTCATCAGCCCGACGGCTGAGGTTCACGAGACCGTCCGCGCACGCTATGCCGAAGCCGCACTCGCGGCCGCCGCAGCGACCGACGCCGAGGACGCGAGGCGACGCTCTGAGATCCTCGATGACGGCGGTCCGGACGGCACGCTCGTGTTCGGCTCGAGCCTCTACGCCGCGGACGAGCGGGCGGCCCTCCCCGATGCCGCGGTCCTCGCCTCGCTCGGGTGCGGAAACCCGACGGCCGTCGCCGAGCTTCGCGAGGGCGAGACCGTCCTCGACCTGGGATCTGGCGGCGGGATCGACGTCCTCCTGTCCGCGCGCCGAGTCGGCCCGACCGGTCGGGCGATCGGCGTGGACATGACCGACGAGATGCTCGACCTGGCGCGCCGGAACGCCGCCGAGGCTGGTGCGACGAACGTCGAGTTCCGCAGGGGCACGATCGAGTCCCTGCCCCTGGACACGGGCTCGGTCGACGTCGTGATCAGCAACTGCGTCATCAACCTCGCGGCCGACAAGGGCGCGGTGCTCGCCGAGATCGCCCGCGTGCTGCGGGAGGGAGGCCGGATGGGCGTGAGCGATGTCGTCGCGGACGACGGGCTGTCGCTTGCCGAGCGCGCGCAGCGTGGCAGCTTCGCGGGTTGCATCGCCGGCGCGCTGTCGTTCTCCGAGTTCCGCGCCGGCCTGGAGGCCGCCGGGCTCACCGAGATCAGCGTCGAGCCCACGCATGGCGTCGGCGACGGGTTGCACGCGGCGATCATCCGGGCGACCAAGCCCCTCGGCTGGATGGGTGTGGACAAAGCGCGTCTCGCGGCGGCGCTCCCCTCCCCGGCCGCCACGCGCGAGCTCGCGATGCTCGACGCGGCCGGCTGCGGCTGCGGCAGCGAGGGCTGCTGCTAGCGGTCTGGCGCCTCGGCGGACCGGCGGACGAGGCACCAGCCCCGGATCCTATCCGTCCAGCGCGGCGGCCTCGACACAGATCGCCACGACCCCGAGGCGCTCCAGCCGGGTCGCGGTGGCGCGGCGGCGGACCGTCCAGGCCGCCACCTCCAGCCCGGCCGCGGCGGCCCGCTCCGCACCCGGGCCGTCGATGGCCCGCCAGTCGGCGGCGACGCCACGGCACCCGAGGTCGCGCGCCGCGCGGAGCGTCGCTGGGGCGAGGTCCTCGGCATTGAGCCAGCGCGGCCAGGCCGGCCGTACGCCGCCCAGCCAGGCCAGGGTCGCTGCCTCGAACGACGAGATGACCGCTCGCTCCAGCCGCGCGCCGCGGGCGGCTTCGAGAACCCCGACGACCGCCGGGACGGGTTCGCCCTTGAGCTCCACGTCGAGGAACGGGCCGGGCCCGGCCGTCGCCAGGACGTCGGCGAGCGTCGGGATGCCGGCGGCGGCCAGCTCGTCCAGTGACAGCTCACCGGGCCGCCCGTCGCGGCCCTGGACCCGGTCCAGGGTCTCGTCGTGGAGGAGGATCGGAACACCCTCCCGCGACGCGCGAACGTCCAACTCGAGGCCGTCGCAGCCCGCGATGGCGAGCGCGGCACGCATGGCGGCGAGCGTGTTCTCCGGCGCGGCACGCCAGTCGCCCCGATGCGCCAGCCGAAGCGCCCGCCGGGCCGTCACGATCCGACCTGGATCCTGGCGACGAGACCGAGGTGATCGGACGGGTACAGCGTCGGGTCGCCGACCGCCGGTCGGTCAAAGGCGAGGCGGCAGGTCGTGACGCGGAGGGGCCCGCGCAACCAGATGTAGTCGAGGCAGCCCGGCTCGCCGTCCGTGTCCATCCCCGGCGCCTGGATCCCAGACGGCCAGGTGACGGCGGGTTCGTCGCCGTTCGCCTCGGCATGCGCGGACCGGTAGCCGGAGTCCCGCATGACCCGGTACGTCGCCTCGACGGGCTCGGCGTTGAAGTCGCCGACCACGATCGTGCCGCCGGGCGCCGGACGGTCGTCCAGCCAGGCGACGAGGGCGCGTGCCTGCTCCTCGCGAACGTGCTCGTCGGCCGGGACGTGGTGGAGGTGCGTGACCACGAACGTGATCTCGCCCGCCCCGGGGACCGTCACGGGCACCCGCAGGGCGGACCGGTTCCGGCCGAGCTCGAGTCGCTCGACCGTGACCGCGGCCGTCGCCGATGCTGCGAGCGGGGACTTCACGAGCACGGCGTTCCCGTATTCGGGCCGGCCGGCCCAGCCCCGGTGGGACTCGTAGCGGCCGGCCCCCGCCGCCCCGAGGAGGCGGTCCTGCTCCATCGCGAAGACGCATTCCTGGAGGCCCAGGAGGTCCGGCTGGAGCGCGGCCATGTCCGCCAGGAGCAGCGGGATGCGCTCCGGCCAGCGATCGGCGATGTTCCGGAGGTTCAGGGTCGCGACGTCGAGAAGCGGCATCAGGAACCTCCAGGCTGGTCCGGCTCGGGGACGGGAAGGCTCACCGTGAACGTGGCGCCGGCACCCTCCCGCGACTCGACGGTGATCCGCCCTCCGTGGCTCTCCACGATGTGCCGGGCGATCGCGAGGCCCAGCCCGGTGCCGCCGCCGGCCGCGCGCGATCGATCCGCCTTGTAGAACCGTTCGAAGATCCGGGGGAGGTCCGCGGCAGCGATCCCGGCGCCGTGGTCGATGACCGATGCTTCGACGGTCGGGCCCGTCGCCCGCACCTTGACCGTCACGACCGAATCGGGCGGGCTGAATTTCACGGCGTTGTGGAGAAGGTTCGCGAACACCTGGCCAAGCCTGGAGGCCTCCCCGCGAACATGCGGCAGCTCGTGCGGCGCCTCGACCTCCAGCCGGATCCGCTGCCGTTCGGCAAACGGTCGGAGCCGCTCCACGGCCTCGATCGCCACCCGTCCGAGCTCGACGTCGTCCAGGTGGAGCTGCCGGCCACCGCTCTCGATCCGGGCGAGGTCGAGGAGCTCGGCGATCATCTGGGCGATGTTGGCGGTCTCGACCTCCAGCTTCGAGATCCGCTCGCGCATGCGGGCCGGCACCCGATCGCCGGCGGCTTCGGCGTCCCGTGCGAGCGTCTCGGCGAGCAGGCCGACCGTCGTGATCGGGGTCCGCAGCTCGTGCGACAGGTTGTCGATGAACTCGGCGCGGATCCGCTGGAGCCGGCGCAGCTCCGCGACGTCCTCCAGGACGAGCCAGACGCCAAGGATCGGCGAGCGACGGGCCCGGATCACCAGCGTCGGCCCATCGGTCTCGTGCAGGACGATCTCGCCCGACGCGGTCCCGCGCTCGACCGCCACCCGGGCGATCTCCTCGATCCGGTGGTCGAGGAAGGCCTCCATGGCCGTCCGGCCGATCATGCTCTTCGGTGCACGTTCCAGGAAGACATGCGCGGCCGTGTTGGCAACCTCGACCCGCAGATCGTCGGTCAACCTGATGACACCGACGCCGATGAGATCGGCGAGGTAGGCGAGATCGCGGAGGCGCTGCCCGAGCGCGAACTCCGCGGCTTCGGCTCTCCGGCGAAGCCGGCGGACGCTGTCGACGAGATCCTCGCCCGGCACGGACGGTTCCGAGGCGCCGCTCCGGCCGTTGGCCAGACCCTCGTCGACGGCGTTCGCAACGCCTCCCAGCAGGCGTCCACGAGCCGTCGCGACGCCGGCGAGGACGGCGATCGCGATCGCCTGGATCGCGACGAAACCGATGACGAGCTCGTCCATCGATCGGAGCATCGCATACCGGTACGAACGGTCGCGCCCCGGATCGAGCGGTGGGCGAGGGGCGAAGGACGGCCCAGCCGTCCCGACCCCGGAACGATCGCTCGCGCGGTACCCTGTCCGGTGCCGACAATCCGTCCCGAACCCGTCGCGGCGTGGCCTGCTGAACCCGAAGGAGATCGCCCGTGCGCCTGCGCCTGATCCCTCGAGATGAACGCTTCTTCGACCTGTTCGTCGAGGACGCCTCCAACGTCCTCGGGGCGGCTCGGCTGCTCGAAGCGATGCTCCGCTCCTACGACGTCCTCGAGCGCCGGGCCGGCGAGATCCGCGACGCCGAGCACCGCGGCGACGAGATGAGCCACGAGATCGGCCATCGGCTCGAGGCGACGTTCGTCACGCCGTTCGACCGCGAGGAGATCCACGCCCTGATCAGCGGCCTGGACGATGTCCTCGACTTCATCGAGGAGGTGGCGGACACGTTCCTCCTCTATCGGGTCGAGGCCCCGACCGCAGTCGCGGTCCAGCAGGCATCGATCATCGTCCGCCAGTGCGAGCAGATCCACGACGCGCTGGCCCACCTGCGCGGCTTCAAGCACCTCGAGAAGTACTGGATCGAGATCCATCGCCTGGAGAACGAGGGCGACCAGCTCGCGCGAAAGGCGATCGCCGATCTCTTCTCGGGGGGCGGCGACGCCGTCGAGGTGATCAAGTGGAAGGAGATCTACGGTCTCCTCGAGGCGACGATCGACAAGTGCGAGGACGTCGCGAACATCATCGAGCGAATCACGATCAAGCACGCGTAGCGGGCGGTTGGCGGCCATCGGATCGGATGGGCCGCCGGGCAGCCGGAGGGAGGGGTCGATGAGCTTCCTCGATCGGGCGAAGCAGGCGGCGACACAGGCCGCCGAACAGGCCAAGGCCGCCGCCGAGCAGACGCGCCACACCGTGTCTGACCCGGCGACGGCCGAGAAGGCGCGCCAGGCGTTCACGAGGGCGAAGCGCGGGGTCGCCACCGCGATCGACCGGATCGATCCCGGCGTCCTCGCCGACGTGATCATCAAGGCGACCGCACTCCAGGAGCGCTCGAACGCAGCCCTGAAGGCGAAGGGCTCTCCGTACCGGATCAGCGAGGTCGCCATCGGGGCGGCGATCCCGCCGAGCATCACCTTCGCGATCGCGCGGACGGCGGACCCGGAGGCGGATATCGTTCCAGAGGGCGCGGTCGCCAGCACCCAGCTCCTCGCCGGCGTCACGACCGCGGGATCTGGAGCGGTCCAGGCCCTGGACGGGTCGACGCTCGACGAAGCGACCCTCGCCGGAGACACGACCTGAATCGCCAGCACCGTGCACGCCTCGTGGCGAAACCGACGTCGCGAAGAGGAGGACCAATGTCAGGCACTCGATTGTCCAGGAGCGGCGCCAGCCGGCGCACGCTGATCGCCCTCGGGCTCGGCGGCGCCCTCGCCCTTGCGGCGTGCGGAGGATCCGCCTCCCAGGCCCCGAGCACGGATGCCGCGGCGTCGACGGAAACGTCCGCGCCCGTCGAGAGCCCGGCGGCCGAGCCGACCGAGGCCCCGACCGAGTCCGTCGAGCCGGGTGATGGTGGCGAGGCCTTCACGGCTGCGACGACGGCGCTCGACGCGCTCGACTCCTACGCATTCGAGGTCGAGCTCGCCTCCACCACGTCGAGTAGCGGGACGACCACGACCAGCCACAGCCGCTACTCGGGCGTCGTCGTGAATCGGCCCGCCGAGGCGAACAGCCTCAGGATCGAGGAGCTTGACGCCGATGGGAACGTGACCTCCGGCACGGAGTTCATCGTCATCGGCGCCGAGGCGTGGCTCAGGGACGCCGGCGCCACCGACTGGACGGCGATGCCGGCGGCGCAGGTCGGTTCGTTCTTCGGGGCATTCCGGCCGGAGCAGATGTTCGGGACGTACTTCGCGGGCTTCGGCGGAAACTTCACGGAAGTCGGCACCGAGACGAAGAACGGGGTGGAGGCCACTCACTACCAGGGCGACGAGGCCGTCGGCGCCCTCCTTGGCACGATCGCCGGCTTCTCCGGAAACTGGCACTCGGACGTCTGGATCGCCAACGACGGCGGCTTCCTGGTCCACTCGGAGGCCGGAGCGGAATCTGCCGCCGGGGCCGATGCGGGCAGCTTCCTCATCGTCGTGGACATCACGGAGCCGAACTCGGCGGGGCCCATCGAACCGCCCGCCTGACCGGACGCGCCCGGGATCCCGGCCGGAGCGCCCTCAGGCCGCTCCGGCCTCCGCGGCAGGAAACCCGGCGCGCAGCCACGTTTCGACCGCCTCGAGCGGGGCGGTGCTCCGCTCGCCGGTCGCGCGCCGGGTGACCTCGGCGCCGCCCGCGGCAAGTGAGCGCGGACTGATCGTCAGGATCCAGGGCATGCCGAGCAGCTCCGCGTCCGTGAGCTTCACGCCCGGCGACTCGTCGCGGTCGTCGTACAGGATGTCGCGGCCCACCTCGGCAGCGAGCGCGTGGAGCCGATCCGCGATCTCGGCGATCCGCGGATCTCGCGCCGCACCGATCGTCACGAGGTGCGCGGCGTACGGGGCAACCTCGTCCGGCCAGACGATCCCCTTGTCGTCATGATGTGCCTCGACGATGCACGCGACGTTCCGCCCCAGCCCGATCCCGTACGAGCCCATGACGATGTCGTGGCGCTCGCCGTCCTCGCCGAGATAGGCGGCCCCGAGGGCCCGCGTGTACTTCGTGCCGAGCTTGAAGATGTTCCCGACCTCGATCCCGTTGCGCAGGATCACGGGCCGGCCACACTGCGGACAGGCGTCCCCCTCGCGGGCGTTCGTGATGTCGGCGATGACGTCCGGGACGTAGTCGCGCGGGACGTTGACGTTGCGGAGGTGATAGCCGGGTCGGTTCGCGCCGGCGACGAGGTTCGGGGACGCGGCCACGAGATCGTCCACGACCACGGTCGTGTCGTGGGCACCGATCGGCGAGCCGTAACCGGGTTCCATGCCGGCCGCCTTGATCTCGTCACCGGTCGCGGGTCGGATGCCGCCGGACGCCCGGATCGCGTTGACCAGCTTCGTCTCGTTGACCTCGTGGTCGCCCCGGACGATCGCGGTCACGAGCCGGCCATCGCCGGTCGCGAAGAACGTCGCCTTGGCCGTCCGCTCGATCGGGATGCCGAGGAAGGCCGCGAGCTCGGCGATCGTCGCCGTGCCGGGCGTGTGGACCGGCTCGGCCGGCAGGGCGTCCTCGCCGGCGGGCGCGGGCTTCGGGACCACCGCGACCTGGCGGTTCGCCGCGTAGTTGCACGACTCGCACAGGACCAGGACATCCTCGCCGGCCGGGTTGAGGACCATGAACTCGTGGGCCAGGCTGCCGCCCATCATCCCGACGTCGCTGGCCACCGGGATCGCCCGGAGACCGAGCCGCTCGAAGATCCGGACGTAGGCACCGTGCTGTGCCCAGTAGCTCGCGTCGAGGCCGGCCTCGTCGCGGTCGATGCTGTAGGCGTCCTTCATCACGAACTCGCGGACGCGGATCAGGCCGCCGCGGGCGCGCGGCTCATCCCGCCACTTCGTCTGGAAGTGGTAGACCATCATCGGCAGCTGGCGGTAGCTCCGGACGATGTCGCGGAGCAGGTCGGCAACGACCTCCTCGTGGGTCATGGCGAGGACCATGTCCCGCCCGGCGCGGTCCTTGAACCGGGCCATCTCCGGCCCGACGGCGTCATAGCGCCCGCTCTCGCGCCACAGGTCTGCCGGGTGGACGACCGGCATCTCCATCTCCTGGCTGCCGACCCGGTTCATCTCCTCACGAACGACCTGCTCGACCCGCTTGGTGACCCGGAAGCCGAGCGGTAGCAGCGAGTAGATCCCCGACCCAAGCTGGCGAACGTAGCCGGCTCGAACGAGGAGTCGGTGGGATGGCATCTCCGCGTCAGCGGGGTCGTCGCGAAGGGTCGTGAAGAACAGCTGGCTCAGGCGCATGGGGCGAAGGATAGCGGCGGACCCCGGAACCGCGCCGGTGCCGGAACGCCTCGTCTTCGGTCGACCGGTCGGACCTGCTAGCCTTCTCGCGTGCCCGACGGCGTGACCCTCCTCCTGTTCACCGTGCTCGCGCTGGCCGTGGCATTCGACTACATCAACGGCTTCCACGACACCGCGAACGCGATCGCGACGTCGGTCTCCACCCGGGCGCTCCGCCCCGACCACGCGATCCTCATGTCGGCCACGGCGAACTTCGTCGGCGCGCTGACGGGAACCGCCGTTGCCAAGACGATCTCGTCCGGGATCGCCGCGACGCCGGATGGGGCCGCCGGCCAGGTGATCGTGGCGGCCGCCCTCGTTGGCGCGATCACCTGGAACCTGATCACGTGGCGGTCGGGCATCCCCTCGTCGTCCAGCCATGCCCTGATCGGGGGCCTCATCGGGTCGGTGATCGCCGCGAGCGGCACCGGCGCCCTCAAGGTCGACGGCATTCTCGGCAAGGTCGTCGTGCCGCTCGTCAGCTCGCCGGTCCTTGGCGTCGTCATCGGGTTTTCGTTCATGGTCGTGCTGCTCAACGTCTTCCGTCGGATGCACCCGCGGAAGCTCAACGACCGGTTCCGGCGGCTCCAGGTGGTGTCCGCGGCGTTCATGGCCTTCAGCCACGGCTCGAACGACGCCCAGAAGACGATGGGCATCATGACCCTGGCGCTCATCGCGGGCGGTGTGCTCGAGCACGACGCGAAGATCCCCCTGTGGGTCATCCTCCTCGCGGCGTCCGCCATCTCACTGGGGACCGCGGCCGGCGGCTGGCGGATCATCAAGACGATGGGCCAGCGCGTCGTCAAGCTGGACCCGGTCCACGGCTTCGCGGCCGAAACGACCGCGGCCGCGATCATCCTCGGCGCGTCGTCGTTCGGGATGCCGGTCTCGACCACCCACGTGATCTCGTCCGCGATCATGGGCGTCGGCTCGAGCCACCGGTTCTCAGCCGTCCGGTGGGGCGTCGCGGGCAACATCCTCGTTGCCTGGGTGCTCACGATCCCCGCCTCCGGGCTCGTTGCCTGGCTCGCCTGGGAGCTCCTCAGCCGGGTTCTCTAGGCCGGCCGTCGTGAGCCACGTCGGTCAGGCGGGCCGACGGAGGACGTAGCCCACGCCGCGGATCGTCTGGATCACGGACGGATTCGCCGGGTCAGGCTCGATGGCGGAGCGGAGCCAGTGAACGTGGACGTCCACCGTCCGCGTCTCGCCGGCGTAGTCGTAGCCCCAGACCTGCTCGAGGAGCTGGTCGCGGCTCATCACCTGGCCGGGGTGCCGGACGAGGAAGGCGAGGAGCTCGAAGACCTTCGGCTTGAGCGGAACCTCGCGGCCATCGCGCAGGACGCGGTGGCCCGCCAGGTCGACCTGTACGCCGCCCAGGTCGACGATCGTGGGCCCGCCGGCGGCGGCCGACTGCTCTGCCCGCCGGAAGATCGCCCGGATCCGAGCCGAGAGCTCGCGCAGGCTGAACGGTTTCGTGATGTAGTCGTCCGCCCCGAGCTCGAGACCGACGATCTTGTCCACCTCGGAATCCCGGGCCGTCAGCATCACGATCGGGACCGAGGATTCCGCCCGGATGATCCGGCAGACCTCGATCCCGGAGAGCTCCGGGAGCATGAGATCGAGGAGGACGAGGTCCGGCTGGTCGGCCCGGAAGCGCTCCAGGGCCGCCCGACCGTCCGCGGCCGGCAAGGCCCGGAATCCCTCGGCGCCGAGCGCATCGACGAGGGTCTCGCGAAGGGTCGGCTCATCTTCGACGACGAGGATCGTGCGGGCCATTCGCCGTCGAGGATACCGATCCGTGTTAACGCAGCGTTGACCACCTCGATCGGGTCGAGGCTGCGGGAGCCGGGGTCAGCGCTTGACCTTCATGAAGTACTCGACGAACTCGCGGCAGCGGCCGTCGTCATCGAACGCGAGCAACCAGCTGTTCGCGTAGCGCCGAAGCTCGGTCGTCTGCGTGGCATCCGCGAAATAGACCGTCTCGCCGATCGCGACCGCCCGATCGCCGTCGACGGCGTAGGGCTCGTAGCGCGCCGCCCACGTCCCGGGCTCGTCCCGGGCCGACGCGGGACCGGACGGTTCGAGCCAGTCGTGAACGATCGACTCGCGACCGCTGGTCGGCTCGTCCCAGGGGTGATAGCGGTACTCGGCGTCCTCGGCGAACAGGTCGCGGATCGCCTCGGGGTCATAGGAGGCCCAGGCGGCCACGTAGCGGTCGAGCCAGGCCTGGACGTCGGCGCGGGTCAGCGTCATGGGTGCCTCGAACTTGATGAGCGGCTCACGCGGGCACGACGCCGAGGACGGCGATCGCTTCGTCGAGTCGGGCGAGCGCCCGATCGCGCCCGAG
>DATIUS010000306.1:0-4868 GCA_035466655.1 Candidatus Sulfomarinibacteraceae bacterium
GCTCCGCGCGCTCGCTCACGCACCATCGAGGTGCGCTCGCTCGCGTGCTCGCCGGCGCCTTGGGCTGACCGCATCCTCGGGGCGAGCAGGCCCCGCCCGGCCCGGCGATGCCGGCCGGGGACACGCCCTCGCGGAGAGGTCGCCTAGTGGACTATGGCGCCGCACTGGAAATGCGGTTCGCGGCAACGCGTCGAGGGTTCGAATCCCTCCCTCTCCGCCAATAGCTCGCCCCGGGGATGGGCCATCCCTGCGTTGGCATCTCCGCTCCCTCGCTTACGCACCCTGGGGTGCGCGCGCTCGGGTGCTCGCTGCCGCCTTGGCCTGGCCGCATCCGCGGGGCGAGCCGATGGATTACCGGTACACTGCGCCGTGCCGTGCTAGGCGGGGAACTAGCGGTGCCCTGTACCTGCAATCCGCTCCAGCAGGGCTGAACTCCCCCTCGAGGCCCCCGCGTGCGGAGGCCGCCACCCCAGGCGACGTTGAGGACCGGGTCCCGCGCAGCGGCGACTCGCGAACCGTGTCAGGTCCGGAAGGAAGCAGCACTCAGCGGATCTCGCCGGGTGCCGCGGATCGGCCTGGTCCGAGCCGCCTTCGGTGGTGGGCCCGGGCGCGAGCTGGTCGACGGGGGGTGCACGGCACCTTCGCCCACGCCGCCACGAAGCTCGACCGCGGCAGCCGCGGCTCGCCAGGAGCCCTGTGACCCAGACCGCCCCTCACCAGGCCATCTACCGTCGCTGGCGGGCCCAGACCTTCGGCCAGATCGTCGGCCAGGCGGCCGTCGTGGAGACCCTCCGAAACGCCGTGCGGACCGATCGCGTCGCGCACGCGATCCTCTTCGTCGGCCCGCGCGGTACGGGCAAGACGTCACTCGCGAGGATCCTGGCCAAGGCGCTCAACTGCACCAACCTCCAGGACGGCGACCCGTGCGACGCCTGTCCGTCGTGCGTCGCGATTCGCGAGGGCCGGGCGCTCGACCTCGTCGAGATCGATGCGGCGTCGAACCGCGGGATCGATGCGATCCGTGAGCTGCGGGAGCGCATCAACTACGCCCCGGCGGACCTGCGCCGGAAGGTCTACATCCTCGACGAGGCACACCAGATCACGAAGGACGCCTGGAACGCCCTCCTCAAGTCGCTCGAGGAGCCCCCCGACTTCGTGGTCTTCATGTTCGCGTCGACGCATCCGCAGGACTTCCCGCCGGCCATCCTGTCGCGGTTGCAGCGGTTCGACGTGCGACGCCTGAGCACCGAGGAGATCGAGGGCAAGCTTCGCCGGATCCTCGAGGCCGATGGCCGGACAGCCGATGATTCGGCCGTTCACCTGATCGCCCGCCTGGCGGCGGGCGGCATGCGGGACGCCGAGTCGATGCTGGACCAGCTGCTCGCGTCGTCGGTCGAACGGCTGGCGGAGGACCGCGTCCGCGACCTCCTGGGGCTGGCCGGCGCGGACACCGTCGAAGCCTTCGTCGCCGCGCTCGCGACGGGTGACGTGGCGGCCGGGACGCGGATCCTCGACGAGCTCGAGGATCGAGGGCGCGATCTCCGCGCGTTCCTCGACCAACTCGTCGACGTGATCCGCCGGGCCATCGTCGGCTCGGCAGCGGATGGCGGCGGCCTGGCACATGGTGTCGTCGAGCTGGTGCCCGTTGCCCGCCGCCTCGCCGCGATCGACCCGAGCCGGGCCGGCATCGGCGGCCTCCGCCTCCAGCTGGAGCTCCTGCTCTTCCCTGACCCCAGCCGCGGCGGTTCGCAGATCCTGCTGGCTGGGGTCGCTCCCGATCCGGGGGGAGCCCGAACGCTGAAAGCGGCGACGGTGTCGACGCCCGCCGCCCCGCCGCCGACCCCACCGGCCGCGGTTGCCGAGACGAGCGGCCCCGCCGCCGCTCCCGTTGGGTCCCGCATTCGCGCGCGGTCCTCGGCGCAGGCGAGTCCTGAGGCGCAGGTGGGTTCGCAGGAGCAGGCGAGCCCGCAGGAGCAGGCGAGCCCGCAGGAGCAGGCGAGCGCGCAGGAGCAGGCGAGCCCGCAGGCACGGCGGCCGCCAGTCTTGAGCGGTCCCGGCGTCGGCCCGGGCCGAGCTACGGGTGCGGCGCCCGACCGGCCGCTCGTCGATCTCGGCGGCGGGGTCGGCGGGGTCGGCGGGGACCTCGCCGTGCTCCGCGAACGCTGGCCGGAGGTCGTCACGAGGATCAGCGGGCACCCACCGACGAAGCCGCTCATCGCCGTCTGCCGGCCCATCGCCGTCGAGGACGGTGTCGTGACCCTTGGCTTTCCCGAGGACCAGGGCTTCCTGCGCGACGTTGCGGAGCGACGGCGATCGGTCCTCGAGGACGGCATCGGAGCGGTTCTCGGCCGTCCCGTGAGCGTCCGCTGCGTGGCCACGAACCTCGATCTGGTGCCGCCCCTCCCCCCGGACGCCGAGGCGGCCTTCGTGCTCGCCGAGGCCAGGCGGATCTTTGGAACCGACGATCCCGAGGCCGCGCCGGTCGACTGACCGGGCTCCGGAGACGCACCCGCTGTCCGACGCACCGTCCCGTGCACGCCCGCCGGGCTTCCGCCAGACTGCACCGGACGACGACGAACCGAGCGGAGCGTGACCGATGGGGATGGCGAACCTGCAGCGCATGGCGATGCAGATGCAGCAGGAGATGGTGCGGATCCAGGCCGAGCTGGCGGAGGCCGAGATCGCCGGTTCCGCCGGGGGCGGCATCGTGCGGGCGGTCGTGACCGGCAAGCAGGAGCTCCGGTCGATCTCCATCGATCCCGGCGCGGTTGACCCGGAGGACGTCGAGATGCTCCAGGACCTCGTCGTCGCCGCAGTCAACGACGCGCTCGAGTCCTCACGACGCCTGGCCGAGCAGAAGATGGCCGCCGTGACCGGCGGCCTCGGCGGCGGCCTCGGCGGGCTGCTCGGGGGCCGCTGAGCGCCCGTGGCGAGCCCGCTCATCGAGCCTGTCGCCCGGCTCATCGAGGCCCTCAATCGGCTGCCCGGGATCGGACCCAAGACGGCTCAGCGGCTCACCTACCACCTGCTCCGCGCACCCGAGGCGGAGGCCCTGGCGCTCGCCTCGGCGCTCGTGGCCGTGCGAGAGCAGGTCGTCTTCTGCGAGATCTGCTTCAACATCAGCGATGCGCCGACCTGCCCGATCTGCCGCGACCCGGGCCGGGATCCGCGCCGGCTGTGCGTCGTCGAGGAGCCGCTGGACGTCCTGGCGCTCGAGCGGACCGGCGAGTTCCGTGGTCGGTACCACGTCCTCCACGGGGCGATCTCGCCGATCGATGGTG
The DNA here is from genome assembly GCA_035466655.1 of Candidatus Sulfomarinibacteraceae bacterium. Lineage (GTDB taxonomy): Bacteria > Chloroflexota > Limnocylindria > Limnocylindrales > CSP1-4 > UBA5189. The sequence goes on from DATIUS010000306.1 coordinate 3,282, forward strand.
TCGGGCCGGACCGCCTCCGGATCGGCGAGCTGCTCGGTCGGGTTGATGCCGCCTCGGCCGAGGGCCTCCCGTTCGAAGAGGTCATCCTGGCCACCAACCCGACGCTCGAAGGTGAGGCGACGGCGATGTACCTCGACGAGCACCTCGAGGGCCGCGTCGGCTCGGTGACCCGGATCGCTCGGGGCATTCCCGTCGGCGGCGATCTCGAGTATGCCGACGAGGTGACCCTGATCCGGTCGCTCCAGGGCCGCCGCGCGATCACGGATCGACGCTGATGCGCGAGCTGATCGCCGAGGTCCTGTTGCGGCTCCTACGGGTGGCGGCGGCCACGGTGCTCGGCGGCATCGTCTACCTCGTTGCGCTCGGACCCCTCGCCGCCACGCCGACGGTGGAGCTGTGGCTCCTCTCCTGGCTCTGCGGCGCAGCCGGCGTGCTCCTCCTGGAGTCGAGTCCCATCTGAGGCCCCCGCCGGCCGACCGGTAACGCCCGGTGTTCGACCTCGCGCTCGTGGCCCGGCTCGCGGCCCCGGCCACCGGCCCCGGCAACCGGCCCCGGCAACCGGCCCCCGCCCCGGCCCGGGACGGACGCTCTCCGTGAGCCAACCGATTGCCCCAATCGACGCCCCCGACGGTAGCCGCCGATGGCTCGGCCGGGCTCGCGCCGCGCCCGGATAGTGCCGGGACCTGTGGCCACGTTCAGGAACGCTGTCCCCGTCCGCCGGGGAGGCACCCGGGCGGGATGGCACCGTCGGCGGTCCTCGCCCCAGGCGGCCCCGACCTTGGTGATTCGGCCGATTGGTTCGGCTGCGGAGAACCGCCGCCTCGAAGAGACCCGCCGACGGCCCCTCGTGCCGCTGAGGGCCCCTCGTGGCCTGGTTTCGATGCCGGGTCCCCGGCGTCTGGCTCCGCCATCGGCCTGCCGGACGGAACTCGGCTCGTGCCGGGCGGCGTCGCGGATGTCGGGGCGCACGCGCCTCAGTTCGGTTCGTTTGACAGGCTCGGCCGGCCGCCCCTACCATTCGCGGCCGTTGCCTCGCACGAGGCGATGTCGTGCCGAAGCGGCGCGGCCGGCGGACGATCCCCGGGTTTGACGTTCCGACCTCCAGGCCCCATCATTGGGCGTCTGCGCCGGACGCCGTTGCGCCTCGGCCGTCGCACCTTGACAACTGAAGAGTGGCAGGAAATCCGGAACAAACGGATGTACGAGCGGACAAACCCTCGGACGAAGTCGCAGCCGCAAGGCTGCGCATTCCATCGGAGAGTTTGATCCTGGCTCAGGATCAACGCTGGCGGCGTGCATGAGACATGCAAGTCGAACGGACGATCAGGGCTTGCCTTGATCGTTAGTGGCGGACGGCTGAGTAACGCGTAGGTGACCTGCCCCGAAGTGGGGAATAACTGCCCGAAAGGGTGGCTAATACCGCATGCGCCGGTGCGTTCATTCGCACCAGCAAAGCCGCAAGGCGCTTCGGGAGGGGCCTGCGTCCGATTAGCTCGTTGGTGGGGTAACGGCTCACCAAGGCGACGATCGGTAGGTGGTCTGAGAGGACGATCACCCAGACTGGGACTGAGACACGGCCCAGACTCC
>DATIUS010000307.1:0-5806 GCA_035466655.1 Candidatus Sulfomarinibacteraceae bacterium
CAGCGAGAAGACGACCAGCGCGAGCCGGAGCTCGGCGCCGGTTCCGCCGTCGAGGAGCACGATCCGCAGCTGCTCCCAGGCGGAGGCCGCCGCGATCCCCGACCCGAGGACCGCCGCGGCGAGGACGCCGTTCGTCAGAAGGAGCATGACGAGCGTCGACGGTCGGGCGATCCCGCGGATCGCCCCGCTCACGGCCCGCGGCAGGCTCGCGCCCCAGGCCAGGTGGCGGACGGCGAGCCCGCCGGCGGCCTCGCCCGCGACCCACGCCGCGACGAGCAGCCCCACGACCGCCGGGATCCGCAAGGCGACGCGAACCGGCACCGGGAGCGCGGGGTCGCCCGGGCGGATCAGCTCCTGGTAGGCCGCGTCGACGAGGCTGACCGCGCCCCAGACGAGGACGGCCGCCGTCGGCAGGTGGGCGGCCAGCCGAGCCACGAACGCGCGGATGGCATCACCGGACCGCGGCAACGGGGCGCCCTCCAGCTCCTCCGACGCGCCGGCCTCCCGTACGAGCGCGAGGTCCAGCCAGCCGCCGACCAGCCCGCCGGCCACGAGCCAGGCGAGGATCCCGAAGATCACGGACACCACGACGAGGAGGAACGGCACGGACGGGCCGCCGAAGACGAACCCGACGAGCATCGGGCCCAGCTCGTTCGCCAGACCTGCGGTCGTCGGCAGCCGGACGATCGGCAGCAGGACGAGGAGCAGACCGCCGCGGACGAGGAACCCCGCCAGCGCCATCGCCCACCAGCCCGGTCGCGTCAGCGTCGCGAGGAGCGCGGCCGTGAGCGACCCCGTCGTGGACATCGAGCCTGGTCGCCCCGCCGGGGTCAGGGAGCCGGCGACGGTCCGGCGAGCTCGTCGAGGCGGGAGAGCGCCTGGCGGACCAGCTCGATCTCGTCGCCGTAGGCCGCGAAGTCCCCGGCCCGCAGCGCCGCCTGGGCCGCCTCGAAGTGGGCGTTCGCGTAGGCAACCAGGCCGGGGACGTCCGTGGGCAGGTCCGTGCCGGGAGTCGGTCCGGCCGTCGGGCCGGGGCCGGTCGTCGGGGCCGGCGTCGGGGTCGGCCCGGGGGCCGGGCCGCCGCCGGCCTCGAGCAGCAGGTTGAGCGCCTCGCCGAGCGTCCGCGCCCAGACGACCGAGGTCGGCGAGGCGACGACGATCCGTTGGAACTCCGGGAACGACGAGGCGGTCGACTGCAGGTAGACCGGCTGGAGGTAGATGAGCGTCTCTCCGATCGGCACGACGATGAGGTTGCCCCGGATCACCTGGCTTCCCGACTGGTCCCACAGGGTGACCTGGGCGCTGATCGTGGGGTCCTGGTCGATCCGGGCCTCGATCTGGGCCGGTCCGAAGACCGAGGTATCGGTCGGGAACCGGTAGACCCGCACCCCGCCGAAGTGCTCGGGGTCGTTGCGGGCGGCGACCCAGGCGATCATGTTCGGCCGGCTCGTCGGGACCATCGGCTGGAGGAGGAGGAACTCGGGGTCCGCCTCGCCCGGCATCCGCATGATCACGTAGTAGGCCTCCGAGGGAAGGCTCTGGTCGCTCGTCTGGCCGGACGGCACCGTCCAGCGGTCGTCTTCGCGGAAGAACGTCTCGGGATCCGTGACGTGGTATCGCCCGAACATGGCGGTCTGGACGTTGAACAGGTCCTCCGGGACCCGGAGGTGCGCCCGGAGACCGGTCGGCAGCTCCTCGAGCGGCTGGAAGAGGTCGGGGAAGACGCCCTGCCAGGCGCGGATGATCGGGTCGGTCGGGTCCGCCACGTAGAACGTGATCGAGCCGTCGTACGCGTCCATCACGATCTTGACGCTGTTGCGGATGTAGTTGATGGCTCCGGTCCGGATCCCGGTGGCGCCGAGCGCGGCCGGGTCGAAGTACTGGGCGTTCGGGAAGCGGTCGCTCGTCGTGAACGCGTCCTGGATGTAGACGAGGCGCCCAGCGTCGTTCACGACGACGTACGGGTCCTTGTCGTAGGCCAGGAACGGGGCGATCAGGGCGAGGCGCTCACCGAGCGATCGGTGCATGAGGAGCTCGCTGTCCGCGGTGACCTGGTCGCTGATCAGCATGTCCAGGTCCCGGAAGCGGAGGGCGAAGAGGAGCCGGGACAGCGTGGTGTCCATGCGGATCCCCGTGTCGCCGGACCAGCGCGTGCGAACGCCGGTCTCGCCGCCGGCGTCACCCTCGCCGCGCGGGTAGTCGAACTCGTCCTGGCGGGCCCGCACGATGACGTAGCCGGACGGCGCCTCGCCGAAGTAGATCCGCGGCTCGGTCACCGTCGGGGCGCCGGGCGCCGAGACCGGCGGGAGGTTCTTCACGAGGAGGACGGGCTGGCCCTCGGTCGTCACCTCGTTGACCGGGACCATCGCGATCCCGACGCCGTGCGTGTAGATGATCCGCTGGTTCACCCAGCCGACGGCGGCGTCGTTCGCGGCGAGGTTCAGTTCGCGGGCCGCCAGCATCACCTGCCGCGACTCGCCGTCGATCAGGTAGCGGTCCGTGTCCACGTCCGTGAAGTCGTAGTAGCGCCGGACGGTCTGGAGCTGGTCCAGCGTGTCGCCGAGCGGCCGGTAGTCCCACAGCCGCGCGTTGCCGAAGGTCGCCGATTCGGCGTCGATCTGGGCGCGCGTCAGCTCCTTGTCGCCCTGGTACTGGCGCTCCTCCCAGCCGTCGAGGTTATAGGCGAGGCGCGTCATCTTGATGTTGTTCCGGATGTACGGCTCCTCGCGCTGGTACTGGTTCGGGAGGACGCTCAGGCGCTGGATGGCCTCCGGGTAGAGGCGCCCGACGACGAGCGAGGCGAGGAACCAGGCCACGACGGTGACGCCGAGCGGCCACGTCCAGCGGGTGAACGCCCCGCCGACAAGGAAGGCCGCCGCGAACGCCGACAGGACGGTCAGGACGTCGTAGGCGAAGAACTGGGCGTTCTGGTCCGTGTAGCTGACGCCGGTGGCGATCCCCCGATCCGAGTAGACCAGCTCGAACTTGTCCAGCTGGTAGCCGAAGGCCACGGACAGCAGGTAGAGCCCGGCCAGGACGGCGAGGTGCACGCGGACCGGGGTCGGGAAGGACAGTCCGCTCTGCGGCGCGCCGGCGAGGTACCGGCCGAAGGCGACGATGAGGGCGCCGACCACGACCGCGTTGAAGATCGACTGGACGGCCCGGAGGAACGGGAGGTCGAACAGGAACCACGAGATGTTCTGTCCGAAGATCGGGTCGGTGGTCGCGCCGGCGGCCGCCCCGTCGAAGGGCACCCGGTTCAGCCAGAGCAGGACGGTCGGCCAGGCGGTCGCGGCCGCGGCGCCGATGAGCAGCGCACCCGCGATCGACAGGACGGCCAGGGCGATCGACGCGGTGGGCGTGAGATCGGGGATGGTCTCGGCACTCACGACGATCGGGCGCGGGGCGTCGTCGCGAGGCCCGCGGGGGTCGCGCGGGTCGCGGGTTCCGGCAAGCCCGGCCTCGCTCAGCCGCTCGAACAGGTCCCGGAAGGAGCCGGGGATGCCGGCCGGCGGCGGGGCGAGGCGGCGGGCAAGCCAGAGGTTGCCGAGGAAGATCGCGAGGGCAAGCAGCCCGACTCCGGCGAACAGCCCGGTCCCTGCCCCGATCCGGGTCCAGAAGACGCCGTCGAACCCGACGCTGCGGTACCAGATCGCATCCGTCCAGAATTCGAGCAGCCCGGCGCCGAAGATGATGACGAGGGCGAGGATCGCGCCGATCACCCAGAGGGGACGACCCGGGGACGCGGGCGCCGCCCGCCTCACCCGCGGCGGGCCGCCACCTCCGGGGCCCGGGCGGCGCGGTGCGTCGAAATCGGGGCGGATCGGATCGGGCTGGTCGTCGTCATGCATCCGGCCCAGTCTACCCGCCGGCGGGCCGGCGCCCTCCGAGGCCCTCGACGCCGCGGCGGAACGCCGTCAGGACCTCGGTCGCAAGGAGGTTCGACCGGATCGTCGCGGCCCGGGCCGGCTCCCAGCGGAATCCCGCCCTGATCGCCAGGGGGCAGCGCCACGGGCGATCGGCGTCGTCCGGCGGGGCGATCAGGCCGAGGCGGATCGCCATGCGGCCGTCGTCCTCGAGGATGAAGCCGGAGAGGCCGCCGGAGATGGCCGGCCCCAGGCGGACAAGCGGCGGCTCCGGTGGCGGCCCCGCGGCCGGGGCGACATCCCGGAACGAGACGATCCCTTCGTCGTCCCGAACCCAGAGGACCGCCAGCCACCACTCGTCCGGGCCGGTCGTCGGCCGGCTCATCCCGGCATGGAGGACGCGGTCGCCGATGCGGAGCTCCTGCTCGCGAAGGAACGACGGACCGGGTGACGGCAGGCGATCGGGCACGTCCGGAGGATATCCGGCGGCGGCGATCAGCCCGGGCGCGACTCCCCGAGCATCCCGGCTGTGGCATCGGCGTCGGGACTCGCCTCCATCCCGGCCCCGGCGAGTCCGGCGTCGGCCTCAGGCGCGGCGTCGGCCGCCTCGACCCCGGCGTCGCCGGCCGCCGTCATCCCGCGATCGGCCGCGACCATGCCCGCGGCGGCAGCCAGGGCGGCCTCCTCGGCGAGCCCGGCCTGGGCCTCCGCCTCGAGGGCCGCCAGCTCCAGGCGGAGCATCTCGCGGCGCACCTCGTTCGGCGGCGGGGCCAGCCCCGAGAGCTGTTCGGGCGGGGCCTCGGGCTGGTATTCGCCGGACAGCCAGCCGATCAGCCCGCGCGACCGCCGGGCGGCCGGCCGACGCCGCAGGACGGCCTCGAGGTCCACCCGGGTGACACCGGGCACCTCGGCCGAAGCTTCCTCTCGGAGCGTGGCGGAGCACGACGGACAGCGGGCCGCCTCCGGGTCGGGAAGAACGGCAGAGCACCAGGGGCAGGCCGGCACGGGATCCGCAGCGGATCCGCCGGCGGAGGGAGCTTCCTTGGACATCGCGGACACTCTAGCGTCCACGCGGCGCCCGGGAATAGGCCCATCGTCACCCCGGCGAATGGCCCGCTCGCTCCCAGGGTGGCTTGCCTTCCTTCGCCGGACCCGCCACGCTCCGCGGTGACGATGACGTACTCGATCGCCGCCCTCGACGAACGCACCGGCGAGCTCGGCGTGGCCGTGCAGACCCGCTGGCTGGCCGTCGGCTCCATGGTCCCGTGGGTCCGGCCGGGCGTCGGCGCCATCGCCACGCAGTCGTTCGTCGATGCTCGCTACGGCTACGCCGGCATCGAGCTCCTGGCCGCCGGCCGGGCGCCGGCATCTGCCCTCGCGGAACTGCTCGCCGCGGACCCGGATCCCGGCGTACGCCAGGTCGGGATCGTGGATGCAGGCGGCCGAACCGCGGCCCACACGGGCGCGGACTGCGTCGCGGCCGCCGGCCACCTGACGGGGTCCGGCGTGACCGTCCAGGCGAACATGATGGAGCGTCCCACGGTCTGGCCGGCCATGCTCCGGGCATACGAGGCTGCGCCCGGCGACCTCGCCGATCGCCTCCTCGCCACGATGCGCGCGGCGGAAGCGGAGGGCGGCGACGTCCGCGGCCGGCAGTCGGCGGCGCTGGTCGTCGTCCCCGGCGGGTCCGGGGCGAACCCGTGGGACGTCCGCTTCGACCTCCGCGTCGACGACGCCAGGGCGCCGCTGGACGAGCTGGAGCGACTTCTCGCCCTCAACCGCGGGTACGAGGCCCTTGACGCCGCGTTCGAAGCCCTGGCCGTGGGCGAGACGAGTGCGGCCCTGGCGTTCCTCGAACGCGCCGCGGCCCTCGCCCCCGACGACGACCAGGTTCGGCTCTGGCAGGCCCTCGCGGTCTTCGACTCCGGCGACGAGGAGCG
>DATIUS010000308.1:0-7663 GCA_035466655.1 Candidatus Sulfomarinibacteraceae bacterium
GCTCCTCGATCGCCAGCGCGTGCCGGCAGCGGGCTCGCTCCCGGCGGTGGAGGCACCGGCCGGGCTGCCGGCCGGCGCCGACTTCGAGCTCCCCGGACTGACCCCGATCGTGGTCCCGACCGAGGCGTTCTACCGGATCGACACGGCGCTCATCGTCCCCAACGTGGATCGCGAGACCTGGCGGCTCCGGGTCCACGGGCTGGTCGATCGCGAGGTGACGCTCTCGTACGCGGACCTGCTGGCGCTCCCGATCATCGAGCAGCACGTCACGATCGCCTGCGTCTCCAACCGCGTCGGCGGCGACCTCATCGGCAACGCGAAATGGACGGGGGTCCGCCTCCGCGACGTGCTCGATCTCGCCGGCGTCCGGCCGACTGCCAGCCAGCTCGTCGGACGGGCGACCGGCGGCTGGACGGCGGGCATGCCCGTGGCCTGGATCATGGATCCGGCGCGCGAGCCGATGATCGCGCTCGGCATGAACGGCGAGCCGCTGCCACGCGCGCACGGCTTCCCCGCGCGGCTCATCGTCCCGGGCCTGTATGGATACGTCTCGGCCACGAAGTGGCTCACGGAGCTGGAGCTGACCACGATGGACGCGTTCGACGCCTACTGGATCCCGCTCGGCTGGGCGAAGGAGGCGCCGATCCTCACCCAGTCTCGGATCGACCGTCCGGGGCGTGACGCGCAGCTCGAGGCCGGGCCGACCACGATCGCCGGGGTCGCGTGGGCGATGGATCGTGGCATCTCGCAGGTCGAGGTCCAGGTGGACGACGGAGCGTGGCAGACGGCGACCCTGTCGGTCCCGATCTCGGACGCGACCTGGGTCCAGTGGCGCCTCGAGTGGAACGCGACGCCGGGCGAGCACCGGGTCCGCGTGCGGGCCACGGACGGGACCGGGACGACCCAGACGGAGCGGGCCAGTCGGCCGGATCCGGACGGCGCTCGCGGCTGGCACGCGGTCCCCTTCTCGGTGGCCTGAGGACGCAGGGCTGCCCCGCCGGAATCCGGTAGAGTCGGAGCGTGGCACGGCGCGCGTTCGTCTTCGATCCTCCGGACCGGTTCGTCGCCGGCACGATCGGCGAGCCGGGGAGCCGGACGTTCTTCCTCCAGGCTCGCGACGGCAGCCGCGTGGTCAGCGTCGTACTCGAGAAGACCCAGGTCGCCGTCCTCGCGGACCGACTCGGACGGCTCCTCCTCGAGCTGGAGCAGCGCGGCATCGCCGAGCCGGCACCGTCGGCAGGCGGTGAGGACAGCGCGCCCCTCGACGAGCCGCTCAACGAGGCCTTCCGTGCCGGGACCCTCACCCTCGGCTGGGACGGCGAGCGCGAATCTGTCCTGATCGAAGCGCGCGCCCGGACCGAGGATGACGACGAGCCGGAGGCGTTCGAATCGATCGACGAACTCGACGACGACCCCGACGGCCCGGACCTCTTCCGCGTTCGGATCGACGCAAGCGCCGCACGATCGTTCGTCGCCCGAGCGCTGCGGATCGTCCGGTCCGGCCGGCCGCCCTGTCCGCTGTGCGGCAATCCGCTCGACCCGCAGGGGCACCTCTGCCCGCGGCGGAACGGTCAGTACGTCCACTGACCCGCGCGCGGCGGACGCCGCCACGCTCCGCGCGCTCCGTGCCGGCCGGCTCGAGGTCCTCGGGCGACTGCCGGGATCGTCGAACCAGGCCCTCGTCGTCCTCGTCCACCATCCGGACCTCGCTGAGCCGTTCCACGCCGTCTACAAGGCGACCCTCGGCGAACGGCCGCTGTTCGACTTTCCGGAGGGAACGCTTGCCCGCCGCGAGGTCGCGGCCTTCCTCGTCTCCGAGGCCCTTGGCTGGCGGATCGTTCCGCCGACCGTCCTGCGTGACGGTCCGTTCGGCGAGGGCATGGTCCAGCAGTGGGTCCACGGCGATCCCGGCGTCGATCTCGTCGCGATGGTCGTCGGCGACGATCCGCGACTGCGCCGGATGGCGATCTTCGATGCCATCGTCAACAACACGGACCGCAAGGGCGGGCACGTGGTGCCGATGCCCGACGGCCACCTCTTCGGCGTCGACCACGGGGTGACCTTCTCGGTGGTGCCGAAGCTCCGCACGGTCCTGTGGGGCTGGATGGGTCAGGCGTTCCTCGACGAAGAGCTGGCCGGCCTCGAGCGCGTCCGTGCAGCGCTCCGGGGCGATCTCGGGGCCGGGCTCCGGGAGCTGCTCGACGCCGCGGAGGTCACGGCCACGAAGCGACGGGTCGCCTCCCTCCTCCGGACGCGCCGCTTCCCGCGGCCGAGCCGGAACTGGCCCGCGGTCCCCTGGCCGGCGTTCTAGCCTGAACGGAGGCGACGACGCGGGCGTCGGTCCGGCCCGGCGGTTCCGGGGCTTCGGGGCCCCGCCCGATCCGGCAAGATGCGCGCGAGGAGGGACCCGTGGGCTCGGCCGATCACCTGCTCGCGCTGGACGTCGGGACGCAGAGCGTTCGCGCCTTGCTCTTCGACCCGCGAGGTGTCCTCGTCGCGGCGGGGCGGGTGCCGATCGAGCCATATGTCGCGCCCCAGCCCGGCTGGGCGGAGCAGGATCCCGAGGTCTGGTGGACCGCGATCGGTGAGGCGTGCCGGCGGCTGTGGGCCGATCCAGCCGCCCGTCCCGACGCCGTCGCCGGCCTCGCGCTCACCACCCAGCGGGTCACCGTCGTCGTCTCGGACGAGGCGGGCCGTCCGCTCCGGCCCGCGATCGTCTGGCTGGACCAGCGCCAGACCGAGGGCCTCGAGCCCATCGGCGGCGCGTGGGGGCTCGCCTTCCGGGCGACCGGCGTCCGCGAGACGGTCGCCCGGTTCCAGGCCGACTGCGAGGCCAACTGGATCGAGCGGCACGAACCGTCGGTCTGGCGCCGGATCCGCCGCTACGGCGTGCTCTCGTCATGGCTGACCGAGCGGCTCGTCGGCCGGTGGGTCGATTCGTCCGCCGCGCAGATCGGCTACCTCCCGTTCGACTTCAAGCGCTCGCGCTGGGCGTCGCGGCTCGACTGGAAGTGGCAGGTCGCGAACTTCGATCGGTCGTGGCTCCCCGAGCTCGTCGATCCGGCCGGCGTGCTCGGCGAGCTCACCGCGGTCGCCGCCACCCACCTCGGCTTCGCGTCCGGGACGCCGGTCGTCGCCTCGGCCGGCGACAAGCAGGCCGAGGCCCTCGGGGCCGGCGCGGTGACGCCCGAGGTCGCCGCGCTGTCCTTCGGCACGACCGCGACGATCGGGACGACGCACCGGCGCTACCTCGAGGCGATCCCGCTCGTTCCGCCATACCCGGCGGCGATCCCCGGCGCCTGGCTCGTGGAGCTCCAGGTCCTCCGTGGCTTCTGGATGGTCGAGTGGTTCAAGCGCGAGTTCGGAACGCTGGAGATCGAGCGCGGGGCGGCCCTCGACGTCCCGCCCGAGGCCCTGTTCGAGGAGCTCCTGGCGGCCTCGCCGCCCGGTTCCATGGGGTTGGTCCTCCAGCCGTACTGGATGCCCGGGGTGCGCTACCCCGGCCCGGAGGCGAAGGGCGCGATCGTCGGCTTCGGCGACGTCCACGGCCGTGCCCACGTCTACCGGGCGATCCTCGAGGGGTTGGCGTACGGCCTGCGCGAGGGCGCCGAGCGGACGGTCCGCAAGAGCGGCGTGGCCATCCGCGAGCTCCGGGTCTCGGGCGGCGGGTCGCAATCGCGGGCCGCGGTCCAGCTGTTCGCGGACGTCTTCGGCGTGCCGGCGAGCCGGCCCCACACGCACGAGGCGGCCGGCCTGGGTGCCGCGATCGACGTGGCCCTCGGCCTCGGATTCCACGCGGACCCCGCGACCGCCGTCGCCGAGATGGTCCGGATCGGGGAGCGCTTCGAGCCGGCCCGCGAGGCGAGCGCAATCTACGAGGACCTCTACCGGTCCGTCTACCTGGCCATGTACGAGCGGCTCCGCCCGCTCTACCGGGAGATCCGGCGGATCACCGGCTATCCGCGGTGAGGATCGGCCGCTCGAAGACCAGCAGTCGCCAGATCCCGACGGACGACGCGCTGCCGACCGGCTCCAGCCCGGCGGCGCGGGCCGCGGCGACGACGCGCGCGTGCGGGTGGGCGTACACCCGGAAGGCGGACCGGGTCACCCGCTCCCAGGCGTTCGCCAGGCCGACCACGGCCCGGGCGATCCGCCCGTCCGGCGGGAGCGTGATCGCGAGCCTTCGGCGCGTTCGTTCGGCGGCTCGGCCGACGAGCGCCTCGACGTCCTCGTAGCAGCAGACGACGCGGTCGAGGGCGACCAGGTCGGCCGGCTCGATCTCAGGCGCCACCGCCACGAAATCACCGTGGCGGAAGATCACCCGGTCGGCGAACCCGCGCCGTTCGGCCTCGGCGCGCGCCGCGTCGAGGTACGGCCGCGAGGCGTCGACGTCGGTCGCTGATGCGGCGCCGCGCTCGAGCAGGAGCTGATGGACCGCCCCAACTCCCCCGCCGATGTCGAGCACCGACCGCCCGTCCCCACCGCCCTCCGCAAGCGCATCGGCGATGGCCCGGGACGTCCGGCCCGGACCCTTCCGCCGGTACTCGCGCAGCTTCGCCTCCGCGTGGTCCCGGTCGAACTGGTCGTCATAGCAGCAGGCGCAGCGGGGATCCGGCATGTGCGGACAGTACCCTAGGCCCGGACCTCCTGGCGCATGAACCAGATGTAGGCGGCGGCGAAGCAGATCGCGGTCAGCGCCACGAGGGCGACGACGTGCGGCCAGATGAGCAGCAGGCTCTGGTCGAACGACAGCACCTGCCCCTCGGCCTGTTGCTGCCACTGCTGGATCTGGCCGATCGTGGATGGGGTCGAGACGGTCGTCACCGACGGGTTCAGCAGGACGCGCGACGCCTCCTGGAAGAGCGTGAGCGGGAGCAGCCGGAGGATCGTCTCGGACAGGACCGTCAGCGAGAGCGCCTCGTCGATCGTGGCCGCATTGGCGACCGGGGCGACGACCCCGGCGATGAGCCCGACGATGAGCTGGCCGAAGATCGCGACGAGGAGCCAGATCCCGAAGCCCACGAGCGCCGCCGTCGCAGCCCGCCGGATGACCACCGACAGGAGCAGCCCGAACGCCAGCCAGAGGCTGACCCAGATGACCGACAGGCCGAGCCAGGCGACGAGCCGGACCACCTCGCCGAGGCTCGGCACGATCCCGAGCCGGACGATCCCGAAGCCGGAGATGACGCCGACGACCGCGACGAGGACGATCGTGATGACGGCCAGCCCGGCGGCGAACTTCCCGTTGACCACGTCGTCGCGGTAGATCGGCTGGGAGAGAAGGCGCGGCAGCGTGCCGTCCGCACGCTCCGAGTTGATCGCGTCAAAGGCGAACGCCACGCCGAGCAGCGGCGCGACGATCCCGACGAAGCCGAAGACCGGCGGAATCGGCAGGTCCGAGGGCGCGTAGATGAACAGGACGAGGAAGGCATTGCGGGCGTCCTCGATCTGCGACGCGACGGACCGGATCGCGTCCGACGCGAAGTAGAGCGGGACGATCGCGGCCGCGCCGAGCATGAGCAGGAGCACGTAGAAGCGGGCGCTCGAGATGTGATCCGCGAGCTCCTTGCGGGCCACGACACGCCAGCCGGAGCCGGCTCGCAGGACGGGAGCCGCGACCGCGGCCCCCGCTTCCGCGGGTTCGGGCGCCCCGAGGTCGAGGGCCTCGACGTCGGCGGTCACGCGATCACCTCCTCGACGGCGAAGCCACGGCCCATGCCGGCGACCGCAGTCCGGTAGATGTCCTCGAGGGACGGCTCGAGCTCGCGCAGCGAGGTCATCCGGAGGCCCCGTCGCGCGGCGAGATCGACGATCGCCTCGCATACCGCGACGGATTCCGTCACCGGTCGGACGGCGATTCGCCAGGTCCCGGAATCGGCGTCGAGGCCGGCCTCCTCCACCCCGGGCAGTTCGCGCAGCGCCGGTCCGGGGTCGGCGTCCCCGAGGAAGGTGGCCTCGAGGTGCGCCGCGCCGTCACCGAACGTCGTCGCCAGCTCGGCCACCGTCCCGACGCCGATCAGCTTCCCGTGGGCGAAGATCCCCACCCGGTCGCAGACGTCCTGGACCTGGTCGAGCAGGTGGCTGGACAGCAGCACGGTCATCCCGCGCTCACGAACGAGTTGTCGCAGCAACTCGAGGATCTCGATCACCCCGATCGGGTCGATCGACGCCGTCGGCTCGTCGAGGATGAGGACATCGGGGTCCTTGATCAGCGCGTCGGCGATGCCGAGGCGCTGGAGCATCCCGCGCGAGTAGGTGTCCGTGCGCGAGTCCGCTCGCTCGGTGAGGCCAACCTGCTCGAGGACGAGGCCGATGTGGTCCTCCGCGTCTGACCCGGTGAGGCCGTTGAGCCGGGCCGTGTAGCGGAGGTTCTGCCGGCCCGTCATGTCCCCGTAGAAGCCGACGCTGTCCGGCAGGTAGCCCACCCGCCGCTTGACCTCGAGCGGGTGGCGCGTGGGATCCAGCCCGACGACGCGCGAGCCGCCGCCGGTTGGCTCGGTGAGTCCGAGGAGCATCAGGATCGTCGTCGTCTTGCCCGCGCCGTTCTGGCCGAGCAGTCCGAAGATCTCCCCTGCCCGGACGTCCAGGTCCAGGGCGTCCACGGCGATTCGCTGGCCGTAGTGCTTGGTCAGGGCGCGGGTGCGGATCGGCGCCGCCGCCGAGACTTCATCCGGCGCCGCCCCGGAGCGCCGGCGCCTCGACGGGCGCATGGGAGCGATGCTCACCGGGCTACCTTCGGCCGTAGCGCTGGAAGACCCACCAGACCCCGGCGGCCACGACGACGATCAGCGCCGCGCCGATCACACCCCACAGGAGCGACGTCTCGACCGTGTAGCGGACGTCCATCGAGTCGCGGGTCGACTGGTCCCCCGTCGCCGAGATCGTGATGTTGTAGTCGCCGGCGATCGCGTCACCGGACGGCTTGACCTGGGCGTTGAGCGTGACGGGCGTGCCGGGCTCGAGCGAGGCGACCGTGTCCTGCTCGAACGTGACGTCCCATCCGGTCGGGGCGCTCGCGGTCAGCTTGACGTTCGTGATCGCCGCGGTCCCGGAGTTCGTCACGACGACCGCGAGCGGCGAGGTGGTGCCGGCGGCGCCCCGGCCGTTGAGCCGGCCGTCGGCCGTCGAGATGGCGAGGTCGTACGAGCCGGTGACGTCCACCTGGAGCGCCCCCTCGATCGTCCGCTCCCCGGCCACCGCGACGACCTGGATGTCGTAGGTGCCGGCCGGTGTTCCCGATGGTGGCTCGGCGCTGACCGTCACGCCGGACGTGGAGCCGGCCTTGACGATCGCGCTGGCCGCCTGGGTCTGGCCGGTCAGGCTGGCCTCCACGGTCCAGCCGGCCGGACCCTGCGCGTTGACCGAGAAGGTCAGGTCCTCGGCCGTGTCGTTGCGCAGGGTCAGGTTGAACTTGAACGTCTGGCTGGACGGACCGCGAAGGCTCGGGAAGTCGGTCGTCAGCCTGACGTCGCCGGAGGCATCGGCCCGAACCCGGATCTCGAGCGGCAGTTCGACCGTGGTGGAGCCGGCCGTTCCGGTCAGGACCATCCGGGCGGTGCCCGTGGCGTCCTGCGGGACGTCCACGTCCACGCGGACGCTCGCGGCCTCGGCCCCGTCGGTCTGGACCGCGTCGATCACGAACCCGCCGCCGTGGATGCTCGCC
>DATIUS010000309.1:0-5814 GCA_035466655.1 Candidatus Sulfomarinibacteraceae bacterium
GTACGCGGCGACCTCGGCGATCGTCGTCCCCGGGCCGAAGATCGCGGCCACCCCCGCCTCGCGCAGGGAGGCTGCGTCGTCGTCGGGGATGATCCCGCCGACGACCACGAGGACGTCGTCCATCGAACCATCCCGGAGAAGCCGGCAGATCCGCGGCACAAGGGTCATATGGGCGCCGGACAGGATCGACAGCCCCACGACGTCCACGTCCTCCTGGAGCGCGGCCGTCGCGACCATCTCCGGGGTCTGGCGGAGGCCGGTGTAGACGACCTCGAAGCCCTCGTCGCGAAGGCCACGCGCGAGCACCTTCGCGCCGCGGTCGTGACCGTCGAGGCCGGGCTTTGCGATGAGCACTTTGAGCGGGCGGGCGGTCATGTCCGGATTGTAGGCTTCCCGACATGACGCCGAACCGGACGACACCGCGCGTGCGCCTCCGCGACGTGACCCTCGCTGACGCCGACCTCCTGGACGACTGGGGGCGCGAAACGCGCCGTGGGGGCGGGTTCAACGACTTCGGCCGCGACCCCGAACCGCTGGACCGCGAGCTCCTGTCCAAGGGGCCCCTCCGGAGCGAGACCAAGGGCGTGCTCATCGTGGAGCGGATCGCAGACGGGGCGCCGGTCGGGTCGATCGGCTGGCACCAGGTCGGCTCGTATGGACCCGTCCCGGAATCCGCGGCCTGGAACATCGGCATCGAGCTCGTCCCCGAGGCGCGGGGCCTGGGCTATGGGACCGAGGCACAGCGCCAGCTCGCGGACCAGCTGTTCGCGACGACCCCCGTGAATCGGGTCGAGGCCACGACGGACATCGAGAACCTGGCGGAGCAGCGCTCGCTCGGCAAGGCCGGCTTCACGCGCGAGGGGGTCCTGCGCGGCGCCCAGTTCCGGGCCGGGGCGTTCCACGACCTCGTCGTCTACTCCAGGCTGCGCGGCGATCCCGACTGAGCCGAGGCGACGCGTGGGCACGGATCTGGGGACGAACGCCACCCTCGATGCGGTCATCGTCGGCGGAGGCATCGCCGGGCTCGCTGCCGCGTGGCAGCTGCGCGATCGGGACGTCGTCCTCCTCGAAGCGACAGATCGGCTCGGCGGCAGGATACGGTCCGAGCGACGGGGCGACCTTGCCCTGAACTTCGGCGCCCACGTCTTCGCCGGACCGGGCTCGGCCACGGACCGCCTCCTCGCCGAGGCAGGGGTCGCGGCGGTCCCGGTCCCCGGACGGCTCGCGGCCGTGGCCCTCAACGGGAAGGTCGTCGCGAGCGGTGCCGTCGAGACGTTCCCGCTTCGCCTCCCCATGTCGATGCGATCGAGGATCGCGCTCGTCCGTGCCGGCATCCGGCTTCGTCTCGCCGTTCGGCGCTACGCGGAGATCGCTGCGCCGCGCCCCGGCGAAGACCCTGCCGAGCGCCAGCTCCGGATGCTCCGCTTCATGGACGATCGGTCATTCACGGCCTTCTCCGGGCGCCTTCCCGGGGACGTCGACCTGCTCTTCCGGTCCACACTGACCCGCTCGTCAGGCGAGCCGGAGGAGCTCGCCGCGGGCTACGGGGTGGGCTACTTCCACCTCGTCTGGAACCGCTCCGCCGGCCTCTCGCGAAACATCGTCGGCGGCTCGTCCGCGATCGTCGACGGTCTCGCCCGTGGCCTCGGCGACCGGGCCCGGCTGGGCGCTCGCGCGACGGCCGTGCGGCGCGACGGCGACGGGGTCCGCGTCGCCTGGATCGAGGACGGAGTCGAGCACGAGGTGCGCGCGGCCGCTGCGATCGTGACCACGCCGGCCTTCGTCACCCGTGAGATCGTGGCAGAGCTGCCGGCCGAGACCGCGGCCGCCCTCGAGGCGATCCCGTACGGCCCGTACGTCGTGGGGGCCTTCCTGACCAACGAGCGGGCGGCGATGCCGTGGGACGACCTCTACGCGCTCGCCACGCCGAAGCGCTCGTTCAGCATGCTCTTCAACATGGCGAACGCCCTCCGGACGGCGGACGGGCCCCGCCGACCGGGCGGCAGCCTCATGGTCTATGCCGCGGCCGGGTTCGCCCGCCGCCTCGCCGGCCTGGACGACGCGGCCGTCGCCGATCGCTTCCGGACCGACCTGGCGGACCTCTACCCTGGCTCGCGCGGGATCGTCGAGGAGGTCGTCATCCAGCGCTGGGAGCACGGGCTCCCCTATCCGCGCGTCGGTCGGAGCCGCCTCCAGGCAGCCCTGACTCGGCCGATGGGCCCGATCCACCTCGCCGGCGACTACCTGGGCACGTGGTACACGGAGACCGCGATCCAGACGGCAGTTGCGGCCGCGGCGGCGGTGCGCGGCGACGAATAGGCCGGGGACGCCGACGGGCGGAGCGCGGCGGGGTGGCGTCGGTCGGCGGCCCCGAGCGCCGGGGACGCCGAGGATCCGAGGCGGACTACGGGCCGGGGGCGCGCCGCTCGAGGTGGCTGAAGAACTCCGCGCGGGTGCGATCCCGCGTCCGCAGGAGCCCGAGCACGGACGAGGTGGTCATGATCGTCCCGGGTTTGCGGATCCCGCGCATCACCGCGCACAGGTGGGTCGCCTCAACGACGACGCCGACGCCCTGCGGTTCGAGCCGCTCGTTCAGGAAGTCGGCGATCTGATGGGTCATCCGTTCCTGGACCTGGAGGCGCCGTGCGTACATCTCCACGATCCTGGGGATCTTGGAGAGGCCCAGGACACGGCCGCGTGGGATGTACGCGACGGACGCCGTCCCGAAGAACGGGAGCAGGTGATGCTCGCACAGGGAGTAGAACGGGATCTCCTTGACGACCACCATCTCCGAGTAGTCGACGTCGAAGATGGCGCCGTTCACCAGCCGCTCCGGATCGACGTGGTAGCCGGCGGTCAGCTCCAGGTACATCCGGTGCACGCGGTCGGGGGTCCCCCGCAGCCCGTCGCGGTCCGGATCCTCGCCGATCTCGGCAAGGATCTGGTGGACGGCATCCTCGACCCGGCCGCTGCCGCCGAGGCCCGAGGAGCCGGCGCCCTGGATCGGCCGTACCGCGCCCGCGAACGCTCGGTCCGGCTCGCCGATCTCTGTCTCGATCTCGGCGACGAGCGCTCGAACGTAGTCGGGCAGTCGATCGGTCATCTCGGTTCGGATGGTACGTGCGCCCGGCCCGCGGCGCCGCGCAGCCAGGCCCGAGCGTTGGTGCCGAGCGACGGCCGGTGATAGCCGCCCTCCTGGAGGATCACCAGGCGCCGGCCGAGGGCGGCCGATCGACGGCCGATCTCGTGGTAGACGGGGGTCGTGAGGGCGAGGGTCCCGATCGGGTCCTCGCGGTAGGTGTCGAACCCGAGGGAGACGACGAGCACGTCGCCCGGCGTCCGCGCGATCGCGTCGAGCGCCCGGTCCACGGCCTCGAGGTAGACGGCGTCGCCGGTTCCCGACGGCAGCGGCTGGTTGTAGTTCGCGCCCGCGCCGGGCCCCTCCCCGACCTCATCGGCGTAGCCGAGGTAGAACGGGTAGAGGTTCGCGGGATCCGCGTGGATCGAGGCGTAGAAGACGTCCTCGCGGCGCCAGAAGATCTGCTGGGTGCCGTTCCCGTGATGGACGTCCAGGTCGAGGATGGCGACCCGCCCCCCGGTCCGCCGGACGATCGCCTCGGCCGCGATCGCGGCGGTGTTGAAGAAGCAGTACCCGCCGACCATCGCGCGCGCGGCGTGGTGGCCGGGCGGACGGCAGAGCCCGTAGACCGCCGATTCGCCGCCATCCACGACGAGGTCCGCCGCGGTCAGCGCCACGTCCACGGCCCAGCGCGACGCCTCGTACGTGCCGGCGACGAGCGGGTTGCCCGAATCCAGGCCCCACCAGCCGGTCCGCCCACCGATCGCCAGCGGCTCGCGCAGCCGGCCGAGGGCGGCCTCGCTCATCCCCTCGAACATCGCCCGGACCGGATACGTGTCGGCCACGAGGAAGCTCCGTCCGATCGCCTCGCGACGCGCCTGCTCCCAGGCCTCCTCGACGAACCGGACGAGGCCCGGGTCGTGGACGGCCAGGACCGGATCGAGGCCGTGCTCGATGGGCTCGACGAGGTCGAACCCACCGTCGTCCGCCAGCGCCTGGCGGATTCGCTCGGCACGCTCGGGGACCTCGTTCGCGGGGATGGCGAGGCCGAGGTACGTCTCGTGGGTGACGTCGTGGGCGAGGTGGCGCGGCGTGTAGACGACCTTCACTCGGCGCATCGTACCCGTCTCCCCAAGGTCGCTCGCGAGTACCCCGGTCCGGGGCTACCATGCCCGACGGCATGCCCAAGCGAATCCGCGGCCCGCGTCGCCAGCGCCCGGGAGGAGCGGACGCCTTCGAGCGCCTCGTCGACCGCGCCCTCGCGTCGATCCCGTCGCCGTTTCGCGAGTCGCTCGCCGAGGTGGCGGTGGTCATCGAGGACTGGCCGTCGGACGAGCAGCTCGAGGAGAACGACCTCGATCCCGACGACACGCTCTATGGGTTGTACGAGGGGGTGCCCCGCACCGAGTGGGCGGCCGACTGGGCGATGACGCCGAACCGGATCACGCTCTTCCGGGTCCCGCTGGAAGAGGACTTCCCGGACCCGCGCGACCTCGCCGACGAGGTCCGGATCACGGTCATCCACGAGCTGGCCCACCACCTCGGGATCGACGACGACCGCCTCGACGAGCTCGGCGTCGGCTGACCCTTCGCCCGGCTCGAGACGAGGCTACGCGAGCGGCGCCGCCCGATCGATCAGCTCGCCGAGGCGCGTGACCTCGACGTTCCCGCCCGACATCACCGCCGCGACGCGCTCCCCGTCACGGATCGGGATCCGACCGGTCAGCACGGCGGCCAGCGCGGCGGCGCCCGCCGGCTCGACGACCTGCTTCATCCGTTCGAGCGCGAAGCGGAGGCCGGCCAGGATCGTCGCGTCGTCGATGAGGACGACACCGTCCACGTAGCGCCGGATCATCTCGAGGGTGAGCTCGCCGGCGAACGGCGCGTTGAGGCCGTCGGCCACGCTCATCGGCTGCATCCGGACGGGGTGGCCGGCCGCGAGCCCCTGGGAGATCGCGTCCGACGTCTCGGGCTCGACGCCGTAGACGCGCACGCCGGGACGGAGCGCCTTGACCGCCGCGGCAATCCCCGAGATCAGGCCTCCGCCGCCCACCGCCACGACGACGACATCCACGTCGGGCAGGTCCTCGAGGATCTCGAGCCCGGCCGAGCCGTGCCCCGCGACGACCTCCGGATCGTCAAACGGGTGGCACAGGACGAGCCGCTCCTCGTCGCGGATTCGCTCCATCGCCGCGTAGACCGCGCCGAAGTTCTCGCCCTCGAGGACGACACGTGCCCCGTACCCTGCCGACGCGTCCACCTTGGAACGCACCGCCGCTGCCGGCATCACGACGGTGACGGGCACGCCCAGCGCCGCCCCGGCGTACGCGTAGCCCTGCGCGGCGTTCCCAGCCGAGAAGGTGATGATCCCGCGTCGCCGCTCATCGGCCGATAGTGCTGCGACTCGCGCCGTCATCCCGCGCGGCTTGAACGACCCCGTCTTCTGGAGATGCTCCGCCTTGAGAAAGAGCCGCCGATCGGCGATCCGGATCCCGGCCGAGCGTTCGATCACCGCCGCGGCCGCCGTCGAGGACAGGAGCGGCGTGCGATGCACCCTGCCGGCGATGACCTCACGAGCGGCGTTGATCGCGGCCAGGTCGACGAGTGGGCCGGGGGTCATCGCCGGAGGATACACAGGCACGGCGTGGGCCATCCCGACGCCCCGCAGGTGTCCATGGCGGGGGCCTAACCGGGGTCGGGACGCCGGCCCGGGCCGGCGGCCCGCCGCCCGGCGT
>DATIUS010000310.1:0-3716 GCA_035466655.1 Candidatus Sulfomarinibacteraceae bacterium
CCGCCCCTCGTCGTCGCGGAATCGGGCGCGACGCTGGCCGACCCGAACCGCTGGCAGCCGCTCCAGCTGGCGCACATGATCTCCCAGAACGGGATCCCGATCGAGAACGGCGTCCAGCAGGCGATCGGGCCGCACTGGGGCGGCGTGCGGAGCTTCGCCCTCCCGGCCGCCGGCACGAAGGGCGTGCCCATCGATCCCGGGCCACCGCCTCTGTTCGGGGGTGCCACCGACCGGGCCTACCGGGACGCCGCGGTCGAGGTCATCCGCTACAGCAGCCAGCTCGACCCCGGATCCGGTGACGAGCTGGACATCTCGCCCGGGGCGTACGGCGCAAACCGCCTCGGCACGAACGACGGGCGAGGCCATGCCGTGAACCCCGCGACCGGGCGGCCGTACCCGGCCAACGTGGTCCGGCGCGGCGACTTCGCCCGTGCGCTGACCGAGTTCTGGGCGGACGGCCCGAACTCGGAGACACCGCCGGGCCACTGGAACGTCGTCGCCAACTCGGTTTCCGATGAGCTCGACCCTGACCTCCGGATCGGCGGCGACGGAGCGGCCGTGGACCGGCTCGAGTGGGACGTGAAGCTGTATCTCGCCCTGAACGGCGCCGTGCACGATGCCGCGATCGCGGCCTGGGGCCTCAAGGGCTACTACGACTCGGTCCGGCCGATCTCGATGATCCGCTACCTCGGCGGCCTCGGCCAGTCGAGCGATCCCGGAAGACCGTCATACGACCCAGCGGGGCTCCCGCTCGTGGGCGGGCTGATCGAGGTGGTCACCCCGGAGACCGCGGCGGTCGGCGGGCGACACGCGGCGCTGGCCGGGCACGAGGGCGAGGTTGCGATCCTCGGCTGGCGCGGCAACCCGGAGGACCCCGCGACCGACACAAGCGGCGTCGGCTGGATCCTCGCCGTCGACTGGGTTCCGTACCAGCTGCCGACCTTCGTGACGCCGTCCTTCGCCGGCTACGTCTCGGGCCACAGCACGTTCAGCCGGGCGGCGGCCGAGGTCCTCACCGAGTTCACCGGTAACGAGTACTTCCCGGGCGGCTCGAGCTCCTGGACGATCGCTGCCGGCGAGCTGAAGGTCGAGGCCGGCCCCACAACGGACATCAGGCTCGAGTGGGCGACCTACTACGACGCCGCCGATCAGGCCGGCATCTCGCGGCTGTACGGCGGGATCCACATCGCCGCCGACGATTTCGCCGGGCGGACCATCGGGTCGCAGTGCGGCAAGGAGGCATGGGCGCTCGCGGGACACTACTTCGACGGCACCGCGACCCAGTGAGCCGTCGCCCATGACGCGCCGACGGGGCGTCCTCGCGGTCGTCGTCGCCGTGGTCGCCGTCGTCGCCGTGGTGGCGGCCGCGGCGATCGCGGCCGGCATGCTGCTCCTCCGCTCGTCAACCCCGACCGAGCCACTCGGCGCGCCATCCTTCATCGACGAGACCGCGGCGTCCGGTCTCGACCACCGTTACGACGGGGACGCCACCTTCTCGGTCGGCGGCGGTGTCGCGGTCCTCGACTGCAACGAGGACGGGCGGCCGGACCTCTATCTCGCTGGAGGCGCCGAGCCGGCCGCGCTCTTCCGGAACGATTCGCCCGTCGGAGGCGTGCTCCGGTTCACCCGGATCGCCGGAGCGTCCACCGACCTCCCCGCGGTGAACGGCGCCTACCCGATCGACATCGAGGGGGACGGTCACGCGGACCTCGCCGTCCTCCGAGCCGGCGAGAGCGTCATCCTCCGCGGCCTCGGCGAGTGCCGGTTCGAGCGCGCCAACGACGCCCTCGGATTCGACGGGGTTCCGGGCCACACGACCGCCTTCAGCGCGACGTGGGAGGGCACGGCCGCCCTCCCGACGATGGCGTTCGGCCACTACCTCACCGTCGAGCCGGACGGATCGCTCGAATTCGAATGTGCCGACAACGCCCTCCTCAGGCCGGCCGCCGGTGGGTCGGGGTACGGCGCGGCGAGCTCGCTGGCGCCCGGCTATTGCACGCTGTCCATGCTCTTCAGCGACTGGGATCGCTCCGGGCGGCGCGATCTCCGCGTGACCAACGACCGCCACTACTACCGGGATGGGATGGACCAGCTCTGGCGAGTCGCGGCGGGCGAGCCGCCCAGGCTCTACACCGCCGACGACGGCTGGGTCTCGATGCAGATCTGGGGGATGGGGATCGCGAGCACGGACCTGACCGGCGACGGCTACCCCGAGGTCTTCCTCACGAGCCAGGGCGACAACAAGCTCCAGACCCTCACCGTCGGCCCGGCGAGCCCGACCTACCGCGACATCGCCCTGAAGCGAGGCGTGACCGCCGCCCGTCCGTTCACCGGCGGCGACGTCCTCCCCTCGACCGCCTGGCACCCCGAGTTTGCGGACGTCAACAACGACGGCTTCACCGACCTGTTCGTCTCGAAGGGGAACGTCAGCGCGCAGCCGGACTTCGCGTCACGCGACCCGAGCAACCTCCTGCTCGGCGGGCCGGACGGGACGTTCGTCGAGGCGGCCGAGGAAGCCGGGATCGTCCGCTTCGCGCGGGCGCGCGGCGCCGCGCTCGCGGACTTCAACCTCGACGGGCTCCTCGATCTCGTCCAGGCGGCCTACGGCGCGGATGTCACGCTCTGGCGGAACGCCGGCGCCGCGACGGCAGAGCAACCCGCGCCGATGGGCGGGTGGGCCGGCGTCCGGCTCCGCCAGGACGGCCCGAACCGGGATGCAATCGGGGCGTGGCTGGAGATCCGGATCGGCGAGCTGACCGTCCAGCGCGAGCTGACGATCGGCGGCGGCCACCTCGGCGGGCAGCTCGGCTGGATGCATCTCGGCCTCGGGCAGGCGGCCGGTGCCGATGTCCGGGTCACCTGGCCGGACGGCGAGGTCGGGCCGTGGCTCACGGTCCCGGCCGGCGAGTTCGCCATCATCGAGCGAGGCGCCGGCGCGGCCGAGCGCTGGGTCCCCGCAGGAGACTGATCGATCATGTCCACGATGCCGACCGCCCGCCTCGCCCCCGTCGCGCTCCCCATGCTCGCCCGCCCCGAGGTGGCGCCGGAGTTCCCGTCCGCCCTGTACGCGGCTCGCGTCGAGCGGCTCCGCGAGCGCGCCGCCGCCCGCGGGTACGACCATCTCGTCGTCTACGCCGACCGCGAGCACAGCGCGAATCTCGCGTACCTGACCGGGTTCGACCCGCGCTTCGAGGAGGCGATCCTCGTCCTGGGGCAGTCGGGTCGTCCCGTGCTCCTCGCCGGCAACGAGTGCATCGGGCTGGCGCGCGTGGCGCCCCTGCCGGTCGAGGCGGTCCTCCTCCAGGAGCTCAGCCTCCCGAGCCAGCCGCGCGACCGTTCGAAGCCCCTCGCCGATATCCTGGCGGAGGCCGGAATTGCCCGCGGTGCGAGGGTCGGCGTCGTCGGCTGGAAGGCGCCGCGCGACCGATCGTGGATCGAGGCCCCGGCCTTCCTCGTCGACACGCTCCGCTCGGGCGTGGGTCCCGGCGGCAGCGTGGTGAACGCCACCGACTTGCTCATCGATGCCGCCGACGGGCTTCGCGTGATCAACGAGCCGGAGCAGATCGCCGCCTTCGAGCATGCGTCGTGCGAGACCTCGACCGGGGTCAGGAACCTGCTCTTCGGGTTGCGCCCGGGAATGCGGAGCGCGAAGCCGTCCAGCTCCTCGAATGGAGCGGCGCCCCGCTGTCGTGTCACCTGATGCTGACCGCCGGTCC
>DATIUS010000311.1:0-3373 GCA_035466655.1 Candidatus Sulfomarinibacteraceae bacterium
GAGCGCTCCCCCTCGAGATCCCCCCGCGCGATGAGGTCGTCGAGGATGCGCCGGCGAGCCTCGAACCGGTCGAGGCCCGCATACCCGGCCGCCGCCGCGCTCATTGTCCCGTCGTCGGCCATGACGTCGATCACGGCGAGCCCGTGGCGTCGGCCGATCTCGAGGTCCGTGGCGTCGTGGGCGGGAGTGACCTTCACCGCGCCCGTTCCGAACGCCCGATCGACCGACTCGTCGGCGACGATCGGCACGTCGCGCTCCACGAACGGGATGCGGACGCGGCGCCCGACCAGGTTCGAGTACCGCTCATCATCGGGGTGGACCGCCACGCCGGAGTCGCCGAGGATCGTCTCCGGCCGGGTCGTGGCGACGGTGATCGACCGAGCCGGGTCCGGCAGGCCGGTCGATTCGTCGACGACGTGGTAGCGGACGGACCAGAGCGACGACGTCGTCTGGGTCGCGATCACCTCCAGGTCGGACAGGCTGGTCCGGCAGGTGGGGCACCAGTTGATGAGCGCCTCGGTCCGGTACGCGAGGTCAGACCGGTAGAGCCGCGTGAACGCGTGCCGGACGGCCTTCGCCGAGACCTCGTCCATGGTGAAGCGCAACCGGCTCCAGTCGGCCGACGCCCCGACGCGGCGCTGCTGGCTGAGCATCACCCCGCGGGTCGTCTCGACGAACGCCCGCATCCGTTCGAGGTAGCGTTCGCGACCCAGGCTCGCCCGGCTCTCCCCCTCCTTTGCGAGGATGCCGTCGAGTACGAACTGCGCGGCGATCGAGGCGTGGTCCAGGCCGGGCAGGAAGAGCGTCGGCCGGCCCTGCATCCGCGCATGGCGGGTCATCAGGTCTTCCACCGCCGTCCGCTGGGCATGACCCAGGTGGAGCGAGCCGGTGACATTCGGCGGCGGCTGGATGAGGACGAACGGCGGCTTCGAGTCGTCCGCGCGCGAGCCGGCGCCGTCCGGGGCGAAGACGTCCGCGGCGAGCCAGCGCTCGTAGATCGCGACTTCGAACTCGGCCGGCACGTAGGCCCTGGGCAGCTCGCGGGTCTGGCTCATGCGCCGCTTCTCCTCACCGACGGGTCCCCGGAAACAAACGACCCGTTCGTCCAGCGGACGAACGGGTCGTGGTACCACCTGCTGGTTCGAGGCCCGGGGGCCGCCCCGCTCATCGCGGGCACCCGGTTCGGGCCTCCTCGTGACGCGCTATCGGGCGCCGACCGCACAGCTCGCGAGCGACCTTCGGGTCCGTCGTGCCCGCGCGGCTCGCACCGTCCCGCGCTCGCTCCGTGGCCGACCCGGCCCTACTCCTCTCGGTCCGCGCCGTGAGGCCGGGAGTGTAGCACGGCCGATTCCGACCCCAGTCCCGCGGCTCTCGATACCGCCGTCCGCGGTGGCATCAGCGGCGTCAGCGGCGTCAGCGGCGTCAGCGGCGTCAGCGGCGTCATCGGCGCCATTCGAAGAGACGCGTCCCACCGACGTCGCACCAGACGAGTCCGTCCGCGAGAGGCGGAGGAGCGCCCTCCATGAGCGTCGCGACCCAGCCGCGAGACGACCCACCAAACCTGGCGCCGAAGACCTCCGGGTAGCGGCTCAGGAGCCGCCGGTTGCGGGCGCTGGCTCGAACGACCCACAGCAGCGCCGCTCGCCCGTCGGGACCCCAACGGGCCACGGCCGCGTTCCTGGCCTCTGCCAGCTTCCTGTTGCTGGTCCGCGCGGCGGCCCCGATGTCGCCGATCGAGTTCCAGCACTCGACGACGAGGAGACACCGATGGGTAGTCGCGACGAGAGCGGCATCCACGCTCCGCCAGGGTTCCGAGGGTCGCGTGGCAAGCTCGAACGATCCCACAAAGCCCACGGCACGAGCGAGCCTGAGGACCAACTCCTGGATCAAGAGATGTCCGGCGTCTGCCGGGCCGGCATCGAGGTCACGTCCCAGCGACACGGCGAGCGGGACCCCGAGCGCGATCGCCACCCGTTGGAGGAGCTCAAGGTCGAGACGACCCTCCCCGCGCTCGAGACGGCCCACGACGAGGCGTCCCACGCCGGCGCGGGCCGCGAGCTGCTCCTGGGTCCAGCCGCGGCGCTCGCGCGCCCCGCGGACCTGCACCCCGAGCCTGTCGCGCTGCTCACGGGCACGGCGCTCCGCATCCCCCGCGAGCCTGGTTCGCCTGACGCCTGGCATGATCGGCACATGATCTTCCGAGGGGCTTCACCCGCGCTTATGTGGGCAATCGTCGTCGGCGCGCCTGCGCATGTCCCCGATCGACGGGTCCGTGATCAACGGGTGAGCATGGACCGCGTCAAGGCCAGGGTGGCGCAGTTGAGGCGGGCGATCCGGCGGCCGTTGCCCCCGGATTGATCATGTGCCGAACATCGTTTCGGGCTGCGCGGCCGTCGGGATCGGCGCGCCGTCTCGCGCTGCGCGGCCGTCGGGATCGGCGCGCCGTCTCGGGCTGCGCGGCCGTCGGGATCGGCGCGCCGTCTCGGGCTGCGCGGCTGTCGGGATCGGCGCGACGAGCCACCCGGGCCGGGAGTCGAACCCGAGTCTGTCGACGGACTACGCGCTCGCGCCGCGAGACGCCAGCCACTCCTCGTAGTTCGTCTCGTCGACGCCCTTGTCGATCTCGGTCTTCGTCAGGAGGAGCGGCATCCGGCGATCCCGGATCGTCTCCTCGGTGATGATGCACTTCCGGATCTCGGTCCGTTCCGGGATGTCGAACATCACCTCGAGGAGCGCCTCCTCGACGATCGAGCGCAGAGCCCGCGCGCCCGTCTTGCGGTCCAGCGCCACGTCCGCGGCCGCGCGCAGGGCGCCCTCGGTGAAGACGAGCTCCACCTTGTCGAGTGAGAGGAACTTCTGGAACTGCCGGGCGACCGCGTTCTTCGGCTCCACGAGAACCCGGACCAGGTCTTCCGCCGTCAGGGCGGTGAGGGTCACCATGACCGGCAGCCGGCCGATGAACTCGGGGATCAGCCCGAACTTCAGGAGGTCCTCCGGCATGAGCTTCTGGAGGATCTGCGCCCGGTCCACCGCCGACGGCGCGGCGTCCGATCCGAACCCGATCGCCCGCTTCCCGACCCGCTCCTCGACGATCCTCTCGAGCCCGTCGAAGGCGCCGCCGCAGATGAACAGGACGTTCGTCGTGTCGATCTGGATGAAGTCCTGGTGGGGGTGCTTGCGGCCTCCCTGGGGCGGCACGTTCGCCACTGTGCCCTCGAGGATCTTGAGGAGTGCCTGCTGGACGCCCTCGCCCGACACGTCACGCGTGATCGACGGGTTGTCCGCCTTGCGCGCGATCTTGTCGATCTCGTCGATGTAGATGATCCCGCGCTGGGCTCGGGCGACGTCGAAGTCGGCCGCCTGGATCAGGCGC
>DATIUS010000312.1:0-9844 GCA_035466655.1 Candidatus Sulfomarinibacteraceae bacterium
CAGGGTGATCGTCATCCGCGACAGGCCCTCCTGGTCCGTGTGGCTGACGGCCAGGGAGTCGATGTTGAAGTTCCGTGCCCGCATCAGGCTCGAGACACGGTTCAGAACGCCGGGCTTGTCCAACACGAGCGCCACGAGGCGATGGACGCGGGTGGCACCCGTCCCCGGGACGGCCCGGGGGGGTGGCGCGGTGTGCGCGGGTGGCGCGGGGGGCGCGGGAGGCGTGCCGGGGGCGCTCCTTCGTCCGGCCCGCCCCACTGCTCGATGAGGTCGGACAGCCCCTTGCCGGCCGGCATCATCGGGAAGACGTTCTGCTCCCCGGCGATCTCGAACCAGACCAGCGCCGGCCCGTCCACGCCCTGGGCGAAGCGGATCGCGTCGTCCACCTCGGCGGGGCTGGACGCCTTGACCGCCGGGACTCCGTAGGCCTCGGCAAGCTTCAGGTAGTCCGGTCCGAGCAGGTGCGCCGAGTGGTAGTTCCCGGCGTAGATGATCTCCTGCCACTGCCGGATCATCCCGAGCTTCTTGTTGTCGAACAGGGCGATCTTCACCGGGATCCGGTCCTGGACGAGGGTCATCAGCTCCTGGCTGGTCATCTGGAAGCCGCCGTCGCCGGCAATCGCCCAGACCTCGCGCTCCGGGGCGCCGACCGCGGCACCCATCGCCGCCGGGACGCTGAAGCCCATCGTCCCGAGGCCGCCCGAGCTGACGTGGGTGTTCGGGTGGCGGAAGCCGGCGTACCGGGCGAGCCACATCTGGTTCTGCCCGACGTCGGCGACGTAGATCGCCTCGTGGTCGGTCAGCTCCCCGATCCGCTGGACGACGTAGTCAGCGGACAGGAGACCGTCCCGCCACGCGCCCGAGCCGTGCCACGACGAGGCGAGCGATTCGCGCTTCCACTCGGCAAGCTGGCCGAGGTACTCCTTGCGGGCCTCCATCGGGGTGGCCTCGACCATCGGCGTGATCGCCTTGAGGACCCGCTTCGCGTCACCGACGATCGGGACCTCGACGGCCACGTTCTTGCCGATCTCGGCAGGGTCGATGTCGACGTGGATGATCCGGGCGTACGGCGCGTAGGTCCGGACGTTGCCGGTCACCCGGTCGTCGAAGCGCATCCCGATCGCGAACAGGAGGTCGGCCGACTGGATCGCCCGGTTGACGTGCTTCCAGCCGTGCATCCCCATGTAGCCGTAGGCGAGCGGGTGGGTTTCGTCCACGGCCCCGATGCCGAGCAGGGTCCAGGCGATCGGGATGCTCGTCTTCTCGGCGAAGGCGAGGAGCTCCGCCTCGGCCCCGGCATGGAGGATCCCGTGGCCGGCGAGGATCACCGGGCGCTGTGCCCCGGCAATCTCGGCCGCGGCGGTCTTCAGCTGGCGGTAGTGGCCGTCCAGGTTCGGGCGGAAGCCGGGCAGGCCGGCGACGACCTCGGCCGCGGTGGGGTGCGGGGCGTTGGTCTCCTGCTGGAGGGCGTCCTTGGTGATGTCCACGTGGACCGGACCCGGCCGGCCCGTCCTGGCGATGTGGAAGGCCTCGGCCAGGACCCGGGGCAGGTCGTCCGCGTTCCGGACGAGGTAGTTGTGCTTGGTCATCGGCAGGGTGATGCCGTTGATGTCGATCTCCTGGAAGGCGTCCTTCCCGATGAGGGCGGACGGCACGTTGCCGGTGATCGCGACCATCGGGATGGAGTCGAGCTGGGCCGTGCCGATGCCCGTCACGAGGTTGGTGGCGCCGGGGCCGGACGTGCCCATGCAGACGCCGACCTTGCCGGTCGCACGAGCGTAGCCGTCGGCGGCGTGGGCGCCGCCCTGCTCGTGCCGCACGAGGATGTGGCGCAGCTCCGGGTGATCGCCAAGGACGTCGTAGAGGGGCAGGATGACGCCGCCCGGGTAGCTGAAGAAGACGTCCACGCCCTGGCGGAGGATCGCCTCGCAGACGACGTCCGCACCGATCCTCGGGCGGGGGGGGCGTGCTCGTGCGGTTGCGTCGGCGGGGGTCGACGGCGCGGACGTGCCCTCGTGGAGCATCTCGCGCTGGGCCTTCTCGACCGCGGCGGCATGCTCGGTGCCGGCGGCCGGCACGTGGCTGCGCCGGACGCGGGGGGTCGCCGCGCTCAGCGGGGCGGCTGCGGTCGGCCCGTCCGTGGCGGCGGGAGCGGCGGCGGACGGGGCGGCGGGAGCGGCGGCGGACGGGGCGGCTGACCTGGCCGTGGCGGCGGGGGACGGTTCGCCCGGCCGCCCGTCCGGACCCGGCGGCTTCGCCGTGCC
Source organism: Candidatus Sulfomarinibacteraceae bacterium (assembly GCA_035466655.1). Classification (GTDB taxonomy): domain Bacteria; phylum Chloroflexota; class Limnocylindria; order Limnocylindrales; family CSP1-4; genus UBA5189. The sequence goes on from DATIUS010000312.1 coordinate 2,265, forward strand.
GCCCTTTGTCATCGTCATCGTCCTGCTCCTCATGATCCCGACGCCGGCCCCGCGGCCTCCGCGGCCGCCGGCTCGTGCCGGAGAAACAACAAGACCCTCGCTCCCCGGCGAGGGTCCCTTCGGTCTTCGGTGGTTCGCTGCGCCGTTAGCGCCCGTCCCTCCGCGTTCCTCGGTTCTCCCGCCGGGAGCCGGTAATGAGGCCCAGGAGGCTCTCAAGCCCGACAACGAGCGAGCGAATAAGGGAGAGGAGGGATACCTCGAGCGAGTCGGTCTCGATCGGCACGTACACACGCCGACCGTCCGTCGTCACGACGACAGCGAGGGGGCGGCGATCCTGCCCGTTCGAATTGCTCACGGCCCGCGCAGTCTACGTGCCGATCCGCCGATGCGCAAGGACCCGTTGCGCGTGCCTGGACGAGCCGACCTGATAGTCCCGATGCGCGCCGACCGCCTCGATCTGAGCCGCCTTGACCACAGGTCAAGGTTTCGGGAAGGTCAGGTCATTGACGTGCTTGGTGGTCAACTCCACGACCGTTTCTGGGGAGATCAGCCGCCAGCCCTGTCGAATCCGTGGCCTGCAAGCAATTCTGCGCCGGCTACGGCAGGAAACATTGACTGGCGGTCAAGGCCCGGTGTCGGGTGAGGGCGGGCCCGGTGTCGGGCGAGGGCGGGCCCGGTGCCGGGCGAGGGCGGGCCCGGTGCCGGGTGAGGGCGAAGACGGGTGGGCGGTCCGCACAGCCAATGAGCTCGGGCGTGGAGATTTCGCCTTCGAGCGGGCCGGCCTTCGAGCGGGCCGGCTTGTCGACGCGCGAAGGCCTGCCTTCGACGCTTGGTGATCCTCAGGTGAGCGGCCGGTGGTGTACTGGCGCTGTGGCGACTACCAGCGCGGAGCGTCGGGCAAAACGGACCGCGGACGATCTCCATCGCAACCTCGCGACCGACGTTGGTCGCTTCCGTTCCGACGCCGGGATCAAGCCTGCCGAGCTGGCCCGAGCCTCGGGGGTGGACCCGGGGTTCCTTTCCCGTATCGAGCGGGGTGACGAGCGGCCCACGCTCGAGACCTATGCGCGCCTTGCCGCGGCGCTCGGGGCGGACCTTTCGGTCCGCCTCTACCCCAACACCGGGCCGGCGATCCGGGATCGCCACCAGGCAAGGATCCTCGAGACCCTGCTTGCGATCATGCACCCGCGCTGGCAGCCCTATCCCGAGATCGCGGTCCGCCGGCCTTCAAGGGGCTGGATCGATGTTGGGCTGCACGACCGCCACGGCAAGGTCATGGTGGCAACCGAGATCCAGTCCGAGCTCCGGCGACTCGAGCAAGTCATCCGCTGGTCCACCGAGAAGGCCGCGTCACTCCTGTCCTGGGAGGGCTGGCCGCAGCTCGGCGAGTCCCCGGAGGTCTCCCAGCTCCTGATCGTCCGGGACACGCGAGCCACCCGAGACGTGGCCCGCGAGTTCCGGCGCACCCTCGATGCCGCATACCCGGCCCACCCGGATGACGCGCTTGCCGCCCTCATCGGCGGCGATCGATGGCCGGGCCCAGCGTTGCTTTGGGCGTCTGGCGACGGTCGTCAGCCGCGTCCGTTCCGCATCGTGGCAAGACGATGACCGCGGTGCTCGCGGCCGGGCGAGGAATCAAGAACGGCCGCCGGGAAAACCCGACGGCCGTTCCGCTACGCACTCAAACGCGAGCGCGTCTAGCGCCAGCGCTGCCCGGCCTCGAGCACGAGAGCGGAGCTCGCGAGGGTCATCAACGCAATGAGGATTCGGAGGTACGCAGCCTTGAAGGTTGTCTTCATGGCTAGTTCCACCGCATCCCTGCGCCGACGGTGAGAGCCATCGCGCTGAGAAGCATGATGGCCCAGGTGAAGCGCGCCAGGTTCGCCTTCACAAGTTCTCCTTCCCAAGATTGGGATGACCGCCGCACCGAGCTCGGCAGCCGGGCTGTCTCCCGAGGGAGATCCCTGGCTTTGCGTCCCCGCCTCGCGACGGGTTTGCCCTGGACGATCTCGTTGCGCTGAGACGAACGTCGTCTCGTGGGGAGAACGTAGGCGGCCGCCCAGCCCCGGGGAATGACCTATGGGTACCGGCCCGCGGCGGCGTTCGGGGCAGTGTCAGGACGCAACGGAGGCAGTGGACCCTGGGCGACGCATCGCCGAGACGATGACGATGACCACCCCGACCCCGATCAGAACATCGCCGATGCTGAAGATGTTGGCCCAGGGGAGCCAGGACGGCATCGCGAAGATGTCAGTCAGCGGCGCCAGCGCCGGGTCCGGGGCGAGGGTGCTGTTCGAATACACGGTCTTGGGCACCTTGCCGAGCGCGGCCATCGCTTCCACGGAGGTGGGCATGTAGCCGCCGTTGGCGACGATCGCCGCGAGGTTGCTGAGGGCACCGAGCGCCACGACCGGCATCCCGGCGATCCGCCGGTTGGCCAGGACCGCGACCAGCACGACCAGCGTCGAGAGGACGTAGATCGGTGCGCCGAGCTCACCGATCCGCCCCGTCACCGCGTCCGAGAAGAGGACGACCTGGACGGCGAGACCGGCCATGAAGACCCACGGCCAGTGGAATCGCAGGTCGGCGAGCCCGCCAAGTCGACCGCCCAATGCGAGACCGGCAAGGAGGCCGACGAGCACGGCATACAGGATGAACATCCGCTTCGATCTCCTTCTGACTCGGGTCAGCCGCCCGGCGACGTGGCGAGGTCGGCCCGGGCAGCGGCCAGCCGGGCGCCGATCTCCGGAGCCGCAGCGCGGCGAAGTGCGCCACGCCTCGTGGGTGCACGCGCGACGAGGAACCGGCCGGCATCGTCCGCATCCAGCGGGGCCGCGAACAGGTAGCCCTGACCGAGTTCGCATCCGAGACCCCGAAGGTGGGCAAGCTGCCCGGGTTCCTCGATTCCCTCGGCGATGATCGTCATCCCGAGCGCCCGTCCGAGCGCCACGATAGCCGCCGCGAAGGGCCATTCCTCGGGGCTGTCCGTCTGGCCGATGAACTCCTTGGCGATCTTGAGGATGTCCACCCGGAACCGGCGCAGGTAGCCGAGGGACGAGTACCCGGTGCCGAAGTCGTCGATCGCGATCCGGACGCCCAGGGCGCGGACCTCCTCGAGACGGGCGATCGTGCCCGCGGTGTCGTGGAAGATGACCGTCTCGGTCATCTCGAGGACGAGCTGCTCGGGGCGCAGCCCGGTCGCCTCCAGCAGCGACGTCAGGTCGCCGACGAAGCTGGCCTCCTGGAGCTGCTGCGCGGCCAGGTTGACGGTCACCGTGAGCGGCCGACCCAGGGCGCCCGGCCCGGACCACTCGGCGCCCTGCCGGCAGGCTTCGTCGAGGACCCATTTCCCGAGGGGCACGATGAGCCCGGTCTCCTCCGCGAGCGGGATGAACTCGCTCGGCCCGAGGAGGCCGCGCGTTGGGTGGCGCCAGCGGACGAGCGCCTCGACGCCGGTCGCATTGCCTGTCCGGAGGTCGATGATCGGCTGGTAGAGGAGAGCCAGCTCGCCCCGGCCCAGGCTCCGCGACAGCTCGGCGCTCAGCTCGTGTCGGGCGACGATCGCGGCGTGCATCGTCGGCTCGAAGAGTGCGACGCGATTCTTGCCCTCGGATTTCGCCGTGTACATCGCCACGTCGGCATTCCTGAGGAGCTCGTCGGCCCGCTCCGTACCAAGCCGGGAGGCGGCGACGCCGATGCTGCCGCTGACCTGGACCTCGTTGTCCCCGAGGAGGAAGGCGACGCGGAGCGAGCTGATGATCCTCTCAGCGACCGTCATGACCGTCGCAAGGTCAGGCCCGTCCTCGACGAGCACGGCGAACTCGTCGCCGCCGAGACGAGCCGCGACGTCGTCTGTGCGGATGGCGCTCCGGACGCGGTCGGCGACCTCGACGAGGAGGCGATCCCCGGCGGCGTGGCCGAGGGTGTCATTGACGATCTTGAAGTCGTCGAGGTCCAGGAAGAGCACCGCCGGCAGCCTGTCGCGTGGCGCCATCGTCAGCCGCTCCGCGACTCGTTCGACGAACAGGCTCCGGTTCGCGAGGCCGGTCAGGGGATCGTGGTACGCCTGGTACCGCAACTCCTCCTTGAGCCTCGAGAGCTCCGCGAGCGAGCGTTCCAGGTGCCCGTTCTCGAGCGCCACCGCGACCTGGTTCGCGAGGGTCTCGAGGAGCCGCAGGTCGTCCTGCTCGAACGATGTGCCCTCGGTCAGGCGGTTCGCGATGAGAAGCGAGCCGATGAGGTCGGTCTCCCCGCGGAGCGGAGCCACCATTCCCTGGCGAATCCTCGGGTCGCCGACCGGTTCGAAGAAGAACGGTCCGGTCGCATCGGGGACCCTGGCATGGCGCGGATCCGAGGCGAAGTCCGCGACGGGGACCATCACCTCGGCTTCGCCGTCGTGCCACGAGGTCGTCCGCAGGGCCTCGGCGCCGCGATCGCGCGGATAGAGCACGACCTCGGCGAGCTCTGCGCGGAACATTGCCCGCGCATGACCGAGCAGCGCCACGAGCGACGAATCGAGCTCTGGCGAGTGCTGGAGGATGCGCGACGACTGGTAGAGGAGCTCGAGGCGCTCGTGCTTCTCACGCTCCGAGAGGTACGACCGGTAGGCGATGAAGACGATCACGAGCGGCAGCACCAGGAGCCACAGGAGAACGGGCTGGAGCTGGATGATGGCGACCGCGAGCAGCGCGAGGCTGGTGTTCGCGAAGGCCACCATGCTGCCGAACCGAATCATCTCGGGCAGCTTCTCGAACTGGGGCGCGCCGCCGGACATCGTGATCACCAGGGCGATCGAGACGGCGCTCAGGACCGTCGCTGTGAGCGTCCCGGCAAAGGCCGCGATCCAATCCTGCGGTTCGGGCACACCGTCCATGTCCGCGAACGTCCGCACGATGAGCAGCGCGACGGTCGCCACGAACATGAAGTTCGCCAGGTTGAAGGCCGTCTTGATGACGCGCTGACGGGGCTGCACGAGCAGCGCCACCGCGGAACCCACGAACACGGCGAGCAGGTAGTCCGTCGGCGAGAGCGAGAAGAAGCCGATGACGGCGGGGAACTCGCTCAGCGAGAACGCGTGGGTCTCGCGGCGAAAGTGGACCTCCACGACCTTGAGCTCGGCGATCGCGAAGGCCGCGGCCAGCAGCGGCCACGGGATCCACGCTCCCTGAGCGGCAGGAAGGTCCTGGAGCGCGACCAGGTAGATGGTCGCGGCGATCGCGACGAGGACGCTGCTGAGGGACCAGACGCGAACTGCGGGGGGGACGGCACCGAGCGAGCGCCGGGGGCGATCTTCCGCCGGTTCGGCGTCGATCTCGGGAACGCCAAACGGCGGGGTCACCGCGCGGCCGGACGTCACCCGGATCCGGGTCGACAAGCTGAGGCTCCTTCTGGTTCGGGATGCACCTGGTTTGTACTCCTGCGAAGTGACAGGCGGCACCACCACGGTGGTACCGGTCCGGGCAGGGACCATCGGTGCAGGCGGGTGGGATGCGGTTCAGGGCGGGGCTGCGATTCGGCTGCTACCGTTCACTCGCCAACCCCGCGGGCCGCTGCCGGAGCATGGAACCGACCACCACATGACCAGCCCCCGAACGCTCGTCGAGAAGATCTGGGACGACCACGTCGTCGCGGAGGATGCCGGCGCACCGAGCGTCCTGGCGGTGGACCTTCACCTCGTCCACGAGGTGACGAGCCCCCAGGCATTCACGGGGCTCCGGCAGCGCGGCCTCACCGTCCGCCATCCGGAGCGGACCGTGGCGACCGCCGACCACTCGATCCCGACGACCCCGCGCGGCCTGCCCTTCCTCGACCCGATGGCCGCCGCGCAGGTCCAGCAGCTCGAGGCCAACTGCCGTGAGTTCGGGATCCCGCTCCACGGCCTCGGCGATCCCGGCCAGGGGATCGTTCATGTCATCGGGCCGCAGCTGGGGCTGACCCAGCCGGGGATGACGATCGTGTGCGGCGACTCGCACACGAGCACGCACGGCGCGTTCGGGGCGCTCGCCTTCGGGATCGGGACGTCCGAAGTGGAGATGGTCCTCGCGACGCAGTGCCTGCTCCAGCGCAAGCCCAGGACCTATGAGGTTCGGGTCGACGGGCGGCTCGTCCCGGGCGTCAGCGCCAAGGACATCATCCTCGCCCTCATCGCGCGGATCGGGGTCGGCGGCGGAACCGGCCACGTCTTCGAGTACCGCGGCGAGGCGATCCGCGCCCTCACCATGGAGCAGCGGATGACCATCTGCAACATGAGCATCGAGGGCGGCGCGCGGGCCGGTCTCATCGCCCCGGACGAGACGACCTTCGAGTACCTGGCCGGGCGGCCGCACGCGCCGCGGCCCGGATCGGCCTGGGATCTGGCGGTCGCCGCCTGGCGCGCCCTCCCGACGGACGACGGCGCGACGTTCGACCGCTCGATCGTCATCGACGCCTCGGCGCTGGAGCCGATGGTCACCTACGGCACGAATCCGGGCATGGGCATCCCGATCAGCGGCCGCGTCCCGGATCCCGCGGCGGCCGCGGACCCCGCCGGGCGGCGCGCCCTCGAGCGAGCGCTCGAGTACATGGACCTGACCCCCGGCCAGGCCATCCTCGGGCAGCCGGTGGACGTGGTCTTCATCGGCAGCTGCACGAACGGGCGGATCAGCGACCTGCGCCTCGCCGCCGCCGCGATCGAGGGCCGCCGCGTCGCCCCGAACGTCCGGATGATGGTCGTGCCGGGATCGGACGAGGTGAAGCGCGAGGCGGAGCGTGAGGGACTCCACGAGATCTTCCGCGCCGCCGGCGCGGAGTGGCGCGAATCCGGCTGCTCGATGTGCATCGCGATGAACGGGGACCAGCTCTCGCCCGGCCAGTACGCGATCAGCACCTCGAACCGGAACTTCGAGGGTCGCCAGGGCAAGGGCGGCCGGACGTTCCTCGCCTCGCCGCTCACCGCCGCCGCGTCCGCGATCGCGGGCGTCGTCGCCGACCCGCGGCGACTCCCCGGCATCGAGGCGCTCGCCGGAATCGGGGGCCGGTAGCGCCATGCCCGAGCCGTATCGCAGCTTCGCCTCGAAGGTCGTCCCGCTCCGCGCCGAGAACGTCGACACGGACCAGATCGTGCCGGCGCGCTACCTCAAGATCACCGACAAGGCCGGCCTTGCCGACGTCCTGTTCCGCGACTGGCGGTTCGAGGAGGACGGCTCGCTCAAGGATCCGCCGTTCATCCTCGATCAGCCCGGGATGGCCGGCCGGCAGATCCTCCTCGTCGGCGACAACTTCGGGACCGGCTCGTCCCGCGAGCACGCGCCGTGGGCACTCGCCGCGTGGGGCATTCGCGCGGTCATCTCGACCGGCTTCGCCGACATCTTCCGCAACAACGCGCTCAAGAACGGGGTCCTGCCGATCGCGGTGGATCCGGAAACGCACGCCCACCTCGTCTCACTCGTGGACGACGATCCCGACTCCGAGCTTCGTGTCGACCTCGCCGAGGGAGGAATCCTCCTCCCGGACGGCACGACGATCGAGTTCGACGTGGACACCTTCGCGAAGCTGATGCTCCTGCGCGGCACGGACGAGATCGGCTACCTCGTGGACAAGCT
>DATIUS010000313.1:0-2436 GCA_035466655.1 Candidatus Sulfomarinibacteraceae bacterium
GAGACCAGCCGGGACGTCTTCAGCGAGAACCAGCAGGAGAACCCCGGCGAGAACCCGTTCATGGTGGCCCAGAACCGGATCGACCTGACGAACGTCCTCCTCGGCCACTCGGTCGTCGAGGCGACGGTGAACTTCGGGCGGGAGGTCTCCGCCCGGGCAGGCTGGGACGTGACGATCACCGGCGCCCCGCCCCCCACCGTCGACGTGTACGGATCCGGGGGCGCGCACGTCACCGCCCGGCCGGGCTGCGGGGTGGGCTGGACCCTGGCCGACGGGAGGAACGCCTGGGAGCCGTGCGGGGAACCCAGCGTGCCGGACGACACGGAGCTCCTGAGGGTGCCGGCCGGCCGGGCGGTCCGGCTCGAGGTCGCCGGCTGGACGATGGTCTCCTGGTGGGTCTCGTGCGGTGAGCGGGCGCCCGTCGGGTCCGCGTACCGGGAGACCATGGGCTGCGTGCTCGGCGGGGGCGGCAACGGGGTCGATGCCGCGGGCCCGGTCATGTTCCTCCCGTTCCCCGGCCGGCACGTCGTCGGTGCCTGGATCACGTCGGCCCGGGGCGGCGACGTCGTCGGGGCCCAGTACTTCATCGAGATCGAGGCGCAGCCGTGAGCCCGCCGGCATACAGGGTGTCGAGCGCCGGCGGACGAGACGGCGGGGCAAGTCCGCTATACTCCCGGCTCCGGCGTGGGGGTATAGCTCAGCTGGAAGAGCGTCTGAATGGCATTCAGAAGGTCAGGGGTTCGAATCCCCTTACCTCCACCAACTCGCTGACACGCCGATCACCCCAGGCCCCTCGCTCGATCGGCGAGGGGTCTTCGTTCACCCGGAGCCAGGCCAGACCATGACCCACCCGACCGCCCCACGCGAGCGCACCCGGATCGAGCGGTACGACCCCGCCTCGATCGAGCCGCGCTGGCAGGCGCGCTGGGAGGCGTCCGGCCTGCACCGAACCGACCTCCACGAGACGGCGCGGCCGAAGTTCTACCTCCTGACGATGTACCCGTACCCGTCGGGCGACCTCCACATCGGCCACTGGTACATCGTCACCCCGACCGACGCGGTCGCCCGCTTCCACCGGATGCACGGGGAGAACGTCTTCCTGCCGATCGGCTTCGACGCCTTCGGGCTGCCGGCCGAGAACGCCGCGATCAGGAACCGGATCCATCCACGCGAATGGACGATGCGGAACATCGAGAACATGCGCCGCCAGTTCCGGACGATGGGCGCGACGTTCGACTGGGACGCCGAGGTGGTGACCTGCGAGCCGGACTACTACCACTGGAACCAGTGGCTCTTCCTGCGGTTCCGCGACGCCGGCCTGGCCTACCGCGCCAAGGCCCCGGTCGACTGGTGCCCGAACGACGGGACGCTCGCCCGTGAGCAGGTCGAGGGAACGGACCGGCGGTGCTGGCGGTGCGGCGCCAGGGTCGAGAAGCGGGACCTGGAGCAGTGGTGGCTGCGGATCACGAACTACGCCGACGAGCTGCTCGACTTCAGCGGCATCGACTGGCCGGACCCGGTCCGGATCATGCAGACGAACTGGATCGGCCGATCCGAGGGCGGCGAGATCGTCTTCACGACCGCGCCGGACGATCACCAGCCGGGCGGGGACGAGCTGCGCGTCTTCACGACCCGGCCGGACACGCTCTTCGGGGCGACCTTCATGGTCCTCGCCCCGGAGCATCCGCTCGTCGAGAAGCTGACCGCACCCTCCCGGCGCGCCGATGTCGAGGCCTACGTGGCCCGCGCCCGGGCGGAGACCGAGATCGAGCGCCTCTCGACGGATCGCGAGAAGACCGGCGTCGCCCTCGGCGCCGAGGCCGTGAACCCCGTCAACGGTGAGCGGGTGCCGATCTTCGTCGCGGACTACGTGCTGGGCGGCTACGGTACCGGCGCGATCATGGCCGTCCCGGCGCACGACGAGCGCGACTACGCGTTCGCCGAGCAGTTCGGGCTGGAGATCCGGCGGGTCGTGGCGCCACCCGGCGCGGAAGACGAGCCCCTGGGCGAGGCGTACGTCGCCCACGCCGCCGGCGAACGCCTGATGAACAGCGGCCCGTACACGGGGATGCTCGCCGACGAGGGCGGCCGGGCGATCGTGGCCTCGCTCGCCGAGCGCGGCCTGGGCAGGGCCGCCGTGACCTACCGCATCCGCGACTGGCTGATCAGCCGCCAGCGCTACTGGGGCACGCCGATCCCGATGATCCACTGCCCGGCCTGTGGGATCGTCCCGGTGCCCGAGGCGGACCTGCCGGTCCTCCTGCCGGAGACGGTCGACTACCAGGGCAGCGGCGACAACCCGCTGACCCGCGACGAGGCCTTCCTCCGGGTCGACTGCCCGAGCTGTGGCGGCCCCGCCCGGCGCGACACGGACACGATGGACACGTTCATCGATTCGAGCTGGTACTGGTTCCGCTACCTCTCGCCCCACAAGCC
>DATIUS010000314.1:0-8132 GCA_035466655.1 Candidatus Sulfomarinibacteraceae bacterium
GGGGTGAAGGCTGACGTGCGCTGCGTGGGATGGGCAGAGCCGTCGGTCGTGAACTGGTCGAGGGCGCTCATCAGCGCGGGCAGGTGCGGCGTCGCGGAGCCTTGTCGCGGGCAACCGCACCCAAGGATCGAACGGAGGGAAAGTGCGCAAGACTGGTCGGGGCGAGAGGATTTGAACCTCCGACCTCATCGTCCCGAACGATGCGCGCTACCAAGCTGCGCCACGCCCCGACCGAGGTGCCCGTTTGACAGGGCCCGCGGATGATACCGCGGATTCCGCGGATCGCTCGGGGCCGTCCGGAGGGGGCGCCGTCTTTGCCGCGAATCAAGTCCCCGGCGACACCGTCCGAAAGCCGGCGAGGCGCGCACCGGCGGCCTGTCGCTCATCGTAGGTCACGAACCCGTCGAGCGGCAGGAGGTCTGTCGCCGACGCAATGTGGATCGCGTCAAGGGCGCGAAGTGCCGGTTCGGCGAGGGCTCCCGCTGCGAGGAGCACCGGCCGATCAAGCGGCAAGAGGCCCAGGGAATCGATGATCTCCCCGGCCCGGATCGTCAGCTGTTCGACGTCGAGTCGCGGATCGTTGGCAACGGCTCGCCAGATGGCCCGCGGCACCTCTGCGAGGACGAGTTCGCTCGAGACCAGGTCGGCACCGGCGAGGAAGGTTCGCAGGGCGCCACTCTCGGGTTCGTCGCGCACGAGTTTCACGAGCACGGATGCGTCCGCGTAGTAGAGCGCCACCTCTCAGCGCTCGCCGCGGATCTCATCGAGAGCGCGACTCAGGGCTCGGGGGTCGCCGTCCATCTGGAGCGGCGGGGGCAGCCCGCGTCGGGTCGGGCGCGTGACCCGCCCCTCGGCGATCAGCCGGTCGAGCCCTTGGCCGGTTGACGGCGGCGGCCCGAGTTCAGCCACGGGTCGGTTGCGATCCGTGACGAGCAGCCGTTCACCCCCCTCGACGCGGCGCAGGTAAAGGCTCAGGTTCTGGCGCAACTCGGCCACCCCGACGGTCCGCTCCATGTACATGAATGTAGCAGATTGGCCTCGGGCAGCGACGGGACTGTCTTGTCAGCCCTCCGAGGTTAGACGCGATCGCTTGCCTGTCGATCACTTTGTGCCCATCGCCGATGCCCCGGGCGCTGGGACCGCCCGTCAGACCGCCTCGACCGGCTCGGGGACGAGTTCGCGCGAGGTGACCCGGCCGACCACGTCGCGGACCGGCCACATCGTGACCGCCGCGGCGACGAATGAGGCCGCCATCGCCCAGAAGACGATCGGCAGCCCGGCCGACTCCCCCGCCGCCTGGATGATCCCGCCGTACAGCGCGGTCCACAGCGAACCGATCCCGAACGCGAGCGTGAAGTAGATCGCGAAGGCCGTGTCGCGGATGCCGGCCGGCGCCGCGTCGGCGAGGAGCGCCTGGAGCTGCGGGCTCTCCGCGAAGGAGAAGAGGCCCATGACCGCGAGCCCGGCCCACAGCCCGAGGATGGACGACCCGGCCGAGATGAAGAGAGCAAACCCGACCGCCCCACCGAGATAGGCACCGACGATCACCGGCCGTCGCCCGATCCGGTCGGACAGCCAGCCGGCGACGAGCGGCATCGGCACGGACAGCACGATGAGCCCGCCGTACATCAGGTCCGTGGTCGACGACGGAAGCCCGACCACCTTCGTCAGGTAGATGAGCGCGAACAGGTTCGCGACCCCGAGCCCGCGCCCGCCGCCGCCGAGCACGGACGCAAGATAGACGCGCCGAAGGACGCGGTCGGCGAGGACGACTCGGAGCGCCTGGCGCACGGTTCCTTCCGCCCGGGCAGCGGCCCGGTCCGTGCCTCGCTCGCGGACCCAGCGAACGATCGCGATCGCGATCAGCGCCGCGGGCAGGCCGAAGATCACCGAAACCCCGCGCCAGCCGACGGTGGCCAGCAGCAGCGGCCCGGCAAGGGCGACCACGACCGTCCCGACGTTGCCGCCGGAGATGTGGGCGCTGATCGCGAAGCCGCGCCGCTCCGGGGGAAACTGCTCGGCGAGGAGACCGTTGCCGACCGGATGCTGGGGCGATCCCCCGATCCTCGACGCCACGTTCGTGAGCGCGAACGCCCCGAACGACGACGCCAGCCCCTGGGCCGCGAACCCGACCCCGAACAGGATCCCGCCGATCCCCATCAGCCAGCGCCGCGGGATGTGCCTTGTCAGGACCGCGAAGCTCGCCTGGACGAGCCCGGAGCCGATCGCGCCGGCCGCCGCCACGAAGGTGATCGCCCCGACGCCGACCCCGAACTCGTCGATGACCGCCAGGAAGATCAGCGGCAGGATCACCGCCTGGGCATGGTTGACCGCGTGGGCGATCGACAGCAGCCAGAGCGTCCGCTCGGGGTGGATCTCGGGCGCGGTCGTGAGCGGCGAGGTCGTGAGCGGCGCGGTCCCGACGCCGGGCTGCGGTGGCACCGCGAGAGAATAGCGGCGCGGTGCAGCGGACCGCGGTGCCACCGGCGGGGCGGTGTGGGGCCTGTCTCAGCGGTGGTTGCACTCCTGCGATGAATGAGCACGAGGGGTGTCGACTTCGAGCAGATTCCTGCACGAACTCACCCGTGGTCATGCTCGTTCATCGGAATCGCGTCACCACCGGTAACACGGTCGTGGCCGGGCACGGAGGCCGGCGGAGCGTGGCGCCCGCCGCGCCCCGGAGTTGGCGACGCGGGCCCGGGACGGGGCCCGCGTCAGGACGTTGGCTGCGGCGAAACCAGGGTCGGAGCCGCCGCGGCGGCGATGGCTTGCTAGAACTGCTCGAGGTAGCGACCGATCTCCCAGTCCGAGACCTGGGTGCGGTACTCGTCCCATTCGGCGCGCTTCGCCTCGACGAAGTGGCTGTAGACGTGGTCGCCTAGGGCTTCGCGGATGACCTCGTCCTTCTCGAGCTCGTCCAGCGCCTCCCCGAGCGTGCCGGGAAGCTCCCGGATCGACTTCGAGGCGATCGTCGCGGCGTCCATCTCGAACAGCGACTCCTCGACCGGGGCCGAGAGGGTCAGGCCCTTCTCGACGCCGTCGAGACCGGCCGCGACCATCGCCGCGAAGGCAAGGTAGGTGTTCGACGACGGGTCCGGGCAGCGAACCTCGGCCCGGGTCCCCTCGATCGACTTGCCGGGCGAGATCATCGGGACGCGGATGGGCGCCGAGCGGTTGGTCCGGCCCCAGGTGATGTAGGTCGGTGCCTCGTAGCCCGGGACGAGCCGCTTGTAGCTGTTCACGAGCGGGGCGAGGATCGCGATCATCCCCCGGGCGTGGGCGAGGATCCCGGCCATGTACGACTTCGCGAGATCGGACAGCCCATAGGGCGCATCCGGGTCGGCGAAGGCGTTGAGGGAGTCCGCGATCGAGAAGAGGCTCTGGTGCGTGTGCATGCCCGAGCCGTTGATCCCGTAGATCGGCTTCGGCATGAACGTTGCGTACAGGCCATGCTGCTGGGCGATCGCCTTGAGCGTGAACTTGAAGGTGACCGCGTTGTCTGCCGTCTGGAGGGCGTCGGCGTATTCGAAGTCGATCTCGTGCTGACCGGCGGCAACCTCGTGGTGCGCGGCCTCCACGCGGATCCCGAACGCCTCGAGCGCGTCCACCATGTCCTGGCGGACCTCCTGGGCGAGGTCGGTCGAGAAGTCGAAGTAGCCGGCGAGGTCGTGTGGCAGCGGGGCGACCTTGCCGTCGTCGTCGCGGCGGAGGAGGAAGAACTCGAGCTCGGGGCCCATGTTCACGATGTAGCCGAGCTTCCTGGCCCGCTCCACCTGCCGGCGGAGGACGAACCGGGGATCGCCCACGAACGGCTCACCCCGCGGCGTGAACACGTCGCAGATCACGCGGGCCGTCCCGCGCGGGCCGTCCGCCCGCTGCCACGGGATCTCGGCGAAGGTCCGCATGTCCGGCATCAGGTACTGGTCGCTCTCGGCGATCCGGGTGAAGCCCTCGACGGACGATCCGTCGAACCACGTCCCGTGCTTGACCGAGCCCTCCAGCTGGTGCATCGGGATGGTGACGGCCTTGACCGCACCGATGATGTCGGTGAACTGGAGCTGGACGAAGCGGATGCCCTTTGCCTTCGCTCCCTGGATGAGCTCGATGCCGTCAACGGCCTCGTATGGCGCGACCACCGATCCTGCCTCCCCTGTCCGGCCCTGACGGCCGCCCTGCGGGCCGATTCGCCCGGTACCTGCCGCTGTCATTGTGCGCAGCGCACGACATCTCCGCCGCGCGCGTCCGCCTGAAGGGATGCTAGCAGCCGAAGCGGCCGCGTGGCTGTGTGGCCAGGTGCCTGATCAGCAACAGGTATCAGTCATCTTGCACAAGTCTGAGCGCCACGGAGAGCGGGAGCCGGATCTCGGGGTCTGACAGCCGCCAGCCGGTGAGCTCCTCGATCCGCCGGAGCCGGTAGGCGACGGTGTTCCGGTGCACCCCCAGGGCGGCAGCGGCCTCGTTCACGCCCCCGTGATCGAGCAGCGCGCGGAGGGTGGCGAGGTGCTCGCGCCGGACGTCGGCGCGACCGGCGAGCAGCGGCTCCAGCAGCGCTCGCGACAGTCGCTCGCCGTCCGGCAGGTTGTGCAGGCCGCCCAGCAGGCGGTAGACCGGCAGCCGCGCCGCCCGGGCGACACGTGGCGGTTCGGCGAGGCTCTCCGCGTGCTCGAGGGTCGCGCGGGCCTCGGCCTCGGCCGCCGGGCGGTCCAGGGGCGAAGAGAACGGCCTCGATACCGCCACGGACCGGTCGAGGAACGTCGCGAGCCGCGTCGCGAGGACGAGGCCCTCGAGATCCGACCCACCGGCTGGGTCAACCGTCAGCACGGCCCGGATCTCCAGGGAATCAGCGTCGCCGCGGAGCGCCATCCGGCGGGCCGGCGCGATGAGCCGGAGCTCGCGCCGGAGGGCCTCGCGCCGCTCTCGCGCGGCCGGCGAATCGTCCTCCGCCCCGGGAATGCGCTGTCTCGCGAGGAGCACGACCCACGGCGGCCCGCCGGCCGGGAGCGCCTCCGCCCGTCTCGCCTGATCGCGGGCACGGCGGACCGCCTCGTCGCGGGCGAGCTCGAGCGCCAGGATGCCGGCGATTCGGGCGATGGCCACCCGCTCCAGCTCCACGACCGGACGCTCCCCGAGGAGGGCGAGGCTGCCGGCCGGCCCGGTCGTCGCGGGGAGGGACACCCGGAGCGCGACGGCCTGCCGGGGCCGGGCGTGGTAGCGGGCAACGGCCGCGACCGAGTCCTCGACCTCCAGCGGCGCGTGGACGGCAAGCGCGTCGCCGCGCCGGCCCTCCAGAGCGACGGCCCGGCCGAGGAAGGTGGCAATCGCGGCCACGAGCGCGGCCGGACCACCACCCTCCAGGGCGAGTCGCTCGAGCCGAGCCTCCAGCTGGGCGGCCTGGCGATCCAGCTCCGCGCCGCCGGTGACGAGGAACCCGATGACGCTTCGCTCGAGGGCGGCCACGTCGGCGCGCGGGATCCGGATGGCCGGCAGCCGGGCGTCGATGAGCGCGGCCGCAAGCGCGTCGAGGAGACCCGGTGACGCCGCCGGCGCGTCTTCCGGTGCCTCGCCGGGTGCGTCCCCCTCGACGAGCAGGAGCCCCGAGAGCCTGGCCGCGAGGCACGCGACCACGAACGAACGCAGCTCGTCGCGACCGGGCGCCACGACGGCGAGCGCTGCGGCGGGAACGATCGCGAGGTCCCCGGGATCGAGCGCGTCGAATGCGGGCACGCGGGGGCGCATGACGCGGACCCACGTGATCGGCGCCCCGGCCGGTCGACCATCGGCCTCCCCGACCCATCGGGCGCCCGGCAGGAGCGCGGCGGCGAGCTCGGCAAGGTCAGGCACGGGGTGCTCCCCCACTCCTCGCCCGCGCGGCGACGAGATCATCGACGAGCCGGCCGAACTCCCGGTCGAAATCGACGTGGCGGTCCGAGCGTCCCACGAGCGCCAGCTCCCCGCCCGCGTCGAGCCGGGCCCAGACCCGCCGGCGGGGCAGGTAGAACGTGATCGAGAGGCCGACGATCAGGGCGGCGAACGCACCCCAGACGATCCCCTGCCCCGGGTCGCGCTTCGCGATCAGGAGCGTGTACTCGCCGAAGCCGTCGAGCGTGACGTCGAAGCCGAGGGCATCGAACGTCGCCGTCGCACCGTTGGTGACCGCGAGCGGGAAGCCCGTCTCGACCGCCGGCGTGCCGTCGGGGTTCGTCCCGGCCACCGTGTACGGCAGCAGCAGGAGCGTCCCGACGCCCTCGGCGGAGCGGTCGAGGAGAAGCTGGAGGCCCAGGTCCCGACCGGGGACCGCCAGCGTCCCGAACGGCAGGCCACCGGCCTGCTCCGTGAGGGGCACGGGTCCGGACCACAGCACGGCGCCGTCGAGATCGCGGAGGCGCAGGTTCGGCGCCGGCCCGAAGCCGTTCTGGTGGAACGTGTAGCCCCCGGCGCTGAGCGGGTCGTTGACCCGGACCTCCTTGCGGGCGAGGAGCTCGCCGTCGCGGTAGACGGACAGGTCCGTCACGAAGTCGGCGGCGACGCCGGACTCGAACAGCCCCGGTGCCCGGAAGCCGTTGTTTCGAACGAGGAGAAGGCCCGGCGTCCCGATCGGCTGGACGGTGAGCGTGTCGCCCTCCGCGACGACGAGCCCCTGCTCGTCGCCTAGCCGCGAGGTGACCGCCGCGGCGACGAGGAAGAGGATGAGCCCGAGGTGGCTGATGAGCGTCGCCAGCTTCGTCCAGCGGTGACGGTCCCCGTAGAGGAAGCGATACCCGTCCGCCTCGGCGGTCCGGACCGAGAACCCGCGCCTCCGGAGGATCGACCGGACCGTCCCGGCGTCCAGCCCCGAATCCCCGCCGGCGATCCGGACCCGGTCCGGGAGCTTCGGGTCGAAGTAGACATCCGGCTGGACCACCCGGATCTCCGATGCCATGCGCCACAGCCGGGGCGTCCGGTCGATCGTGCAGATGACGATCGAGACGATGAGCACGAGGAGCCCGATCGTGAACCAGGTCGAGCTGAAGACCTGGAAGGTCCCCAGCCGCTCGAGGAAGGTCACCGCGCCGGCCCCGAAGGCCGGGTCATAGCGGGCATGGATCTCGGCCATGGCCGTCGCGTAGTCGCCGGCGGACCGGAAGGCGAAGCCGGGAAGCTGCCGGATCGTCATCCCCACGACCGCGAGCAGGGCGAGCACGATGATCTGGAGGACGGCGAAGTTCACCGACGTGAACAGGCGCCAGACGAGCAGCCAGGCGGTGTCGAGCCGGGCCGCGACCCCGCCCGGGCCCGCCGACCGGCGAGCGGTCAGCGCCGACATCGGTGCCGCGCGATCAGGCCGGGACCGGACCGGACGACGTGGCCGGGACCGCGAGGCCGGGTGCGGTGGGTGCCGCCGGCTGCGCAGCGGCTGCCACCTGCCGTGCCGTGGCGAGACCGGCGGCCAGGTCCGCCTCGAGGTCCTCCACGTCCTCCAGCCCGACGCTGACCCTGAGCATGCCCGGCCCGATGCCGCTGGCCCGGAGCTGCTCGTCGTTCAGCTGGCGCTGCGACGTCGAGGCCGGGTGGACGACCATCGTGTGGACGCCCCCGAGTGATGCCGTCCGTTCGCTGAGTTGGAGCGTGTCGATGACCGCCTGGCCGGCGGCCCGTCCGCCGGCGACCTCGAAGGCGAGCATCCCGCCGGCATTCCCGGGACGCCACTGGCGCTCGACGACAGCGTGCTGCGGATGCGACGGAAGGCCTGGATAGAGTACGCGGGTGACGCCGTCCTGGCGCTCCAGCCAGCCGGCGAGAGCCAGCGCGTTCTGCCCGTGGCGGTCCATCCGGACCGGGAAGGTGAGGATCCCCCGGATGGTCAGGAACGCCTCCAGCGGCGCGAGGGTCGCCCCGGTGTCCACCTGGACCCGGCCGATCGGATCGACCAGCTCCCGCCGGCCGGCGACGACGCCGGCAGTGATGTCGTTGTGGCCGCCGAGGTACTTCGTCGCCGATTCAAGGACGAGGTCCGCCCCGTATGCCAGCGGCTGGCAGACGTACGGCGAGGCGAACGTGTTGTCGGCGAAGTAGAGCGCCCCGTGCCGGTGGGCCAGCTCCGCGAGCGCCGCGTGGTCCGCGACGAACGTCGTCGGGTTGGCCGAGGACTCGGC
>DATIUS010000315.1:0-6185 GCA_035466655.1 Candidatus Sulfomarinibacteraceae bacterium
CCGAGGCTGCCGAGGTGCCGGACGATCACCTCTGCCGCAATTGAAAGAATCGCCGGGTGGAAGGCCGCACCGGCGACGATTGCGTCGTCGAGTGGTCGGCCCTGTGTCGCGTCAGCCAGGAGGCGGGTCGCCTGTGCCAGCTGTGATTCACGAATAGGTTGTTGACAAGCGAGAGCCTCCCGAGGCTCGGTGTGGGTATCCAGCTCACATCGAACGGGAGGCTCTCGTGGCACATCGTAGGGCGAAGCTGACGGCGCTCGGCCGACGGCTGCTCGTGGACCGGATCCTTATCGACGGCATGGCCGTCGCCCACGCGGCCGACATGGCCGGGGTGAGTCGCCAGACGGCCCGGAAGTGGCTGCGACGGTTCGAGGCGCAGGGCGAGGCAGGGCTCGAGGACCGGAGCTCGCGGCCGAGTCGCTCGCCGCGGGCCCTGCCCCAGGAGCAGGTGGATGCGATCCTCGCGGCCCGGCACGAGCACCGGCTCGGCCCACACCGCCTGGCGCCGCTCACCGGGGTGCCGCGCTCGACCATCGGTGATGTCCTCCGCCGCCACGGCTTGTCGCGCCTGCGCGACCAGGACGGGCCGACGGGGATCCCGATCCGCTACGTCCGCGAGCGGCCGGGCGAGCTGCTGCACATCGACGTCAAGAAGCTGGGACGCATCCCCGACGGCGGCGGGCACCGGGTCCACGGCCGGGCCACGGGGACGCCCAAGACCCGCGGCGCTGGCTACGACTACCTGCACGTCGCGATCGACGACATGAGCCGGGTCGCCTACGTCGGCGTGTTCGGCGACGAGCGCGGTACCACGTGTGCCCGGTTCGTGCTCGACGCCGCGGCGTTCTTCGCGTCCCACGGCGTGCGGATCGAGCGCGTCCTTACCGACAACGCGAAGAACTACGTCCAGTCGTTCGCGTTCGCAGGAGCCCTCGCAGAGCTCGGTGCCCGGCACAAGCGCACCCGCCCGTTCCGGCCGCAGACCAACGGCAAGGCCGAGCGCTTCAACGGGACCCTGCTCACCGAGTGGGCCTACGTGCGACGCTACGACACGAACCAGGCGCGGCTCGACGCCCTGCCGGCGTTCATCGCCTACTACAACGAGCGACGACCCCACGGCTCGCTGGACGGGCAGTCACCGATGACCGTCCTCGTCAACAACGTGTCCGGGAATCACAGCTAGGCGACCTCGAACCGCTGACCGATGACCGTCGGCGTCATGCGAGCTAGGCGACCTCGAACCGCCGACCGATGACCGTCGGCGTCATGCGAGCCGTACCCGGTCATGGGCCGCGGGTGACCCGGCGATACGCCGCGGATGACGGCGCGATACGTTGGGCGTGATCGCCGGCAAAGCTCCACCGGATACCGTCATGTCGTGAATGCGTGGACCATCTTCGACAAGGATGACGAGGTCGTGACGGCTGGGCGCCAGGTGATCGGGGCCGGGATACGGGCAGCGCGGCTCGCACTCGGCTTGACACAGCGCCAGCTCGGGCACCGGGCCCTCCTCTCGCAGTCTGCGATCTCAAGGCTCGAAACCGGGCGCCTCCAGGGCCTGCGCCTCCGAACCCTCGCCCGGGTCGTTGGGGTGCTGCATACGAAGCCCGGATACGCGTTCCCCGGCGGCCCTCCGCCGCCAACGCGTCGGCTGCTCGGACGGTGATCGGCCTGAGGCGACCCCTTCGGCTGTCGCCGCCGAGTCGGCAACAGCTTCCCCCCGTGGACGCTCACTCGCTGGGGCGGCGCCGCGTCATTGGGCTCGTCGTGGTTGACCGGCGACGGCGGGCCCGAGACCGGTGCCTGGTTGACGAATGCCACGGGATCCGTGCCCTCGGCAAGAACCCGACCTTCCCTATGACGCCGATGGTCATCGAGAAAAGCAGGGTGCTTCGGACGGGTGATTCTGGTCATCAACGTCGATCCGACGGGTGGTGCGCGACACGGCCGCGTTCGGATCGTCGCGGGCCATGGGCAACCCCGGGGCAACGGGCATCCCCGGGGCAATGGACCACCCCGGGCCACGGGCAACCCGGGCCCAAGAGCCCGTCACGGCACTCCGAACGCGCCTTGCGGCCTGCGGCGGTCGCCCGCCACGATCACCGATCAAGGAGGTGCACCGTGACCGAGGCGATCGGCACCGGGCCAGCCGTCACGCCGGAACTCGTGGAGCTCGTCGAGCGGCCGGCGGCCGTCGTCGGGATCGAGGGTCGCGTCGACGAGTTTCCGAGCCTCTTGGGTGAGGCGTTCGGGGCAACGGCCCAGGCGATCAGCGCATCCGGAGCCGTCGTCGCCGGACCCCCGTTCCTGCGGTTCTACGCGTTCGGGGAGCGCGTCCAGGCCGACGCGGGCTTCCCGTTCGTCGGAACGCTGACACCGACGGACCGCGTCCGCCAGATCCTGCTGCCCGGCGGGCCCGCCGTGACGGCGACCCACATCGGACCCTACGACGAGATCGCCGTCACCTGGGAGCGCGTGACCGCCTGGATGGGCGAGCACGAGCTGGCCGCGAGCGGTCCGGCGTGGGAGACCTACCTGAAGGGACCGGACGAGCCGGGGCCGCCCGTCACCCAGATCGTCTTCCCGATCGGCTGAGCGCGCTCGACCGTCCGGGCGCTGGCCGGTAGCATGGGCGCCTCGGTCGTGGGGCCCGCCTCCGTCTCGACGCCACCCACCGGCACGGACGGGCAGGCAAGGAGACGCCATGGCGTTCAAACCTGGAGCCGATCTCGACCCCGGACAGGTCCGCGACATCCGGGGCCGGCGTGGAGCGACGGGTCTGGCTGTGGGCGGGGGCGGCCTCGGCCTGATTCTCGTATTGGTGTACGTGCTCCTGGGTGGCGACCCGAGCGCTCTCCCCGCCCTGGGCGACGGCAACGGGCAGCCGATCGGCCCAGGCAGCACGACCCTCGTGACCGAATGCCAGACCGGCGCGGACGCGAACCAGCGTGCCGACTGCCGGATCGTCGGCTACGTGAACAGCATTCAGGCGTATTGGTCTGAAGCCCTCCCGGCGAGCGGAACGGCGTACGCGAACGCCACGACGGTCCTCTTCACCGACAGTGTGGCGACCGCGTGCGGGGCGGCGAGCTCGGCCGTCGGGCCGTTCTATTGCCCGAGCGACCAGCAGGTCTACCTGGAGCTCGGCTTCTTCGATGCTCTCGAAACGAGGTTCGGGGCGAAGGGTGGTGACTTTGCCGAGGCTTACGTCGTCGCGCACGAATACGGCCACCACGTCCAGGACCTCGTCGGTGTCCTCGGCAAGGGGGACCGCGGCACCGGTGCCGACAGCGGGTCCGTTCGCCTTGAGCTGATGGCCGATTGCCTCGCCGGGGTCTGGGCCTCCAACGCCGCCGGGACGGGCTTCCTGGAGCCGCTCAGGGACACCGACATCGCAGAGGCGCTGGATGCCGCTGCCGCGGTCGGCGACGACCGAATCCAGGAGGCCACCGAGGGCCAGGTCAATCCCGAGGCCTGGACCCATGGCTCAGCCGAGCAGCGGCAGGACTGGTTCTCTACCGGCTATCGGGAGGGCGCCATCGGCGCGTGTGACACCTTCGCGGGTGATCTGTAGCGCGCGACCCCCTCGCTGGGCACGGATCAGACCGGGCTCACCACCGCCCGCGCGGCTTCGGCGTGGAGGTGGGCGTAGCCCGGCTTGACGACCTCGTTGATCAGGGCGAGGCGCTCGTCGAAGGGCGCGAACGCCGACTTGAGCGCGTTGATCGTCAGCCACTCCATCTCGCCGAGCCCGATCCCGAACGCCTCGTCCAGTGCGGCGAACTCGGACGACAGCGAGACGTTCGACATCAGCCGGTTGTCCGTGTTGAGCGTCACCCGGAACCGGAGGCGTCGGAGCAGGTCGATCGGGTGCTCGGCCACCGATGGCGCCGCCCCGGAATGGACATTCGACGTGGGGCACATCTCGAGCGGGACGCGCCGGTCCCGCACGAACGCCGCGAGCCGACCGAGCCGCACCGTCCCGTCCGGCCCGACGGTGATGTCGTCCACGATCCGGACCCCATGGCCGAGACGCTCGGCCCCGCAGAACTGGAGCGCCTCCCAGATCGAGGGCAGCCCGAACGACTCCCCGGCATGGATGGTGATGTGGAAGTTCTCGTGGCGGATCCGATCGAATGCCTCGAGATGGCGTGTCGGGCGGTAGCCGGCCTCGGGACCGGCGATGTCGAAGCCGACGACACCCGCGTCCCGCCAGCGGATCGCCGCCTCGGCGACCTCGACCGAGCGGGCCGCCTGGCGCATCGCCGTGACCAGGACCTTCATCGTGATCGGACGGCCGGCCGCGGCGGTCCGGGCAGCCCCGATCCGGAACCCCTCGAGGTTCGCCTCGACGACCTCGTCCAGGGTCATCCCGCGTTCGGTTGAGAGCTCGGGCGCATAGCGAACCTCCGCGTATGCGACGCCGTCAGCCGCGAGGTCCTCGGCACACTCCGCCGCGACCCTGACGATCGCGTCGCGTTCCTGAAGGACCCCGACGGTATGCACGAAGGTCTCGAGGTAGAGCTCGAGCGACTTGCGATCGGCGCCGCGTCGGATCCAGGCGGCGAGATCGTCCGGATCCGTCGTCGGCAGACCCAGATAGCCGAACTCGGCCGCGAGGTCCACGATCGTCGCCGGGCGCAGGCCCCCGTCGAGGTGGTCGTGAAGGAGCGCCTTGGGCGCCCGGCGGATGACGTCTGGAGTGAGCACGGCCTGGCTCCTCTGGTGGGCTGCACTGCCCCGGTGAGGCCTGGGCCGATGGTAGCGCTCCACGACCTCCGCCGACAGCCGCCCGGGCCCGGCTCGATCGACCTCATCGGTCGATCAACCGATGAGCATGGCCGCGCCTGCGCCGTACACTCCGCGAATGCGTCCCGTCGGGTCCGTCCTCTGCCCGATCATCGTCGGTCGCGACGACCTGCTCGATCTCGCCGAGCGCCGCATGACCGAGGCCTCGGGTGGACGCGGCCAGTTCCTCCTCCTCGCGGGTGAGGCCGGGATCGGGAAGAGCCGCCTCCTGGACGCGATCCGGCGCAAGGCGCGGGCTGCCGGTTTCGTCGCCGCGAACGGGTCGCTGGCCCCGCAGGACCGCGATGTCCCCGCAGCACTCATCGGGGACCTGGCCCGGGGCATTCGCCGCATGCCCGAGCTCGGGACGCTCGGGGAGGATCTGGTCGGGATGCGCGCCGAGCGCGAGGCCGACGCCCTCGGGTCGCGCCGACTCTACGTGCTCGACGTCGTCGATCGCATCGCCGCCGGGATCGATCGTCGCGTCCTGCTCGACTTCGAAGACCTCCAGTGGGCGGACGAGATCAGCCTCGAGATCGTCGGTGAGCTGGCCCGGCGCGCTCGCGAGCTGCAGCTGCTCGTCGTCGCCACGTACCGAGCGGAGGATCTCCAGCCCGGGTCGTTCTTCCGGGAGTGGCGCGCTCGCCTCATCGGCCAGCGCCTCGCCGAGGAGATCCGCCTCGCCCCGCTCACCCGGGACCAGACGGCACTGATGACCACGCTCATCCTCGACACCGGCCTGCCCGCGCCTCGGGAGGTGGTCGACGCCGTCTACGAGCGTACCGACGGGATCCCGCTCCACGTCGAGGAGCTGCTCGGGGCCATCGGTGACGAGGCTCGCTCGGACGGCCGGGCGATCCGGGACGCCAAGGTTCCGGACACGATCGAGGATGCCGTCCTCGCCAGGATCGCCCAGCTGTCGCCGGACGCGCGAGAGGTCGCCCGGGCCGGCGCCGTGATCGGCCGATGCTTCGTTCCGGAGGTCCTGGCCGGGATCATGGATCGACCCGTCAGCGACCTTGATGCCCCACTCGAGGAGCTCATCGGGCGCTCGTACCTCCAGGGCGCGGGTCCGGGCATGCTCGACTTCCGGCACCAGCTGCTACGGGACGTGTTGTACCGAAGCGTCCCGGCGCCGGAGCTCCGTCGCCTCCATGCCCGGGCGGCTGAGTTCGGGGCCGCGCTCGATGGCCAGTCGGAGATCCATGCGTCCGCCCACTTCGAACGGGCCGGCCTCCGCGCGCAGGCGTTCCGTGCCGCGCTCGCCGGCGCACGCAGCGCGGGCCGGATGTCGGGTCGTCGCGAGGCGTTCGAGCTGTACCGACGCGCGATCGACAACATGCCGGACGATCTCCCGGCCGGCGAGCAGGCCGAGCTATATGACGCCTATGGGCAGG
>DATIUS010000316.1:0-2140 GCA_035466655.1 Candidatus Sulfomarinibacteraceae bacterium
CTGCGGCCCTGCGCGAGGCGAGACGGGTCCTCCGGCCGGGGGCGCCGCTCGGGTATGTCACCTGGCTGCTCAGGGACGACGGCGCGGTCGACCCGCCGGACCGCATCTTCGAGGAGGTCCTCGACGAGTTCGGGTTCGATCCTCCGGAGCCCGATCCTGGCGAGCGCGACCCGGCCAGCCCACTGGCCGCGGCGAACCAGATGCGGCACGCCGGGTTCCGCGACGTCCGGGCGCGCGCCGAGGTCATGACCCACCGATGGACGCCGCGCGGGTACGTCGACTTCCTGGAGCAGTTCTCCGAGGAATCGCTGTTCGATGAGCTGGTGGAACGGGAGCGCCGAGCCCTCCGGCGACGGCTGCTCGAGCGCCTCGGCGCGCTGGCGCCCGGGGACCTGCGATTCGTCCACCCGATCGTCTACGTGACCGGCCGGGCCGCCGGCTGAACCGGGGCGGCCCGCCGCGGCGTCGCTGGCGCGGGCGGGGCCGCGCCGGACCCCGGTGCGGGCGCTCGAGGTCAGCTTCCGGACGGCGCCTCTGACGATCCGGCGCCACCCTCGGCCGGTCCGGCACCCTCGGCGCCCTCGCCGGCGACCGCACCCTCGGCGACCGGGGCCGCGACGACCTCCTCGACGCGCGGCGGGAGGACCTTTGCGACGATCTCGTCCGGGTCCGTCAGCAGCGTGACATCGCCCGGGATCTGGAGGTCGCGGAGGTGGATCACGTCGTCGAACGTCTCGAGCGAGCCCACGTCATAGGCGATCGACTGCGGGAGGTGGTCCGGCAGCGCCTTGACCCGGACGTGCTCGATCGGGTGGAGCAGGGTGCCGCCGTGGGTCTTGACCGCTTCGGACTCGCCGGTGGCGACGAGCGGGACGTCGACGGTCAGCTCCTCGGTCATCCGGACCAGGAAGAGGTCCGCGTGGAGGGGCCGCTGCGTCACGCGGTGGACCTGGACGCCGTGGATCAGGACCGGCCTCGCCTTCTTGCCGTCGACGGACAGGTCGACCAGCGCGTTGGGGCCGCTGCGCCGCCGGAGGAGCTCGAACTCGTGGGCGTCGATCGTCACGTTCGTGGAGTCGATCCCGTGCCCGAAGACGACGGCGGGGAGCTGGCCGGCTCGGCGCAGGTGCATGACGGCCTTGCCGGTGACGGTGCGGGACGCGGCCGTGAGCGTGGCGCGCGAGGTGGACATGGGGAATGGGCCTCCGAAATCTGGGCGCCCACGGTACCACGGGCTCGATTCTCATGGTCGCCGGCGGGGCCCGGTGTACGATCGATCGCGATGTCGGCCACCATCCTCATCGTCGAAGACGAGCACGCGGTCGCCCGCGGGATCCAGTACGCGCTCCAGCAGGAGGGCTACACCGTCGCCCTCGCCCGGTCGGGCGAGGAGGGCCTCGAGATCGCGGTCGGTCAGGCGCCGGACCTCGTCGTGCTCGACGTCCGCCTCCCCGGCATCGACGGCTTCGAGGTGCTCCGGCGCCTCCGCGCGGCCGGCTCGAAGGCCCCGGTCCTGATGCTGACGGCGCGGGACGACGAGGTGGACAAGGTCATCGGCCTCGAGCTCGGCGCGGACGACTACGTCACGAAACCGTTCGGCCTGCGCGAGCTGCTGAGCCGGGTCAGGGCGCTCCTTCGCCGGGCCTACGGCGACCTGTCGGATGCCGTCGGCGGACGGGTCATCCGCCACGACGACCTGGTGATTGATCTCGAGCGGCGGCGGGTCCAGCGCGGGCAGCGACGGATCAGCCTCACCCCGACCGAGTTCGAGATCCTGCGCCACCTCGCCAGCCGACCCGGGCGGGTCTACACCCGAGCGGAGCTGTTGGAGCTGCTCCGCGACTACGAGGCACTCGACCAGGTCGAGAAGTCGATCATCGTCCATGTCAGCCACCTGCGCGACAAGATCGAGGACGACCCCTCCCTCCCCCAGTTCGTCCTGACCGTCCGCGGCGCCGGCTACCAGTTCGCCGAGCGGTGACGTGACCGAGGCGCGGGGACCGGACCCGGCGCCGGCCCAGGCGTACCACTCCGGCTGGGAGCCCCGTCCCGGCCCGTTCCGGGACAGCCGCGTCCGGCGTCCCACGGTTCCCCAGTCCTTCCAGACGCGCCTCACGTTCGCGTTCATGAGCGTCGTGGC
>DATIUS010000317.1:0-14111 GCA_035466655.1 Candidatus Sulfomarinibacteraceae bacterium
CGCGGGCTCAGAACAGCCCGACGATCTCGCCGTTCGCGTCGATGTCGATGTTCTCCCCGCCGGGCCGCGAGGGGAGCCCCGGCATCGTCCGCATCTCGCCGGCGAGCGGGGTGATGAACCCGGCACCGGCCGCGAGCCGGACCTCGCGGATCGGGAGGCGGAAACCGGTCGGCCGGCCCTTGCGGGCGGCGTCGTGGCTGAGCGAGTACTGCGTCTTGGCCATGCAGATCGGCAGGTGCCCGAACCCGAGCGCCTCGAACTGGGCGAGCTGCTTGCGGGCCGCCGGAAGGTAGTCCACGCCGTCTGCGCCGTAGATCTTCGTCGCGACCGCCTCGATCTTGTCGGTCAGCGGCGCCTCGTCCGGGTAGAGCAGCTGGAAGTCCGGGGCGCCCTCCTCGGCCGCGGCCCAGACGGCCTCGGCCAGGTCCGTCGCGCCGGCGCCTCCCTCCGCCCAATGGTTCGCGAGGACCGCGGCATTGGCGCCGGCCGCCAGCGCGACGGCGCGAACCGCCTCGACCTCGGCGGGCGTATCCGTCGGGAAGGCGTTGATGGCGACCACGACCGGCACGTTGAACCGCCGGACCGTCTCGATCTGCGCG
The DNA here is from genome assembly GCA_035466655.1 of Candidatus Sulfomarinibacteraceae bacterium. Taxonomy (GTDB): domain Bacteria; phylum Chloroflexota; class Limnocylindria; order Limnocylindrales; family CSP1-4; genus UBA5189. The sequence continues at coordinate 600 of DATIUS010000317.1, forward strand.
GCGAGGTTCTCGGCGCCGCGCGTGACCGCCTCGACGTTCTCCTGCCCGAGCGCCGGATCGAGCGGCTTGCCGGCCACGATCTTCCCGACCCCGCCGTGCATCTTGAGGGCGCGGATCGTCGCCACGACGACGGCCGCGTCCGGGCGGAGTCCGGAGGCACGGCACTTGATGTCGAAGAACTTCTCAGCGCCCATGTCGGCCCCGAACCCACCCTCCGTGCAGACGATCTCGTTCGTGGCCAGCGCCAGCCGGTCGGCCAGGACCGAGTTGTTGCCGTGGGCGATGTTCGCGAACGGCCCGCAATGGACGAAGGCCGGCCCACCCTCGAGCGTCTGGAGGAGGTTCGGCTTGATCGCGTCGATGAGGAGGACGGTCATCGCGCCGGCGACCTTGAGGTCCTCGGCGGTGACCGCCTTCCCGTCCCGGGTCGTGGCGAGCACCATCCGCCCGAGTCGCTCGCGGAGATCGCGCAGGTCGCTCGCGAGCGCCAGGACGGCCATCACCTCTGATGCGACGGTGATGACGAACTCCCCCTCGCGCGGGTAGCCGTTCTCGTGCCCGCCGAGCCCGACGACGATCTTGCGGAGCGCCCGGTCGCTGATGTCCAGGGCCCGCGGCCAGAGGACGTTGAGCGCATCGATCCCGAGGGCGTTGCCATGGTGGATGTGGTTGTCCACGAAGGCGGCACCGAGGTTGTGGGCCGCCCCGATCGCATGGACGTCGCCGGTCAGGTGGAGGTTGAAGTCCTCCATCGGGATGACCTGGCTCTTCCCGCCTCCGGCGGCGCCGCCCTTGATCCCGAAGACCGGGCCGAGGCTTGGCTGGCGGATGCACACCGCGGCCTTCCGACCGATTCGGTTGAGGCCCTGGGCCAGGCCGACGGTCGTCGTGGTCTTGCCCTCGCCGAGCGGCGTCGGGGTGATCGCGGTGACGAGGACGTACTTGCCACGCGGTCGCTCGGCCTCCAGCCGCTCCACCGCCGAGAGGCGGATCTTCGCCTTCGTGAAGCCGTACGGCTCTACCTCGTCATCCCGCAGGCCGAGGTCTCGGGCGACGTCCAGGATCGGGCGAGGGGTGACGGAACGCGCGATCTCAAGGTCGGATGGCAGGCTCATGGGTCTCCTTGGCGGACGCGTCAGGCGGTTGGTCGGGCAGGACGCGTGGGCGGCCGGATGGGGTCCGCGTGGCCGGGGGCGCCGCACATCGGGGGCTTGTCGGGAGCGGGCTGCGGGTGGGGAGCGGGCTCCGAATCGCTGGCCACGGCCTCCTTGCGTTCGACCTCCTGGCGCTGTGCCGCGCGGACGAGGTGAGCAAGGAGCAGCGCGTTCGTGAGCGGGCCCACGCCCCCTGGGACCGGCGTGATCGCCGAGGCGACCTCGCGGGCCGAGGCGAAGTCGACGTCGCCGACGAGATGACCGTCCACCACGTTGATGCCGACGTCGATGACCACGGCGCCGGGCTTGAGCATCGCGCCGGTGACCAGGCCGGGCTTGCCGGCGGCAACGACGACGATATCGGCCCGGCGTGTGTGTGCCGCGAGGTCCCGCGTCCGTGAGTGACAGACCGTGACGGTCGCACCGCCCTTGACGAGCATGAATGCAACGGGCATGCCGACGACCGGCGACCGGCCGATCACAACGGCCTCGGCGCCGGCGATCGTGATCCCCGAGTGCTCGAGCATCTCCAGCGCGGCGTGGGCAGTGGCCGGCACGAAACCCTCGAAGCCGAGGCGAAGGCAGCCGGCATTGAGCGGGTGGATGCCGTCGATGTCCTTGATCGGGTCGATCGCGTCGACGAGGACCCGTAGCCCGATTCCGGGCGGGAGGGGCTGCTGGACGATGATCCCCGAGACCGTCGGGTCGTCGCCCAGCCGATGGAGCGCGGCGGTCAACCCCGAGGCCTGCTCCGCCGCGGTTTCGCCCTCGACATGGACGAAGCTGCCCTCGATGCCGACCGCCGCGCAGGCCTTCAGGATCCGGTCGAGGTAGACCATCGAGGGGGCGTTCCGGCCGCAGACCACCACGGCGAGCCCGGGCGGGCGGCCGTGCGCCGCGCTGAACGCCGCGACGTCGGCGGCGACCTTCGTGCGGATCTCCTCGGCGATGGGAGCGCCCTCGAGGAGGCGGGCGCCGGCGGCGACGGTCATCCGACCGGCACCACGGGCGGGGCCGGCATGATGGGTTCCCGCATCTCGCCGCTGGCGATGACGTCGTGGGCGGTGCCGCACAGGCCGGCGATTCGATCGAGCAGGTCGGCAACCCGCGCGTCCGCGACGGCCGCCCAGTCCGGATCGCCGACCGCGGGGAGATTGACCCGGACGTTCGCCGCCGCGCCCCTGGCCGCGGCCTCGGCGAGCAGGGCCGCGACGTGGATGTCCGACGAGGCGTTGACGTTGCAGCGAGCCGCCAGCAGCTCCGCGGCGGTGGCGACCTCGAGGCACGCCTCGACGCACCGGAGCGGGACCTCGGCCGCGACGCGGGCGGCCGCGCGGATGGCCGCGGCACGGGTGGCCACCTGCGCCTCCGTCTCGCGCGGCAGCTTCATTGCCGCGGCGAAGGTCCCGTATGCCGCCGCGTCCTCGTCCGCGAGGCGGAGGAGTCGATCCGCCAGCTCCGTCCCGGCCGCCTTCGCGTGCGCATGCGCCGCCGCGTGCATCGCGTACCGCGGCCGGTCCTGGGAGAGGGACGCGACCATCGCCACGAGCCCTGCGGCGAAGCTGGCCGCGACGGCGGACGCGCTGCCGCCGCCGGGGGTGGGCGCGGCGGAGGCGAGCCGGCTGACGAACTCGTCGAGGGTCAGGTCCCGGAAATTGGTGGGATGGTCCTGCACGTCCGTGATTGTAGGGGCGCGCGGCGCGCGTGGCGGGTGCCACATGACCCGGCGACGGGCGAACTTCTGGCCCTCCGCGGCGACTTCGATGCAGTCAGAGGCGGGGCGAGCGCGGTACCGGCCGCACCCGCCCCGCATCCGACGCCCGGCGAAGGGAGGAGCCGTCGCCGGTGGGCACCGCCCGGCCCCCGGGAGTTCGGGGCCGGACCTGGGAGATTCGTTGGTCCGTTTCGTGCGGCGCCCGGGCGCCATCAGGCTGCGGCGTATCGCCGAAGCAGGACCGTTCAGGCGAAGGCGACCGCGAGCAGGTGAGCGAGCGCACTGGAGGTGCGTAAGCGAGCCCGCGGAGCGGGCAACGCTTGCGCGCAAGCGGCGCGCATCAGGCGGCGGTCCGGCGCCGCTCGTCCACCCCCTCGATCGCCCACCGGCGGGCCCGGTGGCGGTACGAGAGGGTGAGCCTGGCGACCGGCGTCTCGACCTCGAAGATCGTTCGTGGGCCGATGACGACGGGATAGGCGGCGATCTCCTCCCGGACGCCCAGGACCTGCGTCACGGGCACGCGCTTCGCGTTCCAGGTGATCTCGCGGGGACGGCCGTCAAACCAGTCCGCCCGCACCTGCACCTGGACCGGCTCGACTCGGATCATGGCCACGAGCTGGCTCCTTTCCGGGGGCGGAACATCTGCTGGCGCTCCGTCGACCGGGCACTGGACGACAAGAACGGGTGTTCGATATGGCCGGGATCCTAGACCGAACACCTGTTCGATGTCAAGGGCCTCGGCTCCGATGCAAGGACCATCGGGCCGGCCCGTGCCAGCTAGCCTGTCACGGGCCGACGGGCGGCTCGTCGATGCCGGCGAGATCCTCGGCCGGCAGGTCGGCTTCGAGGTCCGGATCCGGTGGCGCCGGGGGAGCGTCCGGGCGGCGCCACTTCCGGCCGGACCGGGCGATGTCCTCGGCATGATCCCCGCGGCGCTCCGCCGCCGTCCCGAAGTCACGCTCGAACGGGGCCGGGAGGCCGGTCCTGATCAGGCGAGCGCGGGTGACCGCCCGCGGACCGAACCGCTGCCGGAGCTCGTCCGCCGCCTCGACCGCCCGTCGCCGGCGCGGATCGTCCGCCTCGAACAGCCCGAGCTGCTCGCGGGCGCCGAATCCTGACGCCGTCACGCCGAGCAGGCGGATCTTCCGGCCCCGCATCTCGGGCCGGGCGAGGTCCAGGGCCGTCCGGAAGATCGGCTCGGTCAGGTCCGTCGGCTCGGCGAGCGTCCGCTGCCGGGTGAGCGTCTCGAATCGCGTGTCCCGGACCTTCACCGTCACCGTGGCGGCCTTGACGCCGGCCGCGCGCAGCCGACCCGAAACGCCCTCCGCCATGGCGAGCAGCGTCCGCTCGAGCACCTCCGGGTCCGCCGTGTCCTCGTCGAACGTGTGCTCATGGCCGATCGACTTCGCGGCGTCGGGATCGTCGACAGGGTCGGCGTCTCGCCCGAGGGCCCGATCCACGAGGGTGGACCCGTGCTTCCCGAACCGGCGCACGAGCGAGGCTCGATCCAACCGGGCCAGGTCGCCGATCGTCGCCACGCCGAAGTCGCGGAGCGCCGCCGCTGTCTGCGGCCCCACACCCCACAGGCGCGAGATCGGGAGCGGCGCGAGGAACGCGGCCTCCTCGCCGGCCGGCACGACGACGAGTCCGTCCGGCTTCCGCAGATCGGAGGCGATCTTGGCGACCAGCTTGGTCGTGGCAACCCCGACGCTGGCGGTCAGCTCCAGCTCACCGCGGATCGCATCCTTGATTCGCCGGGCGATCGTCGGGCCATCGCCGAACAGCGCCCGCGACGCGGTGACGTCGAGGAACGCCTCGTCGATCGACACCGGCTCGACGAGCGGAGTGAACCGCCGCAGGATCGCCATGACCTCGCGGCTGACCCGCTGGTAGGTCTTGCCGTCCACCGGCACGAAGACGCAGTCCGGGCAGAGCCGCCGCGCCGTCCGGATCGGCATCGCCGAGTGGACCCCGAACTTGCGGGCCTCGTAGGACGCGGCACTCACGACCCCCCGATCGTTCGTCCCGCCCATCCCCACGGCCACCGGGCGACCGCGAAGTTCCGGGTGATCGCGCTGCTCGACCGACGCGAAGAACGCATCGAGGTCGACATGGAGGATCGTCCTGGGGACGGTCCCGGAGGGGTTCGCGCGTGCGGCGGCCACGAACGCATCTTCGCGCCGCCGGTCAACGGGCGCCGAACCCCGCGCCCGCGTGCCCCCGCCGGTCACGGGCGCCGAAGGAGCAGCAACCCGCCCGTTTGACGCAGCGGGTCCCCGGCGCGAGACTTCGAGCCGAAGGGGAGTAGGCCCTCTCCGGTGGATCGACATGCTGGCGCGGAAGCGCCCGGTCGCCGGGTCCGCACCTCGCGGATGGACGAGACCTTCGACTGTCGACACCAGCCCACGGTGTCGGGTCGAAGGCGTTGCCGGACCCGACCCACCATCGGAGCCAGATGAACGCCTTCGTCCTCTCCTTCTGGGTCATCCTCCTCGCCGAGCTTGGCGACAAGAGCCAGCTGATGGCGCTCGCGTTCGCGGCGCGGTACCGGGCTCGAACGGTCCTCATCGCCGTCACGGTCGCGACGCTCGTCGTCCACGCCGGGTCCGTCGTCCTGGGATCGGCGTTTGCCCTCGCCCTGCCCACTGCGGCCATCCAGGTTGCGGCCGGCCTGGCCTTCTTCGGGTTCGCGGCGTGGACAGTCCGCGGCGATTCGCTCGGCGCCGCCGACGAGCACCGGGCCGGACGGGTCGGTCGCTGGGCCCTCGTGACGATCGGGACCGCGTTCTTCCTGGCCGAGCTCGGGGACAAGACGATGCTGGCGACGATCACGCTGGCGACGACCGAGGAGCCGATCGGAACCTGGCTCGGCTCGACCGCCGGCATGGTCGCGGCGGACGCCCTGGCGATCGGGATCGGCGCGATCCTCGGGACGCGGCTGCCGGAGCGCGCGATCAAGCTGTCGGCTGCCGGGGCGTTCGTGGTCTTCGGCGGCCTCCTGGTCGCCCAGGGGTTCGCCCTGATCTGAAGGCTCGGGCGGCGCCCGCGGGCGTCCGCGCCGGGGTCAGCCCTTCGGTTCGACGACGACCGTGACCTCGGGCGTCATCCCCGAGAGCACCTTGATCGCGACCTTGTACGTCCCGAGGGACTTGAGCGGCTCGTCGAGATCGATCTTGTGGCGATCGACCACGATCCCGCGCCGCCCGAGGGCGTCGGCGATGTCCTTGGCCGTGATCGAGCCGTAGAGCTTGCCACCGTCGCCGACCTTGACGCCCATCGTGAGCGTGGTCGAGGCGATCCGGGTCGCCGCGATCTCGGCGTCGTCACGCTCCCGCTTCCGCTTCTCCTCGCGGGACGCGATGTCGTGCTGCCAGGCCCGGTATGCGCCGCCGGCCGCGGGGACCGCGAGCTGCTGCGGGATGAGGAAGTTCGTGGCGAACCCGTCGGCCACGGTCTTGAGCTCACCCGACTTGCCGAGCTTGGCGACGTCCTTGGTCAGGATGACCTTCACGCGAGCGAACCCTCCTTTGTGATCCAGGCCCGAAGTCTGGGCCCGAGACCGGAATGCTGCAACGCCTGCCTCGCACCGCCGATCAGGCCGGGCAGCCGCCGAACCGTGCGACGAATGGGCCCCGGCAGGATCCGGCGGAGCCGCGCGATGTCCCCGTCAAAGGCGGACCGATCGATCTCGAGCGCCGCGAGGTGCTCGTCGAGGACCGCCTCGTCCACGCCGTCGACGAACAGGTCGAGGGCGAGGACCAGGACCACGACGTCGTCGAGGCCGCCGAGCAGCGGGATGTCGTCGGGAACGATGTCACGCCCCAGCACGACGTACCCGAGCGCCCCGCCGAGCAGCGCCTTCCGCGCGGCCGGCGTTCGCTCGTCGCGGACGAGCGCCCAGAGCAGGCGGGCATACGTCGGGGCGCGATTGGCCAGTGGGATGAGCGCCAGCATGCCGAGCATGCGGCGAACGCTGCCGCCGGTCGACCGTCGTCGCGATCGCCGCCCCTTCTTCGTCCGAGACTCCAGGTCCTGCCGCGCCATGCGCCGAGGCGCCTCCCGTTCCGATGCCGCGGCCGCGACGCCGGGTGCGTCGCCCATCCCGCGGGGGAGCGTGAGTCTACCAGCCGAGTCCGATGCGCCCCGCCTGCCGTCTCGCGCGGGGTCCGGCAGCGGACCCAACGAAGCACTTGACATCGAACACCCGTTCGGTATCATGCCCGAAGTTGCCCCAGGAGGTGCGCGTGACCAGGCACGATGCCGACCGCAAGCTGAAGATCCTGCATCACATTGCCGGAACCCTTCGCGCCCGCGGCTATCCGCCGTCCGTTCGCGAGATCGCGCGCGCGGTCGGGCTCAACTCGACCTCGGCCGTCCACCACCATCTCCAGATCCTGGAGAAGGACGGCTACCTGGAGCGCGGGGCCGCGCAGTCGCGGGCCATCCGCCTCACTCCGACCGCAGCGCTGTCGCTCGGGCTGTCCAGCGAGCTCGTTCCCCAATCGGTCGCGGCGGAGGCCCATGTCGTTCCGATCATCGGCGAGATCGCCGCAGGAGGACCGATCGAGGCGTACCAGGACGCGTCAGAGACGATGGCCGTGCCGGAGATCCTCGCGCCGAGCGGTGACGCGTACGTCCTGCGCGTGCGCGGCGACTCGATGATCGACGCCCACATCGCCGATGGGGACTTCGTCCTGATCCGGCCCCAGGACACCGCCCGCAACGGGGACATCGTGGTCGCCCAGGTCGAGGAGAACGCGGTCACCCTCAAGACCTTCTTCCGCGAGAAGGACCGCATCCGCCTCCAGCCGGCCAACTCGAGCTACCCGGCGCAGTACTACAGCGACGTTCGGATTCAGGGAAAGCTGATCGGCGTCATCCGCCGCCTCGATTGAGCGGCGCTGGCACGGCCGACGCCGGCGTTGTCGCCTGCGCGCCCTCGCTCACGGACGTCTGAATCCGCTCGCTCGGGTGCTCGGCTTCGCCTTGGCCTCGGCTCGCGCGAGCGCCGCCCGGCCCCCGACCGACGATCTCCACAACTGATGCACATCGCACTGGCGCGGGTCCACGGCGTTTCGAGGGGTCCGCGACGAGGCCGGGGATAAGCCCCTATCGGACGCGTGACCGCACCGTGACACTGGAGCTGACACTCCCCCGACGGACCCTGAGGTCGCCGTGATCGATCGCCTGCCGCCCCAGAGCCTCGAGGCCGAGCAGTCCGTGCTCGGCGCCATCCTCATCGATCGCGAGACGATCATCGAGGTCGCCGAATTCCTTCGCCCGGAGGACTTCTACCGGCAGGCCCACGGCACCGTCTATCGGGCCATGCTGGACCTGTTCGAGCGGCGAGAGCCCGTGGATATCGTCACGGTGTCGGAGACCCTCGAGCGAAAGGGGGACCTCGAGGGCATCGGCGGACGCAGCTACCTGTCCACCCTGTCGAACCAGACGCCGACGGCGGTCCACGCCACGCAGTACGCCCGGATCGTCGAGCGCAAGGCGGTCCTGCGGAACCTGATCGGAGCCGCCGGCAAGATCGCCGGGATCGGCTACGAGGATCCGGCGGAGATCCAGGAGGCCATCGACCGCGCAGAGTCGGAGCTGTTCCAGGTCTCCAACCGGCGGATCACGGCCGGCTTCGCCCAGCTCCGGGACCTGCTGCACGCCGCGTACGACCGCCTCGACTACCTCCACGCGCACCGGGGCGAGCTGAGCGGCGTCACCTCGGGGTTCCCGGACCTGGACGCGCTGACGACCGGGTTCCAGAAGAGCGACCTCGTCGTCGTCGCGGCCCGGCCGTCGGTCGGCAAGACGAGCTTCGCGCTCAACATCGCCGAGTACGCCGCCGTTCGCGAGCGTCGGAGCGTCGGCGTGTTCAGCCTCGAGATGAGCAAGGAGCAGCTGGTGCTGCGGCTGCTGTCGAGCGTTGCGAACATCGATTCCAAGCGGCTCCGGACCGGCTTCCTCGAGGAGATGGACTTCGCCAGGATCGCGCCGGCGATGAACGACCTCTCGGAGGCGCCGATCTACATCGATGACACGCCGAACATCACCTCGATGGAGCTGCGGACGAAGGCACGCCGCCTGCAGGCGGAATCTGGGCTGGACCTCGTCGTCGTCGACTATCTCCAGCTCATGCAGGCCACCACGACGAACCGGGACAGCAACCGGGTCCAGGAGGTCAGCGAGATCTCGCGGGGGCTCAAGGCACTGGCCCGCGAGCTGTCCGTGCCGGTCATCGCGCTCTCCCAGCTGTCGCGCCAGCCGGAGATGCGTGAGTCCAAGGAGCCTCGCCTGTCGGACCTTCGCGAGTCCGGGGCCATCGAGCAGGACGCGGACCTGGTGATCTTCCTCTGGCGGGAGAAGGAGAAGTCCGGCGAGGACCAGCACGAGGCCGACGGCGAGGTGATCAACGTGAAGCTGGCCAAGCACCGTAACGGCCCCACCGGGGACATCCAGCTCTGGTTCAAGAAGAGCCAGACGCGGTTCCAGTCCTACGCCGGCCAGCGCTACGCCGAGGCATAAGGTCGTCCGGTGATCCGGACCGATCGGGGCGTTGGCTCCGGCGGGCGCTCGCTCACGCACGTTGAAGTGCGCTCGCTCGCGCCCTTGTCGCCGCCTTCCGCTCGCCCCGTCTGACCGGACGACCCGGTACTGCCTGTTCGGAGGCCCGGCGCCGCCTTGCGCTCAGGCCGTCTGAACGGACGTCCGATCCATCACAGGTGCGCTCGCTCGCGCCCTTGTCGCCGCCTTCCGCTCGCCCCGTCTGACCGGACGACGTCAGTACGGCTCGTCGGGGAAGAGCGGGCGGAGGGCGAACAGGTAGGTCCCACCGTCAGGGCCGGAGAGGCTGAGGCTGCTGAAGCCGCCTTCGATGTCGTCCAGGCCGAGGAGGGCGATCTCGTCGGGGGACATCGTCCGGACCGGGAACCGGGGGGCCTCGGGCTCGGAGTGCTGGATGAAATCGACCGGTGAGACATCCGGCCACGGCCACGCCCGCGGCGGGCCGAACGCGTCAGGCGTCAGCACGCCCCGCCAGCGGTCGGGGGCCCAGACCTGCTCGCCATCGACCTCGCGACCGAAGTCCCGGATCCGATCGCCGAGCCCCGCCAGGGCCTGCAGAACCTGGGTGTCCGGGCCGTCGCCGCGGTCCATCCCGAGGGCCAGAACGCTGACGACCTTCGTCGTCCCGCCGGCGGTGATCGTGAACGTGGCCGTCGGCAGGTCCGCGCCCGGCGATTCGTAGAAGTCCCGGGCGACACCGAGGCCGCCGTCCGAGATCGCCGCGCGGAGGAAGGCCTGGATCTGGATCTCGGTGAGGATGATCGTGCGATACGGCGGGGTGCGAATGATCCCGTCCGCCTCCGGCGGCGGGGCGGCGTTGCCGTCCTTGAAGATCACGGTGCCGTCGCCGTAGAGCGTGAAGATCGGCGCCTCGGTGGCGAAGAACCCGACCGGGACGAAGCCGCCGCCCTCCTCGAACCGGAAGACGACGTCGGTCCGGCCGGTCGCGTGCTCGATCGGGGGGGACGATGGCGGGACGACCGGCGACCCGCTCGGCCCCGGGGACGGGGCGGGTGTCGTCGTGGGGCCGGGGCTCGCCGCCGTCCCGCAGGCGGCAAGCATGATCGACGCGACGGCGACGAGGAGGAGGCCGCGGCCGGCGCGGTTGCCGGGCGGGATGCTGGGGGTGTTCATGGCCGCCTCGACGACGATCGCCGTGGAGGGGTTCCCGACCCCGGCCGTAGACTGACGACACGCTGCGGGCAATCGCTCGAGGAGGATCAGATGGGCGTCATCATCATCCGGGAGATGGTCGGCACGAGCCCGAAGTCGTGGAGCGACGCGGCTCGCCAGGCCGTTGCAACCGCTTCTCGGACCGTCCGCAACATCAAGACGGTCGAGGTCGAGAAGTCCACCGCGGTCGTCGAGGACGGCGAGATCGTCGAGTACCGGGTCGAGATCAAGATCGGCTTCGAGTACGAGGGCTGACGGGGCCGCTCGGGCTGGATCGAGGCGCACCGGACAGGGTTCGACACGGGTCGACTCGCAGCTAATCGCCGGGTGAGCGGCGCGCGCCACCATGCGCGCCATGCCCAGCCCTCGACCCACGTTGATCGCGCGCCACGACCCGGGCAGATCGGCCGTCACGGATGCCGTCTCGCCGTCGCGCGTTGACACCGGGCGACGGCCCTCCGTATCGTTCGCGCCGGCCGAGCCGCCGGCACGCGGGCGGGACCCCCAGCGTGTTTCCGCGAGCGGCGCGCGACCGGGGATCCCGGTCGGACCGGGCCGACCGACGATCGTCGCGCCCATCCACGAGCCCGGAGGCCTGCTCGGCGCCATGCCCGAGTACCCCGTTCAGATCAACAAGGTCCAGGCGCCGCCGCTGCGCGACGAGACGCTCGAGCGCGTCCGCCTCCTCGATTGGCTCCACGTCAAGATCCATCGCCGTGTCGTCCTCGTGACCGCGGAGGCCGGCTACGGGAAGACCACCCTGCTGTCCGACTTCACCCGCCGAAGCCGCGTCCGGACGCTCTGGTTCCGGCTGGATCGGGGCGATCGCGACTGGATCGGCTTCATCGCCTACCTCATCGCCGCGGTTCGGATCCATTTGCCTGAATTCGCGCCGATCGCGCACGCGATGCTCCGCGAGAACGGGGGCTCGGGTCCGCCGCGGGACGCCGTGCTCGACACGTTCATCCGAGAACTCGGCGCCCTGCCGCAAGACCCGACCGCGTTCGTCCTCGACGACTTCCATGCCGTCGACGACTCCGTCGACGTGCGGCACATCCTGCGCGAGCTCCTCGCGCGAGCCCCCGAGCGCCTGACCTTCGTGCTGATCAGCCGCAAGGTGCCGCCGCTCCCCTTCGCCCGGCTTCGCGCCCTCGGCGAGGTCGCCGAGCTCCGAACATCCGATCTCCGGTTCGACCCCGGCGAGACCGAGCAGCTGTTCCGCACGACGTACGCCATCCCGCTTGAGCCATCCGTCGTCGCCGAGCTCTCCCGTCGGACCGAGGGCTGGGCCGCATCCCTCCAGCTGGTCCGAACCGCCATCCGGGATCGGACGCCGAGCGAGATTCGAGCCTTCATCGGCTCGCTGAGCGGCGCCGAGGGCGAGCTGTACGACTACCTCGCGGAGGAAGTGATCGGCGAACTCCCCCAGGACCTCCAGCAGTTCCTGATGCGAACCTCGATCCTCGAGATGGTCGAACCGATCCTCGGCAGCGTCGCCGCGGAAACCACGCCCGAAGCGACGCGCCAAGCGATCGCCGACGGCGAGCTGGTCGGCCTGTTCAGCCGGACAAGCCCGCAAATCGGGGACCAAGTTCGTGCGCACCCCCTCGTTCGCGACTTCCTCCACTCGCGTCTGGTCCGGTCAGTGGGACCCGAAACAGTTGCGGCTATTCATCGGGCAGTCGCCGTCGAAGGGGAGCCGATCGACTGGCGGATCGCAAGCCATCACTACGTTGCCGCGGGCGATCTGGGCGACGCCCGCCGCGTGCTGGCGAACGCCATCACCTCAATCCTCGCGTCCGGTGCCTATGCTGACGCCGAGACGCTTGTGACGGTGCTCCCACGGCTTGATGGCGTCGACCCCAACGTGCTCGTTGTGCTTTCGCGGCTAGCCCAACAACGGGGTCATGCTGGCGAGGGTCTCGAACTGGCGGAGGCGGCCTTCCGGGCTGAACCGCACATGCCAGCAGTTCTCCTCAACTTGATCACGGCACGGGTTCAGGCCGGCAACATCGAGGGCGCCCTTGACTTGGCCCAAGTCCTGGAGAAAGCCACGACCGGCCGAACTAGCATCGCACTGATTGCCAGGGCGTTTCGGCTGATGATGGGTTGCTCCGTCGACGGCGACCTGACAGTGGCGTCGCTCGCAATTGAGGCGCTTATCCCACTTCTGCGCAGTCAAGCGGAGCTGCACTTCCTTGGAGTGGCGCTGACGAATCTCGCCTACATACGCAACGCCGAAGGACGAAACGAGGAAGCTCTCGAGGCGGCCACTGAGGCAGTTGCGCACCTTCGAGACACATCCGCGGGCATCGAGCTCGTATCTGCGTATCTCGCCTGCGGTTGGGCACGTGTCTACCGCGGGGATATGGAGGGTGCGCGGTCAGAAGTGGCCCTCGCACGGAAATCGGCCCCCGGAGGTCAAGCACTTGAGGTCGCGTTTGAAGCTGGCGAGATCGAGGTCATGTACGGAGACCCACAGCGCGCCAGCGACCTCCTCGACGGCTTGGCGGACTTGGATCCGGCGACAGACCTTGGCGAGCACTTGACGCTACTTCGTATTCAAGCGTCATTGGCGCTGGGGCGGATCGATGAGGCGTGTTCGCTGATTCGGCACCTGAGTCACGGCGTTCCGAGATCGTCGGTGTCCTTTGAGGCAAAGCGCCTCTACGTCGAGGCGCTGGGCCTCTGGTTGTCGGGCAATGTTGAAGCTGCGGCCCGGGCGGAGGCAGCGCGGAGCCTGGCTGTGGCCCAGCGGTCGAATGTGCTGGCACAGGCGACCCGCCTCCTGGCTGACGCGACACAGGGCCGACCACTCGACGACGCAATCGTCGCCGGTGCGGCCTTCCACCCGGCGATTCTTTCAATTGCGGCAGAGGTGATCGTCCGGCACCTCGGCAGCCTCGG
>DATIUS010000318.1:0-5784 GCA_035466655.1 Candidatus Sulfomarinibacteraceae bacterium
TCCATCCGGACCGTGATGAGGCGCCCCACCCAGTCCGCGGATCCGGCGAGGTGGACGAGCTTGTTGCCGCGCGTCCGGCCCGACAGCGCGACCTCGCCAGGGCCTGGGCGCACGCCACGCGGCTCGCTCCCCTCCCCTGCCGCGTCGCCGTCGTCGTGGTCGTGCGAGCGCTCGCGGGCGACGGTGTCGACGAGGACCTCGACCTCCCGGCCGAGCCAGGCCCGGTTTCGCTCGAGGCCGATCGGCTCCTGGACGGCAAGCAGCTCGTTGAGCCGGCGCCGCTTGACGGCCGGGGGCACGTCGTCGGCCAGCCTCGTCGCCGGGGTCCCCGGGCGCTCGGAGTACGCGGCGGCGAAGACCTGGTCGTACCGGACGGACTCCAGGAACCGGAGGGTCCGCTCGAACTGCGGCTCCGTCTCGCCACAGAAGCCGACGATGACGTCCGTGCTGACGGTGATCCCCGGCACGGCGGACCGGATCGTGGCGAGGCGTTCCAGGTAGTGCTCCGTGGAGTACTGGCGGCCCATCCGCCGGAGCACGTCGTCGTCGCCCGACTGGACCGGGAGGTGGAGCGACTCGCACAGGCTCGGGCACTCGGCCATCGCCTCGATCAACCGGTCCGAGAGGTCCCACGGGTGCGAGGTGATGAAGCGCAGGCGCGGGATGGCCGGCGCGCCGTCGGCGGTCCGGATCCGGTCGATGGCCCGGATCAGCTCCGCGAGATCCGGCTTCGAGCCGAGATCCAGGCGCCGGCCGGCCCAGCGCTCCGTGGCGATATGCCCGAAGCGCGGCTCAGGCGGCAGGTCGTGGCCGTACGAGTTGACGTTCTGGCCGAGGAGCGTGACCTCGCGGAACCCGGCCGCGGCGATCGTCCGGGCCTCCTCGACGATCTCGTCGAACGGCCGGCTCCGTTCGGGGCCGCGGCTGAACGGGACGATGCAGTAGGTGCACGTCTTGTCGCAGCCGTAGATGATCGGCAGCCAGGCGGCCACGGCCGAGCCTCGATGGATGGAGCCGCCGGACACCGCGGCCGCTCGCGTCGCCGAAAGGCCGTCGGCGACGCCGACGACGGTGCGACCGACCACGGTCGTGGCGCCCACGGCGCCGACTGGTCCCTGCGCCGACGCCAGCCCGAGCCGATCCACGAGCTCGGGCTCCTCGTCCGGCCGGAGGAAGAGGTCCACGGCCGGATAGCGATGCTCGAGGCCGTCACGGTCGCGCTCGCGGACGGCACACCCCGTCAGGACGACGCGGAGCGACGGGTTCCCGGCCTTGAGCCGCTGCAGGTGCCCCTGGCGGCCGATGACCTTCGCCTCGGCAAGCTCCCGGATCGCGCACGTGTTGATGACGACGAGGTCGGCCGACTCCATCGTCGGGGCCTCGGTCGCGCCGGCCGCGAGGAGCCGCCCTGCCATCTCCTCGGAATCGCTCCGGTTCATCTGGCAGCCGAGCGTCCAGACGAAGAACGACGGCAGGGCCCGGGCGTCCGGACGGTACTCCGCGACGCGCTCGTCGAGCGGCTTGAACGGGAGCAGCCCGCTCGGCGGGCCCGGCACGACACCGACGTCGAGCACGGGCAGGGTGCGGCGGGATGGGTTCGCGAGGTCGGTCACGATCGGGTGATCGTAGCCGCAACACACGACATCCGGCGGCTCCGCCAAACTATGCGGATGGACCTGCTGACGAACCCCGAGATCTGGATCTCGCTCCTCACCCTGACCGTGCTCGAGGTGGTCCTCGGCATCGACAACATCGTGTTCATCTCCGTCCTGACCTCGCGCCTGCCGCGCGACCAGCAGGCCCGCGGCCGGCGCGTCGGTCTCGGCCTGGCGCTCGTCATGCGGATCCTGCTGCTGCTGACCCTGTCGTGGGTCATCGGCCTCACGGCCCCGCTCTTCACGATCGCCGGCATGGAGCTCTCGGGGCGCGACCTGATCCTCATCGGTGGCGGGCTGTTCCTGCTGGCCAAGGCGACGACCGAGATCCATGAAGGGCTCGAGGGTGCCGGGCACGCACCCGGCGAGGCGCCGAGGACCATCAGCTTCCGCGGCGTCCTCGTCCAGATCGCCCTGCTCGACGTCGTCTTCTCCCTCGATTCGGTCATCACCGCGGTCGGCATGGCCGACGAGGTCCTTGTCATGATCGCCGCGGTCGTCCTGGCCATCGGCGTCATGCTCCTCGCCGCCGAGCCGCTGTCGCGGTTCGTCGAGCAGCATCCCACCGTCAAGATGCTCGCCCTGAGCTTCCTCCTCCTCATCGGGATGTCGCTCGTGGCCGACGGACTCGATCTCCACATCCCCAAGGGCTACATCTACTTCGCGATGGGCTTCTCGGTCTTCGTCGAGGCACTCAACCTGCGGATCCGTGCCCGGGCCGAGCCCGTGCACCTTCGGCCGTTCGTCGAGGAGGCGGCCGAACCGCCGACCGGGGCCTAGTCGCCGCCCAGCGTCGCCAGCGCGGCCTTGACGCCCGTGCCGATCTCGTCCGGCACGGCGAGGGCCGCATGAGCCTCGGCATACGTCCCGGTGTCGCCGTGGAAGTCGGTTCCCCCGGTCGGGATGAGGGCCAGATCGGCGGCCACGGCGGCGATCGAGGCGGCGGTCTCGGCGGTGAACGAGGCATGGTGGACCTCCAGCCCGGCCAGGCCTGCCGCCTGCAGCTCGCGGAGGAGGGACAGCTGGGACGGTGCGTCCCAGAAGTGCGCCAGGGCCGGCAGGCCACCCGCCGCGCGAATCGCCCGGATCGCCTCGACGGGGCCCAGGCCGTCGCGCGGCACATAGGCCGGCGAGCCGTGCCCGATCAGCCGCCTGAAGGCATCCTCGACGCTCTCGGCCAGGCCGGCCGCCACGAGCGCCCGCCCGATCGTCGGACGGCCGAGCGCGTCGTCCCGGCCCAGGTCGAGCCGGGCGATCTGGGCATCGATTGACAGGCCGAGCTCACGGAGGCGCGTCACGACACGCTCGAAACGGCGCCGGCGGGCGACTCGCTGGCGGGCGATTGTCGCCTCGAACGCATCGTCGGTCGGATCGATACCGAAGCCGAGGACGTGGAGCTCGTCAACGTTCGGAATGCCGCGAGCCAGGGCGTTGATCTCCACACCGCTGACAAGTTCGACTCCGGACGGGACGCTTCCGGAAGCGACGAGCTCGCGATAGGCGGCGAGCGTGTCATGGTCCGTGATCGCGAGGAGACGGACGCCCGCTGCGGCGGCCGCGGTCATGAGCGCCACCGGCTCCAGGAGGCCGTCGGAGCGGTTCGTGTGGGTATGGAGGTCAACCGTTGAAGGCCCTGACGGGACGTTCGGACCGCCGCGCGCCGCGTGGCGCGGCCGCGGCGCGGGCAGGCTCACCTCGGCACCATCAGGCCTCGTGGAGCCGCTGGACCCGCTCGATCGCGAGGGCTCGTCCGGTGGCCGGATCCACGTCCACCTGGACCGCGTTGAAGATCACCGGGCCGGTGCCGACCTCGAAGCGGGTCGGGAGGGCGCTGATGAACCGCGGCAGGACGGTCTTCGGGTCGAACCCGATCACGCTCCAGATCGGGCCGGTCATCCCGATGTCCGTCTGGTAGGCGGTGCCTCCGGGGAGGATCCGCTCGTCGCCCGTGACGACGTGGGTGTGGGTGCCGACGACGACGGAGACACGGCCGTCGAGGTACAGCCCGAACGCGTTCTTCTCGGACGTGATCTCGCAGTGGAAATCGACGAGCCGGACCGGTGGCAGCGGCTCGGACGATTCGTCGAGCAGCCGGTCCGCGTCCGTGAACGGGTTGTCGATCGGCTGCATGTAGGTGCGGCCCTGGAGGTTGATGACCGCCAGGTCCGTGCCGTCGAGGGCCTGGTACGTGCCCCAGCCGCGGCCCGGAACCTCGTGGGTCCCGTAGTTGAGCGGCCGCAGGACGCGGTCAGAGCTGTCCAGGAACGGGTAGATCTCGCGCTTGTCCCAGATGTGGTTGCCGGACGTGATGACGTCCACGCCCGCCCCGAGGAGGGCCTCCGCGGTCGAAACGGTGAGGCCCATCCCGCCGGCGAGGTTCTCGCCGTTGGCGGTGACGAAGTCGATGCCGCGCTCCTCGCGGAGCCGCGGCAGGATCGCCTCGACGGCAAGTCGCCCAGGCTTGCCGATGACGTCGCCGATGAGCAGCACGCGGCACGCCCCCGCCGGTCGCGGCGAGTCGCCGTTCGGCGGGTTCCCGAGTCGGACGCGGCCGGCGAGCCGATCGCTCCCGTGAGCCCCGTGGTCGCCTATTTCGCGTACTCCACGGCCCGTGTCTCGCGGATGACCGTGACCTTGATCTGGCCCGGGTAGGTCAGCTGTTCCTCGATCTTCTTCACGATGTCGCGGGCCAGCCGGGTGGCCGTGAGGTCGTCGATCTCCTCTGGTCGCACGAGGATCCGCACCTCGCGGCCGGCCTGGACGGCGAACGAGCGGTCCACGCCGCTGAACGACTCGGCGATCGCCTGGAGATCCTCGAGACGCTTGACGTAGGTCTCCATCGTCTCGCCACGGGCACCCGGCCGCGACGCCGAGATCGCGTCGGCGACCTGCACGATCGGCGCCTCGAGGCAGGCGTACTCGACCTCCTGGTGGTGGGCCGCGATCCCGTTGACGACCTTGAACGGCAGCTCGGCCTTCTGGGCGATCGCCGCACCGATGGCGGCGTGGGGGCCCTCGACCTCGTGATCGACGGCCTTGCCGATGTCGTGGAGGAGGCCGCCCATCTTGGCGGCCATGACGTCCGCCCCGAGCTCCGCGGCGATCACGGCCGCGAGCGCGGCCGTCTCGGTCGAGTGGACGAGGACGTTCTGGCCGTAGCTCGTCCGGAACTTCAGGCGGCCGAGGAGCTTGACGATGTCCGGCGGGAGGCCCGGGACGCCGGCGTCGTAGGCGGCCTGCTCGCCCGACTGGCGGATCACGAGGTCCACCTCGGCCTTCGCCTTGTTGACGACCTCCTCGATCCGGCCGGGATGGATCCGGCCGTCAGCGATGAGCTTGGTGAGCGCGATGCGGGCGACCTCGCGGCGGACGGGATCGAAGCCGGACAGGACGACCGTCTCGGGGGTGTCGTCGATGATCAGGTCGACGCCGGTGGCGAGCTCGAGGGCCCGGATGTTGCGCCCCTCGCGGCCGATGATCCGGCCCTTCATCTCATCGCTCGGAAGGTGGACCACGGTGACCGTGTGCTCGGCGGTATGGTCCGCCGCGACGCGTTGCATCGCGGTGACGATGATGTCGCGGGCCTTCTCCGTGGCCTCCTCGCGGGCGCGGCGCTCGATCGACCGGGCCAGCTTGACCGCGTCGTGCTCGGCCTCCTCGCGAATCGCCTCGAGGAGCATCGCCTTGGCGTCCTCGGCCGTGAGTCTGCTCACCTGCTCGAGGGCCAGGACGCGCTCGGCGTTGAGCTTGCCAAGCTCCTCGCGCTGGCGTTCGAGCTCGATCTCTCGCTCGAGGAGCTTCCGGTCACGCTGCTCGAGCATGTCCGAGCGCTGGTCCAGCTGCTCGTCACGCGAGAGCAGCCGCCGCTCGAGGGCGCTCAGCTCGTTGCGCCGGGCCCGGGCATCGTCCTCGGCCTCCCGTTGGAGGCGGATCTTCTCCTCCTTCGCCTCGAGGATGAGTTCCTTCTGGGTCGTGCGAGCGTCGGAAACGATGCGGGCGGCCTTTTCCTGGGCGACCTTGACCGACTGGTTCGCCCATCGACTCCGTGCGACGAAGCCGACGGCGATACCACCGGCCAGCGCCACGAGGGCGACGGCGAGGTATTCCATCTGTTCCTCCCATCCGGCCG
>DATIUS010000319.1:0-18310 GCA_035466655.1 Candidatus Sulfomarinibacteraceae bacterium
GGATGGCGGCGTCGGCGAGGGCGAGCGCCTGGAGACCGGAGGCACAGAAGCGGTTGATCGTCATCGCGCTGGCGCTGTCGGGGATCCCCGCACCGATCGCGACCTGACGAGCGATGTTCAGCCCCTGCGCGCCCTCCGGCATGGCGCAGCCGAGCACGAGATCCTCGACCTCCGCCGGATCCAGCTGCGGGGCACGCGCCAGCGCTTCGCGGACCGCCGCCATCGCGAGCGCCTCGGGCGGGGTCTCGCGAAGGCTGCCGCGCGGCGCCCTGCCGACGGCCGTCCGGACCGCGGAGACGATGACCGCTTCGCGCATGGCTGGCGCCTCCTAGTTCCGCAGCGGCTTGCCGGTCTTGAGGGTGTGGCGAATCCGGTCGCGGGTGAACCGTTCGCCGAGGAGCCGGAGGAACGCCTCGCGCTCCAGGTCGAGGAGGTGCTGCTCACCGACGGCGGTTCCCTCGGCGACGTCGCCGCCGCTCACGACCCGGGCAAGCTCGAGGACGATCTTCCGGTCGTGTTCGCTGATCTGCCGGCCGGCGAGCTGGTTGTAGGTGAGCGTCTCCGCCGCCGCGATGCCGCGCCGGCCGAGCACCACGATGGGAAGGCGGGCCGGCGTCCGGTAACCGCCATCCGCGAGCGTCCGTGCCGTCCGGGCCGCATCGGTCCATTGCCGATCCGGGTTGGCCGTGACCTGGTCCGCCTCGGTCAGGAGCCACAGCGCCCGAGCCTCGGCGGCGCTCGTCGCGACGCGCGCCATGCCGATCGTCGTGATGACCTGCTGGAAGGCTGGGAACAGGTCGGCCCCCGTGCCCTCCGGGACGGTGGCGGCGGCGCGACGGGCCATCGCCGTCGATCCACCGCCGGCCGGGATGAGCCCGACCCCGGTCTCGACGAGGCCGAGGTACGTCTCGGCGAGAGGCTGGGCGCGAGCTGCGGCGAGGACGAACTCCGTGCCGCCACCGAGCGTCCGGCCGCGCGGTGCGACGACGACGGGCACCGGCGCGTAGCGAAGCTCGTTCGTCACGCTCTGGAAGCGCCGCACGACGCGGTCAAGCTCGTCCCACGCACCGTCCTCCGCCTCGATCAGGAGGAGGGCCAGGTTTGCGCCGGCGCTGAAGTCGGCCGCCTCGGTCCCGATGACGAGCCCGTCGTAGCCCTGTCCGGCGAGCGTGACGGCACGCTGGACGAGGTCGAGCGTATCGACGCCGATGATGTTCAGTTTGCCGTGGAGGTCGACGCCGAGGATGCCATCCGGCAGCTCGAACGCGCTGGCAGAGACGTTCGAGGGGAGGCCCTTCTCGCGGGCCGCCGTCCGGGCGCCCGGCAGATCGAAGCTCCCGGGGACGACGGGCAGCGCCGCCGGCGCCGCGGTCCGGAAGCTCCAGGTTCCTCCCGCCGGGCGATACCCCGAGTACGGCAGGGCCGGGACGCCGCCGTCGAGGAGGTCCCTGGCGGCGTCGCCAAGCGCATCGATCGTCTCGAGGGGGCCCAGTTGCCAGCCGAAGCCCCAGCGCATCGCAGCGTCGATGCTCCAGGCGTCGTCGGCGAGGTCAGGGGCAACAGCGGCCGCGTACCGGAGCTCCGAGGCGAAGGTGCGCCGAAGGAGCTCGGACGCCGCATCCCCACCCTGGAGGAGAATCCGGAGACGGTTGGCGAGGTCGGTCTCTGTCCGGGCGGCCTCGATGACGCGAGACGCCAGGCGGCGCCGAGCGCGGTACTCGCCGGTGGCCAGGTCGAGCGTGCGGATCTCGCCGTCCGGCTCCTTGCGGTAGAAGCCCGCACCCGCCTTGCTCCCCGTCCGACCGGCCGCGACGAGCTCCCGGAGGATCGGCGGCGGTTCGAACGCCTCGCGCTCGCCCTCCCCGAGGGTTTCGTGGCAGTGCTCCGCGACGGCGAGGGCGACGTCGACGCCCACCAGGTCGAGCGTCCGGAAGGTGGCGCTCTTCGGCCGGCCGATGAGCTCTCCGGTGAGCTCGTCGGCCTCGTCGGGTCCGACCCCCAGCTCCACGGCGAGGCGCAGCACGGTGAGCAGTCCGTGCACGCCGAGGCGGTTGGCGATGAAGGCCGGCACATCCCGGCTCACGACGACGCCCTTGCCCAGCAGGATCGCGGCGAACCTCTCGACGTCGGCCATCAGCGCCGGATCCGTGTCGGCCTGGGGAACGAGCTCGAGCAGTCGAGCGTAGCGCGGCGGGTTGAAGAAGTGCGTCCCGAAGAAGCGGCGCCGGAACGGGCCCGAGCGGCCCTCGGCCAGGCTCGTGACGGACAGCCCGCTCGTGTTCGTGGTGACGATCGGCCGATCGCGGTCCGGCGGCAGCGCGGCGTCGACACGTGCCAGCAGGTCCCGCTTGGGCTCGAACCGCTCGACGATCGCCTCGATGACCCAGTCGGCCGCCGCCACGGCCGCGGACAGCTCGTCGAGGCCGTCAGCCCGGATGCGCGCGAGGTCCGTCGGCGCGTAAATCGGTGAGGGGCGGAGGGCGACCGCCCGGTCGAGGCCGGCCTTCGCGGTCTCGGCGTCGACGTCCAGCAGGGTTACCCGCGAGCCGGCTCCGGCGAAGAGACAGGCGAGCTGGGCGCCCATCGTGCCGGCCCCGAGGACGGCCACGTGCGGGTAGCGCGGGATCATCCGGCAGCCTCTCGCCCGGCGGCGCCGGCGCCCGGTGCTGCGAGGCCGGTCAGGAACAGGTCGCAGAACCGCTCGGCGACCTCATCGACGGTCAGCGGTCCGTTCGGCCGGAACCACTGGGTGAACCAATTGCAGGCGGAGAGGATGCCGATCCCAGCCAGGCGGACATCAAAGGCGCGCAGGGATCCGGCCGCCATCCCCTCGCTGAGGGCTGCCCGCCAGAGGCCCTCGTACCGGTTTCGGCGCTCGATCATCCGGGCCTGCCGCTCGGGCGACAGCGACCGGAGCTCGATCTGGATGAGCGAGAGCTCATCGGCGTGGTCGGCGGCGACACGGAGGTGCTCGTGGATCGCGCTCCGAATCCGGTCGACGGGTGGTGCGCCCGATTCGAGGATGGGGACGACCCGCCCTTCGAGCAGGTCGAAGGCCCGGCCGAGGATCAGCCAGAGCAGGTCGTCCTTCCCGACGATGTAGTGGTAGAGACTCCCGCGGTTCATCCCGAGCGCCTGGGCGAGGTCCTGCATGCTCGTCGCGTGGAATCCGCGTTCCCGGAAGAGGCGCGTCGCGGCGGTACGGAGGTCTGCCTCGCGTGGTCGAGCCGTGGACGTCGGCGGAACCGGGGCTGCCAGCTCGCTGCTCAATCGAACGTCTCGCTGTCCCAAACGAACGTTTGATCTGGCGAGGCTAGGCCGATGGCTCGACCATGTCAACGATCGTTGGATACAGACCATGATCGGCTCGTTCGCGGCGCCGACGGGCAGCCGTCATCGCCGCTCGGCGCCGTGGGCGGCCCCCCGGAAGGGCTTGCGCCAGGGGTCTATGGTGGGCCTGTCAGCCCGGCCCTTACGATGAGGATCGTTTCGATGCACCGCCGCGTCCCCTCGGTTGCGCTGGTCGCAGCGCTCCTGTTCAGTGGCCTCCTGTCCGGGGCCACGTCTGGCGACACGACCGTGCCGCTCCCGCTCCCGCACTCCATGGCCGCCGTCGGCGACTCGATCTCCCAGGCGGCAAGCAGCGCCGGGTCGCTCGGCGCCGATGCGCCCCAGAACTCGTGGTCGACGGGAACGAGCACCACCGTGAACAGCCACTACCTGCGCCTGCTCGCGCTCGGTGCGCCGATCAGCGGCCAGAACAACAACCTGTCGGTGAGCGGTTCAAAGGCTGTTGACCTGAACGCCCAGATGCAGAACGTCGTGGCGTTGCAGCCGGAGTACCTGACCGCCCAGATCGGCGGCAACGACCTGTGCACGGACACGTTCGCCGGGATGACCACGGTGAGCACCTTCCGAGCCCAGGTCGAGGCGGCGATGACGACGCTGGCAAATGGCGCACCCGCTACCCACGTCTACCTCGTCAGCATCCCCGACGCGTACCAGCTCTGGGCCTTGTTCCACAACGACTGGTGGGCTCGCTTCGTCTGGTCGATCGGGGGCGTTTGCCAATCGCTCCTGGCGAACCCGACCTCGACCCAGCAGGCGGACGTCGATCGCCGGGCCGCGGTGCGACAGCGGAACATCGACTACAACACCCAACTGGCCCAGGTCTGTGCGCTGTTCCCGATGTGCCGTTTCGACAACAACGCGGTCTTCAACACCGGGTTCACGACGAGTGACGTTTCCGGCGACTACTTCCACCCATCGGTTGCCGGCCAGGCGAAGCTGGCCGCCGCGAGCTGGGCCGTCGGGTATGCCTGGGCGACCACGCCCCCGCCGAACGTCGCCCCGGCGGCGTCCTTCAGCAGCAGTTGCGTCGACCTTACCTGCACCTTTACCGACGAGTCCACCGATTCCGACGGATCGATTGCCAGCCGCAGCTGGACGTTCGGTGATGGAGGATCGGCGACGTCGGCGAGCGTGACCCACACGTACGCTGCCGGGGGCACGTACCCCGTTGTGCTGACCGTTGTGGACAATGGCGGCGCGTCGGCGTCGGCGAGCAGGGACGTCTCCGTGACGGCGCCGCCACCCCCGCCAACGCCGATGTGGATCGGCAACCTGACGTCGACCACGACGGCCGTCCGCAACGCCTGGACGGCCCGCGTCACGATCACCGTGGTCGGCGGTTCCGGGACGACCGCGGCGCCGGTCTCCGACGTGGTCGTGACCGGTTCCTGGTCGATCGGGTCCGGGGCCACGAGCTGCACCACGGGCGCCACCGGCGCGTGCACGCTCGCGAGCTCGTCGCTGAGCAAGAAGAACGTTCCGTCCGTGACCTTCTCGGTCAGCAACCTTGCGAAATCGGGTTGGTTGTACAGCCCGGCGCTGAACGCCGTGTCGACGAGCATCACGGTTCAGAAGCCGGGCTGAGTTCCTCGATCGGCGCTCCTGGCCGTCCCGGGTTGATCAGTCGATCACGTAGACGACCGAGACGTTGACCGAGACCTCGCTCGTGCCGGGCATGACGGGCGTCTGAACGTCCCGGGCAGCCGCGCCCTCGGCGAAGCCGTAGTAGATCGGGTAGGGGATCGGGGAGACGGATTCGGCGATCGACTGGACCCCGATGATCGAGACGCCCGCCGCGCCGGCGAGCGTGCCCGCCTTCGACCTGGCGTCTGCCATCGCGGCTTCGCGGGCCTGCTTCTCCGCCGCGGTCTGGTCGGCGACCCGGAAGCTCACGCCGTCGAGGCTCGTGGCCCCCGCCGCAAGGGCGCCATCGATCGCGTCCCCGACCTTCTCGAGATCACGGATCGTGACGGCGATGGTATTCGTCAGGCTGTAGCCGGTGAGTCGAGGCGGCTTGGGGCTGGTCGTGTAGTCGTAGACGGGCTGGAGCGAGAGAACCGTTGTCTGCATGTCGCGGTCGGCGATCCCGAGCTTCCTGAGGCTTGCCAGGACCGCCGTCATCGCGCTGGCCGCCTGGGCACGTGCCTCCTTGACAGTCTTGGCAGTTGCGAGGACGCCCAGGCGCAGGTCCGCCGTGTCCGGGCTGAGGACGACGCGCCCGGAACCCGAGACGGAGATCGTGTGCTCGTCGGGCCTCGCTGGGTCGGCGGCGAAGGTCTGGCGCGGGCCAAGGGTCGGGCTCGCGATCGCGGCGACGATGAGGCCGGCCGCGAGTCCGAGCGCCAGCCAGCGGGCGCGCGCGAGAACGAGCGGGACGGGGATCGTGATGGTCTGGGTCGACATCGGAGGCTCCATCGGTGGGTGGCGGTCCCGAGGGCCGCGCTGGCCCGAAGACGCCCCTGTGGGCCTCCCGGTTTCCGGGGGGCTGCCGACTGCGATTGGTCAGATCGGAACGGCGAACGCCACGACGCAGACGGCGACCGACGCCGCGATCTCCACGAGCCCGACATGGATCGGCCGGAGCGGGTGGCGCCCACGCGCGAGGCGGCGCTGGAGGAACGGCAGCCCGACGGCCCGTCCGGCGAGGGCCAGGGCAACCACCCCGTAGCCCGCCGGGAGGAGCAGGATGGCGACAGCGGCGAGGGCAAGGTGCGCACCGATCGAGAGGGTGGCAACGGCGACGTTGCCGCGCTCCCGCAGCACCGATCGCACGACGAGGACCGTCCCGAGCAGGTACCCGGCCGCGATGGCCGTGTAGGCGAAGACACGATCGATCTCGAATTCGCCGGAGACGAAGGCTGCGGCGGGAACCAGGACGAGCGCCTGGGCGACCTGGGCCACGCTGTTCGCGAGGTCGCGGCGTGTGCCCGGTTTCGCGCCATGGAAGACGACGAGGGCCGCCGGGACAGCGACGAGGAGCACGAGGGCGAGCGGGGGAAAGGCCACGACGAGGACTGCTCCGGGGACGACGAACGCAGCGCCGTAGACCAGGATCGGCGACCGGTACTCGGGGGAACGGCGGGCCCGCGACCATGCCTGCAGTACCGCCGACGCGAGGTACGCGGCGAGCGCCGTTCCGCCGAGCACGATCTGCCAGCCGGTTGGGCGGCTCGCGGCGACGCCCAGGAGCAGCGGCAGGATCAGCATCGCCCACGCCCCATGCTGGCGCGGAATCCAGGCCCGAGCCCGATCGCGCGGGCGCGGCGGCGGGCGATCGGCGCTCATGCCCCAACGCTAGCGCAGCCATCGAGTTCGGGCGTCGATGACGAACTGGCCTGGCAGCGGCAACGTCATGACAGCTCGGCGGCGATACTGCGCACGATGAAGCTCTATTTCGCCGGGCCCCTCTTCTCGGCGGCCGAGCGCGCCTGGAACCTCGAGCTCATTGCGGCACTCCGCGCCGGGGGGCACGAGGTGTTCGTGCCCCAGGACCAGGAGCCAGGGAAGAGCGCGGCCGGCGTGTTCGCCACCGACGTCGACGGGATCGACTGGGCAGAGGCCC
This sequence comes from Candidatus Sulfomarinibacteraceae bacterium, assembly GCA_035466655.1. Classification (GTDB taxonomy): domain Bacteria; phylum Chloroflexota; class Limnocylindria; order Limnocylindrales; family CSP1-4; genus UBA5189. Next base: position 6,914 of record DATIUS010000319.1, read on the forward strand.
TTGTCGCCGTGATGGATGGCCCGGACCCCGACTCGGGGACGGCCTGGGAGTGCGGCTACGCGTACGGCAAGAAGCCGGTCGTCGCGATCCGGACCGATTTCCGCATGACGGCGGGCATCGACCGGGCCCCGTACAACCCGATGCTCACCGAGTCTGCCACGGTCCGCCTGGATCTCCCGTTCGCCTCAACGTCGCAGGTCGCCGAGGCGGTGCTCGGGGCGCTGTCCGCGCTCGAGGATCGGCGATGACCCATCCGCTCGTGGAGCAGCTCCGTTTCACGCGCTCCGAATGGCGCCGGGCGCTCCGCGGTGTGCCCGAGGCGGACGGCTTTCGGCGCTTCGAACCGATCAACTCGATCGGCTGGATCGTCGCCCACCTGGCCTGGCACGAGCAGCGCTATTGGCTCACCCGGCTGGGGGACTCGACCCCCGAGCCGATTCTCGATGAGATTGCGGCCTATGGGCGCCCCGCGAGCACCCCCTCGCTCCGAGCGATGCGGCAGGCGTGGACCCACGTCACGTCGGAATCCGATCGGCGGCTTGATGAGCTCGACGAGGCCGACATGACCGCGACCCTGCCAGGCGCCCCGAAACGCCTGATCGGCAACGCCATCCTTCGCGTCACCTACCACTACTGGTTCCACATCGGCGAGATCCTCGCGATTCGGCAGCTCCTGGATCACCCGAACCGGCCGGAGTTCGTCGGGGACCTCGAGGCACGGGCGTCGTACCGGGGATCCGGCGAGCGTTGACCCGACCCTTCGTTCCGCAGCCGGTCCTGGATGCCGCGCACGCCCGAGCGGCGGCGCGCGCGGGCCGCGACTGGGCGACGGCGGACCGGCTGCGCGCGGAGATCGAGGCCGCCGGCTGGCGGATCGTCGACCGTGGGACGGACTTCCGGCTCGAACCGGCCCATTCGCCCGACGTCGAAGACGAGGCCGGGATCCACTACGGCCGCAGCGAGGCCGTCCCGAGCCGCTTGACCGAGATCTCGACCCGGGTGGCCACGGTCGTGCTCGTGGCGACCGATCAGCCCGATGACCTGGACCGCGCGATGGCCTCGCTTCGCGCGACGTCGCCGCCCGGCACGCACCTCGTCGTCGTTGCGGACGGGCCGGATGCGGCCCAGGCTGCGCGGCTCCCGGCGTCGGGAAGCGACGCCGATGGGCGTCTCGAGACTGAGGTGGTGCGCACGAGTGCGCGACTCGGCGCAGGGGCGGCCTGGAACTTCGGGCTGCGCCGAGCGACGGGCGAGGTCGTGATCGTGATGGACACCTCGGTCGAGGCTACCGGAGACGTCATCACGCCACTCGCCAACGCCCTTCGCGACCCGGGCATCGCCGTCGCCGGACCGTTCGGCCTGCGCTCGGCGGATCTCCGGCATTTCGAGGAGGCCGACTCCGGCGAGGCCGCTGCCATCGAGGGCCTCCTCCTGGCCTTCCGGCGCGAGGACGCCGCGGCCGCCGGACCGGTGGACGAGGGCTTCCGCTTCTTCCGGAGCCTCGACATCTGGTGGACCCTCGTGCTCCGGGACCGCGGTGACGAACCGCCGCGCCGGGCGGTCGTCGTCCCGGGCCTGCCGCTCATCCGGCACGAGTACCGGGCGTGGACAGCCGTCCCCGACGCGGAGCGCGAGCGCCTGTCCAGGCGGAACGCCTATCGGCTCCTCGAGCGCTTCCGGGAGCGGCGCGACCTCGCCGTCTCGTGATGGTGCCCGGGCGCACCGCGACGTGCGTAACGAATCCGACGGGGTCTCGTTTCCGCGTGCAGGAGGCCTCGAGGCTCGAGCATCGTTCCCCCGGCGGTGTAGCACGAGGCCTCTTATCCTGTCCGCCGATCGGTGATCCCAGAACACGACCGTATACTCGGTCGATGCGACGGTTCGTCTGCGTGGCCGCCCTCCTGTTCGGGTTCTCGGGCGATCGCTACGCGTGGACCGCCCGGCCGAGACCACCCGTGCCGATCGAGCGCCCGGTCGTGCTGGTGGAGGCGGGGAGGACGCGTCGGACCCCGGCGTGGTGGCAGCCCTGATACCTCGCCGCTCCCGACGGCTCGCCGTTCTCGGTTCGCTCGGTGCCCTTGTCCTCGTCGCAACCGTCGCCGCCGGCGGCGCGGCCTGGGGGTCGGCCTCGCTCGCCGCGGGTCGCGATGAGGCCACCATCCTGCTCGGCGAACCGACGACCCTCGACCCTGCCCACCAGGGCGACATCGGGTCGGCTGCCTACAGCGCCCAGCTGTACGAGTCACTCACGGCCTTCGACGCCACGCTGACGCTCCGGCCCGCGCTCGCGAGATCGTGGGACATCTCCGACGACGGAACCCGAGTCGTCTTCCACCTGCGCGACGGCCTCCGTTTCTCGGACGGGACGCCACTCGGGGCCGCCGACGTGGTCGGCAGCTGGCTCCGCATCATCGACCCGGCGCAGCCCTCCCAGCTGGCGTCGCTCCTGCTCGACGTCCGGGGCGCCGCGGCGTACCTGTCCGGCGCCACCTCCGACCCCGCCGACGTCGGGCTGCGGGCCGACGGCCGGGACGTCATCGTCGACCTGGTCGGGCCAGGCTCCGACTTCCCGGCCGCGGTTGCCAGCCCGACCTTCGGGATCGTCCCAGCTTCGGTCTGGCGGGACGGCGATGCCATCGACGGCGGCACGAGCGTCGGGAGCGGCGCCTACGTCCTCACCGATGTCACGCCATCGGAGTTCACGCTCGTCGCGAACCCCGCCTACTGGGCCGGGCCGGCGCCGATCCGGACGATGCACCTGCTGACCGGGATCGGCGGGCGCAGCCCGGTCGCGGCGTTCGAGGACGGTGACATCGACTACACCGGGATCGGGTCGTACGACGCCACCTGGATCCGCTACGACCCCGACCTGGGGCCGCACCTGCGGGTGGTGCCATCGCTCTCGCTCGCCTATGTCGGGTTCACGACCACCAAGCCGCCCTTCGACGACGTCCGTGTCCGGCAGGCGTTCGGTGCCGCGGTGGACTGGCGTCGCATCGTCGAGCTCGGGACCGTCGCCGGCGGTCAGGTCCCGGCCGACAGCATGGTCCCGCCGGGCATCCCCGGGGGCGGAGATCGGAACTGGCTGCCCACGCACGATCCGGACGCGGCGCGTGCCCTGCTCGAACGGGCCGGCTACCCGGGCGGTCACGGGTTCCCGGACGTGGCGTTCGCGATCGGCGGGCTCGCCTACGCCGAGGCGATCGCCGCGGACCTCGAGCGTGAGCTTGGCATCTCGATCCGCCTCGAGGAGCTGGATGGCCACTTCCCCCGGCTGCACCAGGACCCACCCCAGATGTGGTCGCTCGGCTGGGTGGCCGACTATCCCGGGGCGAACGACTTCCTCGGCGTCCTGCTTGGAACCGGCAGCTCCAACAACTACGGACGCTGGTCGTCCCCGACGTTCGATGCGGCGATCTCCGACGCTCTCGCGACGCGCGACCCGGAGCTGGCGCTGGCGGCATTTGAGCGTGCGCTCGAGGTCGTCCACAGCGACGTTCCGGTGATCCCGATTGCCTATGGCGACGGCTGGGCCCTGGCCCGCGACGGGCTCCTGGGCGCGGGCCGGAATGGGCTTGGGATCCTTCGCCTGGCGGGACTGGCATGGCGATGAGGCAGGCGCCCCGGCGGGTCATGCGGCTGGCCGTGGTGGCGACGCTGGTTGCGGCGGGCCTCCTCGGGACAACATCGCCGGCTGCCGCCGCCGACCCGGTCCTCTCGCGCCCGGCCGCATCGGTCCGGTTCCTGTCCAGCATCGCCTTCTCGGGCACCGCCCTTCTGCCCGAGCCGGTGCGGCGTCTCGAGATCGTGATCGACGTCGAGGGCTCGGCGGCCTCGCTCGTCGCGGACGTCGCCGGACCGGGTGCCAGCGGGTCGATCGACCTCCGGTACGTGCTCGAGACTCCCGGCGGGAGCCTGTATCCGAACACGGAGCTGCGGGCGTGGTTCCGGGCAACGCTCGACGACGGGACGTTCATCGATGGGCCCGCCGTCACGGTTGCCTACGACGACGGTCGCTTCGCGTGGCGATCGCTGCGCGGGGACCTCGTCGCGGTTCATTGGGTGGAGGGTGATGCGGCGTTCGGCCGCCGGGCGCTGCGGATCGGCGAGGAATCGGTGCGCTCCGCCGGCGAGCTGTTCGGCGTGACCGAGTCGGACCCGATCGACTTCTTCGTCTACCCCGACGAGGCGTCCTTCTACGACGTCATCGGTGCCGGCGCCCGTGAGAACGTGGGAGGCACCGCGCTGCCGGAGATCCGGACGCTGCTCGCGAAGATCGAGCCGGACCGGATCGACGATCCCTGGGTCGGGGTCGTCGTCCCGCACGAGCTGACGCATCTCGTCTTCGACAGCGCCACTGCCAACCCGTACCACGAGCCGCTTCACTGGCTGAACGAGGGGATCGCCGACTACCTGGCGCGTGGGTTCGATGCCGGGTACCGGAGCGCGGTCGTCGGGGCGGCCCGGTCCGGTTCACTGATGCCCCTGCGCGCACTCATCGGACAGTTCCCGACGGCGGCCGAGCAGTGGTACCTCGCCTACGCGGAGAGCGTGTCCGCGGTCGACTTCCTTGTCCGGCGCTACGGCCAGCCGGCGATGGTGGCGCTCGTTCGCTCGTACGCGGACGGCGTCACGGACGATGAGGCCTTCCTGGAGGCCCTCGGGACGGACACGGCCGGGTTCGAGGTCGCCTGGCTGGACGATCTCGGTGCTCCAGCTCCCAGTCCGTACGGGCCGCTGGATGCGCCACCCGGCCCGGTGCCGTCCGACTGGATCGGCGAAGCCCCGGTGCCGGGGGCCATCGACGGGAGTTCCGGACAACCTGGGCCGTCTCCGGCAGCGTCGCCCTCTGAGGCCGGCGCACCCGGCGAGCCGGCGGGGCCGGGGACGGACGACACGACCGGCCTCCTCGCCGCGCTCGTGGTCATCGGCCTCGGCCTGGCTGTGCTCGGCATCTGGCTCGCGCGCCAGGAACGGCCGGCGTCGGCGCCACCCGCGACGTCGGGGTCGCCGGAGCTCCCCGGCGACGAGCGCGAGCCGGCGACCGACGAGGAATCCGAGCCGCCGCCGGGAGCTGCCGACGGGTCCGAAGCCGAGGCCGATGACCGTGCCGACGATGATGCATCGCCGCCGGTCGAGCGAGTACCGTGAGCGGTGTGCTGATCCGGATCCGGTCCCTGCCGAGCTGGCAGGTGACGCTCGCGGGCGCCCTGCTCGTCCTCGGCTTCCTGATCGCTGCGCAGCTGTCCGCCGAGGGTCCGCGGGTCCGCTACACGAGCCAGGAGCGAGCGCCGCTCATCGAGACCGCGGTGGAGCTGCAGGGCCGGCAGGGCGCGCTCCAGGATCGGATCCTCGAGCTCAGGACCCGCATCGGCGAGCTCGAGGCGGACCAGCCCGGCTCGGAAGCGCTCGTCCGGGAGCTGAACGCCGCGCTGGAGCATGCCCGGATCGCGGGTGGGCTGATCCAGCTCGCCGGCCCGGGGATCATCTTTCGCCTGGAGGATGCCGAAGGCCCGGGAGATGCGACCGATGCGCTCGTGACGGCTCGGGACATTCGGGCCCTCGTCCAGGAGCTGTGGCTCGCCGGCGCCGAGGCCGTCTCGGTCAATGGCGAGCGGGTCACGACCGCCACCGCGGTCCTCGACATCGGCAACGCGATCCTGGCGAACTCGGCATACCTCGCGCCGCCCTACCAGGTCAACGCCATCGGTCCTGACGAGCTCTACGATCGGCTGACCGGCTCTGCGGCGTTCGTCGACTTCGTCCGCAACCGTGTCGAGCCATACGGGCTCCGGCTCTCGTTCGCGGAGCTCGAGAGCGTGACGGTCCCGGCCTACGCCGGCACGATCCGGAGCCGCTACGCTCGCCCGGCTCCCTCGGCGACCCCCCGGTCATGACGGCAAGGCGAGGGCGCTGGGCGATCACGGCCGTGGCCACACTGCTCGGTGTCCTGATCGTGGCGCAGCTCCGGAGCCAGGCAACGAACCCGGGCCTGAGCGCGCTCTCGGCGCAGGAGCTGACGCTCGTCATCGCCAATGTCAACACGCGGAACGAGCAGCTCCGGTCCGAGGTCGGGTCGCTTGAGCGCCAGGCGGCGACGCTTGCGGCAGCCCACGACCGCGGCGACAGCGCCCTCGGTCAGCTGCGGGCGGACCTGACCGCCCTCGAGGCATGGGCCGGCCTCATCGCGGTCAGCGGCCCCGGCGTCTCGATCCGGATCTCGGGCGAGATTGGCGGGGAGGGGATCGAGGACCTCCTCAACGAGCTCCGTAATGCGGGCGCCGAAGCGATCTCCGTCGGGGGTGTCCGGGTGGTGCCCGGGACCGTCGTCTTCGGCGCGCCCGGCGGGCTCTCGGTCGAGAATACGCCCCTCCTCGATGGTTTCGAGATCGGTGCGATCGGCAGCCCGCAGATCCTGACCGGCACGCTGACCCGGGCCGGCGGCGTCATCGCCCAGCTCGGAGCGACCTACCCGGATGCGTCGATCAGCGTCACGCCGCTCGACATCGTCTCGATCCCGGCGACCGAGCGCGACCTCGTGCCGGGACACGGCCAGCCGAGCCTCTGATACGCTCGGGCTTCATGACCGCCCGCCCCGTCCTCACGCTGCTGCTGGGTGACGTCCTCCGCCTTCGACGCGCCCATCCATGCGGTGGCTCGACGTGGCTGGTGGACCGGCTCGGGGCGGACATCGGGCTCCGTTGCCGAACGTGCGGCCGGCACGTCCTCCTGGAGCGGCGCGCCCTGGAAGCCAGGTTCGACGCGTTCGAGGCGCGCGGCGAACCGGGGATCACCGCGGCCGTGTCCCCCGGCCCGACGTCGGCAGCGTGATCCTCGAGCCGCCGCTCATCGGCGGGACGGGCACCGCGGCCGTCCTCCGGAACCGCCCCTTCCTCCTCCTCTGGCTCTCACAGCTGACGACCCAGGTCGGCTCGAACATGGTGCTCTACGGGCTCACGGTCATCGTCCTGAAGTCGACGAACCTGAGCTCGGCCGTCAGCGCGCTCTTCCTGACGTTCCTCGTCCCGGCGGTCCTGCTGTCCGCGGTCGCCGGGGTCTACGTGGACCGGGTGGACCGCCGGGTCATGCTGATCCTGACGAACGTCCTCCGCGCAGCCGCCATGGTCGGGATCTGGTGGGTCGGCGGGAACGTGGCGCTGATCCTGGTGCTCAACATCGCGGTCTCGGTCGTCACCGTCTTCTTCGCTCCGGCGGAGGCGGCGATGATCCCGTACCTCGTGCCCCGCCACCAGCTCGTCAGCGCGAACGGGCTGTTCACCCTCACCCTCAACGGCGCGTTTGCCCTCGGGTACGCGCTGCTCGGCCCCCTCGTCGTGAAGATCTCCGGCGGACCCGAGCCAGTGCTGCTCGTCGTCGCCGTCCTGTATGCCATCGCCGCCATCTTCTGCTTCACGCTCCCATCCAATCCGCCAGCCCGTTCGAGCGACGTCGCGGAGGAGGATGCCGTGCACGAGGCGGGCGAGGCCGTCCAGGGCACGTTCGCCCAGCTCGGGGAGGGCATTGCCTACATCCGGGCCAACCTGGCGATCGGCTGGTCGCTCGTCTACCTCGGAATCGCCGCCTCCCTCGTCGGCGTGATCGGGGTGCTCGGGCCGGACTTCGCCGAGAACACCCTGGGCCTCGGCCCGGAAGACCTGTTCGTCGTGGTCCTCCCGCTCGGGATCGGGATCGTGATGGGGATCCTGCTGCTCAACTCGTACGGGCGCTTCGTCCGTCGCCGTCGGGCGATCGAGGGTGGGCTCGTGGCGCTCGGGGGTCTCCTCGCCGCGATGACCGCCGCGGGCCCGGTGAGCCGGGCGCTCCAGGGCCCGGCGGCCCAACCGGGCGACCTGTCGGCGATCACGTCGCTCATCGCCGTGGTCATCGCGATGGCGTTCGTGGCGGGGATCGCCTACGGGATCGTCGCGATCTCCAGCCAGACCCAGCTCCAGGAGGAACTGCCGGAGGAGGTCCGGGGCCGGGTCTTCGGCGTCCTCAACATGCTCGTCTCGGTCGGGACCTTCCTGCCGATCATCATCGTCGGGCCGATCTCCGACCTGGTCGGGACGACGGCGGTGATCCTCGTGGTGGCCGCCGGCGTCTTGCTGTCCGGTGTCGTGTCGTACGTCCGTCGCGGCCCGCTCGGGCCGGCCGAGGCGCGCGCAACGGCCGAGATGATGGTGCCGGGGACGGCCGTTGATCCGATCGGCGTGGTCATCCGAACCGGCGACGGGGCGCGACGGGAGCGCGTGGAGCGCCCCGACGATTTCGGTGAGTGACGAGCTCGCCGGCGAGGCCCCGGCCGGTGCCGGCCCCGTTCCCACGCCGCGGTCCTGGCGGGTCGCCGCCGGTGCGACGCTGGCCGGCGGGTTCGCCGCCGGCGCGGCCGCGGCGGCCGGCGGCGGTGCCAGCTGGCTGGTCGTCGCGTCGATCGGGGTCGTCGTCGCGGGCCTGATCCCGATCATGGGTGCCAGCCGGCGCCCCCCGATCGGGCCGGACCCGGCACCGAGGGATCCGGCGCTGCCGCTCCCGACGATCAGCGTCGTCGTCGCCGGCCGGGACGAGGCGAACGTCGTCGCGCAGCTCGTGGCGGATGTCGCCGCGCAGGACCACCGCGATCGTGACGGCCGGCCCAGGTTCGAGCTGGTGATCGTCGACGACCGATCGTCGGACGGCACGACCGAGGTCGCGGTCGCGGCCGCCGCGGCGCACGGGATCGCCGAAGTGACGACCCTGATCCGCCGCGAGGGCGAGCACCTTCCGGACGGCAAGGGCGCCGCCCTGACGGCGGCACAGCCCGACCGCTGCCGGGGTGACGTCGTCCTCGTGCTCGATGCGGATGCGCGCATCGGCCCCGGGTTCCTCCGCCGGCTCGCGGCATACGTCGCCGCCGGGGCCGACGCGGTCACGGCGCGGCGCCGGATCCTCCACGCCGAGGCGTCCTGGCTGGCCGGCGCCCAGGCGGACGAGCAGACCCAGGACGGAGAGCTCCAGCGCGGACGATGGGCATCGGGTGGCTGCTCGGAGTTCCGGGGCAATGGGATCGCCATCCGCCGGTCGCTGCTCGCCGCGGTCGGCGGCTGGCGCGCGTCGGCGTTGACGGAGGACATCGACCTGTCGAGCCGGATCGCCGCGGCACACGGGATCACGGTGGCCTGGGCGATCGACCTCGAGGTCTGGGAGGAGCCGGTTCGGACCTGGTCCGGGCTGTGGCGGCAGCGGCTCCGCTGGAGCGAAGGGGCCATCCGACGGCTGTTCGAGCACGGTCCGGCGGTCGTCACCAGCCCCCGTCTCGCCGTGCGTGCGCGACTCGACTTCGCGGCGTACGGCGGACAGCTCCTTGCGCCGCCGCTGATCGTCGGGGCGGCCGCCGGCGCCGTCGTCACCGGCAGCTCGGCGGCGGCGGTCGCCCTCGTCGGCACGTACCTGGCCGCCGGCGGCGCGCTCGCCTTCGATGCGCTGCGCTGGGAAACCGGCAGGGACGGCGAGCCGCTGCCGCTGTGGGAGCGCCTCGGACGCGCCGTTCGCGCAGCCGTGTTCAGCACGATCTGGCTCGGTGCGGTGCCCGGTGCGCTGTGGCGCCTGGCCACCCGCCGGGGCACGGTCCGCTACGACAAGATGCCCCACGTCGGATCCACCGTGGACCTCCTCACCCCGGCGGATCCCGCGCTCAGGGTCCGGGGCCTTCCGGCTGGCGACGGGCGATGACGGCCCGTCGGCCGGCCACGACGGCCGCTCCGCGGCGCCGCGTGGCGGTGATCTTCACCGGCGGCACGATCGCCATGCGCCTCGATCCGGCCGCCGGGGGCAACGTGCCGGCACTCTCGGGCGCGGAGATCCTCGCCCGGACGCCTGGCCTGGACGCGATCGCCGAGGTCGCCCCCGTCGATCTCGGGCGGACGCCGGCCAGCCACTTCACCTTCGAGCAGCTGTTCGGCGTTGCTCGGGCGATCCGATCGGCGCAGGAGGACCCGGCGATCGACGGCGTGGTCGTCGTGCAGGGTACCGACGTGATCGAGGAGACGGCGTTCTTCTGGGACCTCCTGCTGGACCGGCCCGAGCCTGTCGTGGTCACGGGGGCCATGCGATCCGCGTCCGAGGCGGACGATGACGGCCCCGGAAACGTTCGCGATGCGGTCCGCTGCGCGGCTGATCCGCGGCTTCGTGGCGAGGGGGTCGTGGTGGTCCTCGCCGGTTCGATCGACGCGGCGGACGACGTGACCAAGACCCATGCGTCCGCGCTCGATACGTTCCGGAGCCTCAATGACGGGCCGCTCGGGGCCGTTGGGTCGGGCGGTGTCCGGATCCTCCGGCGGCGCGAGCCATGGCGGCGCCACGTCGCGGCGACCTCGGCGGCGGGGCGGGTCCGTCTGGTCACCGCCCACGTCGCGATGGACGGCTCGATGGTCGACGCCGCCGTGGCGGCCGGCGCCGATGGCCTCGTGATCGAGGCGACCGGGGCGGGCAACACTTCGGCGGCCGTCCTCGAAGCCGCCGTCCGGGCGCTGGCGGGAGGGATCCCGGTCGCGCTGACTTCCCGCTGTCCCGCCGGCGCCGCAGGTGCCGGCTACGCGTTCCCCGGCGGCGGCGCCACCTGGGTTCGGGCCGGCGCCATGCTGGCCGGGACGCTCGGCGGGCCCAAGGCGCGGATCGCCCTCGCCCTCGGGATCGGCGCGGGCCTGGGGCGGGCGGAGCTCGCGGGCCTCCTCGCCGGACGACCAACCGACGGGGCCGGGGAGGGTTCCTGATGCCGCTCGACATGCTCGTGACCGGGCGGACCGCGACGTTCGCGGGCGACCGTGGATTCGGCTGGGTGGAAGCGATCGGGATCCGCGGCGGGCGCGTCGCCTTCGCCGGCAGCGCCGTGGAGCTCGAGACGCGCGCGGATCCGCACACCGTCCGGATCGAGCTGGAGCCCGGCGAGATCGCGATCCCCGGCCTGACCGACGCGCACCTCCACTACGTCGACGCCGCGATCGCCGCGGAGCACGTGGACCTGACGCATGCGGCCACGCTCGACGACGGCCTGGCGATGCTGGCGTCGCGACACGGGGTCCTTCCTCCCGGCGCCTGGCTCGAGGGTGCCGGTTGGGACCAGCGGCGCTGGGGCCGTTGGCCGACGTCCGCGGACCTCGATCGGGTCGCGCCGGGACGCCCGGTCGTGCTCTGGTCGTTCGACCACCATGCGATCTGGGCGAGCACCGCGGCGCTCGTGGCGGGCGGTGTCGATGCGCAGACGGCGGATCCGGATGGCGGAATCATCCGCCGCCGCCCCGACGGTTCACCCGAGGGTGTCCTGCTGGAGAATGCCTGCCCACTGGTGATGGCCCGGGTCCCCGGGCCCACCCCAGCCGAGCTCCGCCGGATGCTCCGGACGATGGGGCAGCGCCTCGTCGA
>DATIUS010000320.1:0-8948 GCA_035466655.1 Candidatus Sulfomarinibacteraceae bacterium
CCGCCGGCGCGCTCAGCGAATCGGGCGGCGTGAGCCTGGAGGTCGGAGGGCGGCGGCTCTACCCGATCCAGGTGGCCGAGAAGGGCTACGCCGTCTACCGGCTGACGTTCCGGGGCACGTGGGGACACGGCTCCATGCCTCTCCCGGACAACGCGGCCGTCCTGGCCGCCGACGCGATCGCCCGACTGGCGGTCCCCGGACAGCCGCGGCTGACGCCGGTCATGGCGACGTTCCTCGATTCGGCCGCCGAGGCGCTGGGTGGTGAGGCGGCGACGCTCCTCCGCGCCATGGCGAGCGGCGATCCGGGCCGGGCGGAGGCGGCGATCGACCGCCTCTGTGCGCCCGTCTACGCGCGGGCGGCACGGGCGCTCGTCCGCGACACGATTTCGCCGAACGTCGTGCACGCCGGCGTGAAGTACAACGTCATCCCCGGCGAGGCAACCCTCGAGCTCGACTGCCGGTTCCTGCCCGGTACGAACGAGCCGGCGATCCGCGCCGAGGTCATCGAGCGCCTGGGCCCGGAGCTGGCAGCAGTCTGCGACATCGAGCTGACCGCGACCGCGCCGCCGGTCGTCGCGGACATCGATTCCGAGCTCTACCGGGTGCTCGCCCGGACGGTCGTCGACCACGACGACGAGGGCGTCCCACTGCCGGTCATGGCGCCGTTCGCCACCGACGCCAAGCATCTCGAGCGGCTGGACGTGCCCGCCTACGGCTTCTCACCCCTCCGCCTGGCTCCGGACGAGGCGTACCTCGAGCGCTACCACGGGGTGGACGAGCGGGTCTCGCTCGACGCGCTCCGCTGGGGATTGCCCGTCCTGTACGACGCGGTCCGCCGCTTCTGCGGTTGAGCGGCGCCCGGGGCCCGGCGTGGGCCGGACCCCGGGTCACGAGATCCGGTCAGACGCGGTCCGGCAGCTCGGTCCGGTCGTCCTGAGCGGCGAGGCCGATCCGCATTCGGCGCGACCAACCCAGCACCAGCGCGGCCGCCGCCAGCCCGAGGAGGACGATCGCGATCGGGGAGCCTCCGGCCGCGGACGAGCCTCTCACGGAGGCATCGGTTGACGTCGGTGGCAACGTTGGGTTGGCCGTTGGGGCCGGGGCGGGTGCCGCCACGGTCTCGGCGAGCTGCCCCCTCAGCTCCCCGCCCGGATGCGCGGCGGTGTGGACATTGATGTACGTGCCGCCAGCGGCGATCGCGGCGACGGCCCCGGCCAGGTCCGTGACGGAACCGGTCGGTGTGAGGCTGGATGAGCTAAGGGTCCCGGTCATCGGGCTGGCGCCGGCAACGAGCGGCAGCAGGACGCCGCCGTTCGCGCCGACGGCACCGAGGTGGATGTGCGCTGCCGCGGGAGCCCCCGACAGCCCGCTGAAGGCGACGTAGTAGGTCAGTGTCGCTCCGCCGGTACTGACGACGACCCAGGCGGACCCGCTCGCTGCGGTCGAGACCGCCGGGACTTCCTGGGCGCCCGACAGGGTCGCGAAGTGGGCGCTCCCCTTGGCCACGACCTGGCCGCGGATCTCGCCGCCGGGATTGGCTGCCGTGTGGAGGTTCACGTAGGTCGTGCCCGCCTTGATCGCCGCGACGGCCTGGGCGAAGGTCGTGACCGATCCGCTGGACGAGAAGTTCGCCGCCGTCAGCGTCCCCACCATCGGGCTCGCCGAGGCGACGAGCGGGAGGATCACCCCGCCATTGGCGCCCGACGCGCCGGTGTGAATGTGGGCCGCAGCGAGCGTGCCGGACAGGCCGCTGTACGTGACCACATACCAGATGGTCGAGTCGTCAGGGGAGATGACGACGGTCGCCTCGCCGACTGCCGCGGTCGCAACGGCGGGGACCTCCTGGGCCCCGCTCAGCGGACCGCCGAAGGCCGGGGTCGGCGGATCCGCGGCGAGGGCTGTTGGTGCGGCGATCGCAAGGAGACAGAGCGCGAGGATGGCGGAGCGGCGCATGGTCATCTGATCCTCCAGCTTCCCGGCAATGCGGCACCTGACATCGGGACGGCGGTCCGGGTACCACTGCCTACGCCCAGGAGTGCGAATCGGATCTCCGAGATCCGGCCGTGAGCTTCGGACGTAGAGCGCTCGTGGGACCCTTCGCGCCGCACGGGCTCCAGGACGCCAGACGGTGGCGCTTGGCGATCGCGCCTGGACTGCTCGCCGCTGCCCTCGGCAGCGCGGCAACGATGAACGCCGCCGGGCACATGGTCCTGGCCCGGAACTTCGAGTTCGCCGTGGCCGGTGGGGGTTCCACGCTGACCATTGCCGCCGGGGACCAGGTCACCTGGCGCGCGAGCGGCGACCCGCACACCGTCACGAGCGGGGCGCCCGGCGCGATCGATGACCGGTTCGCCGACCGACCCGCGACCGCCGGGCTGCTCATGGATGGGGACTCGTTCACGGCCACGTTCGCGCAGGCCGGGACCTATCCGTACTTCTGCGAGATCCACCCCGAGCAGATGCGGGGGGTCGTCGTGGTCGTCGCGGTCTCGACCCCCGCGCCGACGCCATTGGGCGCTCCCACGCCCGGGCCAACGCCGGGGCCCTCGCCCAGACCGACCGCCGGCGCGACCCCCCAACCGACGCCGGAGCCCACGCGGGGGCCCTCGCCGGGGCTAACCGCCGCGTCGCCCGGGGTCACACCGGCGGCGGCGGCATCGGCGCCGCCGATCTCTTCCACGCCTCCAGCAGGTGCCGATGCCGAATCATCGCCGGCCGGGTCCGAGGCCGCGACAGACGCAGATGCCGCTCCCGATGCCTCGGCAGGCGGGCCACCCTTCGCGATGCTCGCGATCGGCGGGGCCGTCGCGGTGGCCGGGCTGCTCGCGGCAGCCCGGCGCCGTCGCGGCGGCGGGGCCTAGAAGCCGGGTCGATTCAGCGCGGCTCTGGATCTCCTCGCACCACCCGCCCCTTGCGTGAGAACGCACGCGTCGCGAGGGCCGCGACACCCATCGCGACGAGGGCCCGCTCCGGGGTGGGCAGCGGCCGCACCGCCGTCAGGAACTGGTCCGCCCGGGCTCGGTCCACCGCCCGCAGAAGCGCCTGGCCGCGCTGCGTCAGCGAGACCGAGCGCTGGCGACGGTCCTCGGGCTCCTCGTGGCGCTCGACCAGTCGCCGCCGGACCAGGGCGTCCACGAGCCGGCTCGTCGCCGACGGCGAGCGGCCGAGGGACTCGGCCAGCTCGCCGATCGTCGTCGTGCTGCCGTCGGCGAGGACGTAGAGCGCCGCCAGCTGGGTGAATCCGAGCCGGAGGTCGGACAGCTGCGAGGCGAACCCGATCACGAGCTCCCGCCACAGCGCCCGCCCCATCGCGACGCGTTCCGAGATCTGGCGCACGTTCGGGAGGCGCGGCCCGGCGGCCAGGACGGACGCGGACAGGTCGGATTCGAACCGACGGGCGATCGTGCGGACCGTGGCGGCCCGCGGGCGCCGGCGGCGGGGCTGAACCGGAAGGGCCATGACGCGCGGCAGCGTACCGCAGCGAGCCGGTGGTGTGTGCAGGAGCGCACAAGGTTCACGCTCAGGGCGTCCCCACACGGAGCACCATTCGCGACGGCGCCGCCCCGGCGTCAACCTCCGTGCGCTTCCCAACCGCATCCATCGCGCCCCCGGGTGCGCCACCCGACGATCACCGAACCAGCGGAGCCAATGACGAACATCGCCTTCATCTTCCCCGGCCAGGGATCCCAATCCGTCGGCATGGGCCGGGCCCTTGCCGCCGCCTCCCGAGCCGCGGCGGCCGTCTTCGCGGTGGCCGACTCCGCCCTCGGTGAGCCGATCAGCCAGCTCGCCTGGAGCGGCCCGGAGGACGCCCTCAACCTGACCGAGAACGCACAACCGGCCCTGCTCGCCACGTCGATCGCCTATCTCGAGGCGGTCCGCGAGCGGTGGGCAGAAGCCGGGATCGCCGCCCCCGAGCCGAGGTTCGCGGCCGGGCATTCGATGGGCCAGTACACCGCCATGGTCGCGGCCGGTGTGATCACCCTCGCCGATGGCGTCCGGCTCGTGCGCGAGCGCGGCCGGCGGATGCAGGCCTCGGGCGAGGGGCGAGACGGCGCGATGGCCGCGATCATCGGGCTGGACGATGCCGCGCTCCCCGATCTCGTGGCGCGGGCAGCCGCCCATGGCACGTTCGGCGTGGCCAACCGCAACGCGCCGGGCCAGGTCGTTGTGTCCGGCGAGCGGGCCGCGATCGAGGCCGGCGCCGAGATCGCGAAGTCACTCGGCGCGAAGCGGGCGATCGTCCTGCCGGTCAGCGTGGCCGCGCACTCGCCGCTCATGGCGGACGCGGCCGCGGCGATGCGTGCGGTGCTCGCGATGGTTCCGTTCGCGGAGCCGACGACCACGCTCCTCGCCAACGCCGACGCGCGACCGCTGACCAGCGGGGCGGCCTGTCGCGCGGAGCTCGTGGAGCACCTCACGACGGGCGTCGACTGGGTCCGGGCCGTCGAGACGATGGTCGCCGCCGGCATCGACACGTTCGTGGAGATCGGCCCCGGGCGCGTCCTCACCGGCCTCACGAAGCGGATCACCGCCGATGTCGCCTGCCTCGCGGTCGATGATCCGGCCGCGTCCGATCGACTCGCCATTCCGTTCGCCGCCCCTTCGCCGGGCGACGCCTGACCGCCACCACCAGCCCGAAGGAGCCCAGAACCCGTGCGCAAGCCCGACTACAACCGCCGCGTCGTCGTCACCGGCCTCGGCGTCATCAGCCCGGTCGGCAACGACGTGGCCACCGCCTGGTCCAACCTCCTCAACGGGGTCTCCGGCCTGGGCGAGATCACCAGGTTCGATGCGTCGGCCTACGACCAGCGCGCCGCCGGCGAGGTCCGGGACTTCGACCCGACCGCGTGGATGGACGCCAAGGCGGTTCGCCGGAGCGAGAGCGACATCCATTTCGGGGTGGCTGCCGCGAAACAGGCCCTGGCAGATTCCGGCTTCGAGATCACCGACGAGAACCGGACCGAGGTCGGCGTCGTGTACGGCTCGGGCGCCGGCGGGCAGCGGCTCATGATCGACAGCTACCGCACGCTCCACGAGAAGGGGCCGAACCGCGTCCCACCGACCTTCATCGCCAATGCGCTCGTCGATTCGACCTCCGGGATGATCGCCATCGAGACCGGCGCGATCGGCCACAACATCTGCATCGTCTCGGCGTGCGCCACCGGGACCCACAACGTGGCCGAGGCGGCCGAGGCGATCCGGCGCGGGGACTGCGTCGCGGTGATCAGCGGCTCGACGGAGGCGCCACTCATCGAGGTCGCCCATGCCGGGTTCGGAAACATGCGGGGCCTCGGTTCACCGCGGCCGGGTGAGCCGCTCGCCACCGTCTCGCGCCCGTTCGATGCCACCCGGAACGGGTTCGTGCTGGGCGAGGGCGCCGGGGGGCTCTTCCTCGAGGACATGGAGCTGGCGAAGGCACGCGGTGCCCGGATCTACGCCGAGGTCGTGGGCTATGGGTCGGCGGCCGACGGGTGGGACATGATCCAGCCGATCGAGCACGGAACGGGGTCGGCCAGGGCCATGAAGATGGCCCTCGAGCGGCGGGGCGTGCCGGCCGACGAGGTGGACCTCATCAACCCGCACGGAACCTCGACACCGGTCGGCGACGCCCGTGAGACCGAGGCGATCTGGGCCGTGTTCGGGGATCGCTCGGCGGCGGCGCGGCGGTCGCTCGCAATCAGCGCGACGAAGTCGATGACCGGCCACATGATGGGCGCGGCCGGGGCCTTCGAGGCCTTCGCGACCGTGATGTCGGTGGCCGAGCAGGTGGTGCCGGGGACGCTGAACTACCGCGACCCAGATCCCGAGTGCGACCTGTGGGTGGTCGACGAGACCGTCCAGCTGCCGATCCGCTACGCGCTCTCCAACAACATCGGCCTGGGCGGCCACAACGGCGCCGTCATCTTCAAGCGCTACGACGGCGACTGAGGCGGCGGCGAGAGGTCCTACATCATGGGCGGAACCTCCTGATATCATGCCGGCCATGGTACGGACGCAGATCACGCTGACCGAGGCGCAACATCGACGCCTCCTCCGCGTCGCCCGGTCGCGTGGCGTCTCGATGGCCGAGGTCATTCGCCAGGCCGTCGACACCGCCGTCCCCGATGAGGATGCCGAGCTGCGCCGGCGATGGGAGCGGGCGATGGCCTTGATCGGCGCATTCGAATCGGCGCCCGAGAACGTCGCCCGCGACCACGACGAGTTCCTGCCCGACGAATGGTGACCTTCATCGACACGAGCGCGATCTTCGCCATCGTGGACCGGCTCGATCCCTCGCATCCGGCGGTCGTCGACGCGTATCGACGTCTTGTGCCGGGTACCCTGGTGACGCATCGATACGTCGTCCTCGAGGCGCTGGCGCTGATCCGGCGGCGTCATGGACCGGCCGCCACGATCCGGGTGATCGACGACATCCTGCCGACGATCTCAGTCGCGGCTGTCGACGACGAGACCCACGCGGTCGCGCTCGCAGAGTACCGAGCCAGCGGCGGCGCCGGGCCGTCGCTCGTCGACCGGACGAGCTTCGCGTTCATGCGCGCGCGCCGCATCGAGACCGCCTTTGCCGTCGACCGTGACTTCGCGGTCGCCGGCTTCAACGTCATCCCCGCCTCAGCCGAGTGACGGAGGCCCACGCCGTGCCGCCCAATCAGGATCCAGCCCGCCGGGCCGTCGTCACGGCGATGGGTGCCATCACCCCGATCGGCAACGATTCCGAGACGTACTGGACCAACCTGCTCTCCGGCGTCTCCGGGGCGGGGCCGATCACGACCTTCGACACGACGGGCCACGACGTGAAGATCGCGGCCGAGGTCAAGGGCTTCGATCCCACGCTCACGATGGACCGCAAGATGGTCCGCCGGATGAGCCGGTTCATCCACTTCGGCGTGGCCGCCGCGACCGAGGCGATCGAGCGGTCGGGTCTCGACTTCGCTGCCTGGACGCCGGAGCAGCGGGATCGCGTCGCGGTCGTCATCAACACCGGTGGCGGCGGAATGGAGCAGGTCATCGACGGCGCGGCGACGCTCTGGGCGAAGGGCCCCGGCCAGGTCAGCCCGTTCGCGATCCCTGCCGTCTCGGGAAGCATGGCCGCGGCGCAGGTCTCCATGAAGTACGGGCTCACCGGGCCGCTCATGACCCAGGTCGCCGCGTGCGCCTCGGGCGTCATCGCGTTCCAGGACGCGCTCCGGCTGATCGCCACGGGCGAGTGCGACGTCGTCATCGCCGGCGGGTCGGAGGCTCCCCTCCTCCCGATGGCGTTCGCGGCGCTCGCGAACATGGGCGCCCTCTCGAAGCGCAACGAGGATCCGGAAGGCGCCTCCAGGCCGTTCGACCGCACCCGGGACGGGTTCGTCTTCGGGGAGGGGGCCGGCGTCCTCGTGATCGAGTCCGCGGCGCACGCCCTCGAGCGGGGCGCGCCGATCCTCGCCGAGATCATCGGCGCCAAGCTGACCGCGGACGCCTTCCACATCTCCGCGCCGGAGCCGACCGGGCGAGGCGCCGCGATGGCGATGACCGGTGCGATGCAGCACGCCGGCATCGGACCGTCGGACATCGACTACCTCGTCGCCCACGGCACGTCGACGCCGCTCAACGACGTGACCGAGACGAAGGCGATCAAGCGGGCGTTCGGGGAACGGGCAGGGACGCTCCCGATCTCTTCGCCGAAGTCGATGGTCGGCCACCTCCTCGGGGCGGCCGGCGCGGTCGCGGGCATCGCGGCGGTCGGCGCGATCCGTGACGGCTGGATCCCGCCGACGATCAACTACCGCGAGCCGGACCCGGACTGCGACCTCGACTACACGCCCAACGTCAAGCGGAGGCTGCGCGTGGACACGGCGATGATCAACGGCTTCGGCTTCGGCGGCCAGAACGCGGTCGCGATCTTCCGTCGCTTCGACGACTGACCGCCGGTCGCGATCTTCCGACGTTTCGAGGGCTGACCGCCGGTCGAGGACGACCGCGCGTGGCCGGGCTCAACCGCGAAGCGGGCGTCCCTCGAAAGCCTCGATCGCCGCGGCGAGCGCCGGTGGGACCGGAATCGGACGCTCGGCCTGATAGTCATACGAGACGAGAACCGAATCCGCGACGGCGATCAGCCGCGCCGGGCCGTGGCGGCTCGCGGGCGCCGTGAGCCGGTGCACCATCCCGAAGCTCGTCCGGCCGATGCGCTCGACTCGTGTTTCGACGAGGAGGGTCTCGCCGTAGAAGGCCGGGCTCCGGTAGGTGATCCGGATCTCGGCCAGGATCATCCCCTCCTCCGCGCCGTGAATGCGCACCGGAAGCGGCTCGCCGGTGACGCGTTCGTAGTAGGCGACCCGGGCGATCTCCGCGTACGTCAGGTAGTTCGAGTTGTTGACGTGGCCCATCGCGTCGGTGTCGGCGAAGCGCACTTCGATGGCATGGCGGTGGGCGAAGTCACCCGGGAGGTCGCGCGGGTCGTCGGGCACCGCCGCGCGTGACCGGGCCGGTGTCGGAGCCTGAGCGTGGGTCATCGCGGGTCGAGTGTAGGCCGAGATCGAACCCGTGGCGCGATGAGCCCGAAGGGCCGGGGCTGGCGGAAGGACCAGGCAGCCGGCGGGAATCCCCATCTGCCCACCCCGTGGGCACTCGCCGCAGCGGTGGGCTCGTGGACGACGATCGGACGCCGGCCGTGGCCGATTCCGGCGCACAATGCCCGCCTCACGGGCAGATGACCGGGAAGTGGGGCCCAGGCGAGGGGCGCGCGCTCGAAACCGTGCGAGAGTGCCATCCTCGTGGGCATTCGGCGGTTTCGGTTGCGGTGGCGGAGCTGAGGGGCGGCCACACGGCGGCCGGCGGCCAGGGGCCCGGCCATGCAGCGAAAGGAGCGCCGCAACACGTGCCTGGCGATCCGGGGATCCTCGCCGCGACACTGGCGGCGCCCTGGGGACCGATCCACGTCGCCGCCAGCGACCGCGGCATCGTCG
>DATIUS010000321.1:0-3701 GCA_035466655.1 Candidatus Sulfomarinibacteraceae bacterium
GCTCGACGAGCTGCGACGGGCCTGCGAGGACGCCTCCCCGGTTGGCGACACCCTGCGCCGCAGCGTGGACCTGAGCATCACCTTCGACGCCGAATGAGCTGAGACGGGTCCGGCCGTCGGGTCAGTCGAGCGCACCGCGGAGCTGGGCGAGGGCGCGGTCCAGCGGCTCGACCGAGGTGGGGGCGTCGAACGGCATCGCCGCGAGAGCCGCGTCGCGATCGAGGTCGCCGGCGTGCACCCGCCGGGCGAGACCAGCGACGAGCCGCAGGTCCTCGAGCTGGCGCTCGACGAAGGATCGATCGCCGGCGGCGCCGTGGCCGGGCACGACCGGACCGACGACGAGCGGCAGCAATCGCTCGACCGTGGCCGGCCAGTCCATCGGGTACCCGTCACCGAAGTACGGCGCTGCTCCCTCCTCGAGGAGGTCGCCGGCGAAGAGCACGCCCGCGTCCGGGACGGCCACGACGATGTCGCCGTTCGTGTGGCCGCGGCCGAGATAGCGAAGCTCAACGCGGCGCCCGCCGACGTCGGCGTCCGCGGCGATCGTGAGGGTCCGGTCCGGTGGATCGATGACCACGGCCTCGAAATCGGCGCGCCGCGCCGGGTCGTCGCCGGCTTCTCTCGAACGAGCGGCCTCGCCGTCGATGAGCAGGCGCTCGCGGCACCGCTCGTGGCCCCAGATGACCGCCGGCCGGACGACGCTGTTCCCGAACGCGTGATCCCAGTGCCAGTGGGTGTTCACCGCGACGGTCACCGGATCGCGAGTCAAGGTCCGGATGTCGTCCAGGAGCTCGAGCGCCAGCGGAGGCGTTGCCCGGGTGTCCACGACGAGCGCCTCGCCGCGCCCGAGGACCAGGCCGATCTGCTGGTCCAGGTACGCGTACCGCCGCGCGAAGACCCGGTCGCCGACCTCGAGCCAGGTCGAGGGGATAGCCATCGACGGCGATGGTACGCTCGCCCCGATGCCATCGACGACCGACAGCGCGACGACCCGGGACGGGATTCGGCTGCTCACCCGGCACTGGCCGGCGGAGGCGGCCCGGGCATCGGTCCTGCTGGTTCACGGGCTCGGCGAGCATTCCGGCCGCTACGAGCACGTCGGCGACCAGCTGGCGGCCGCCGGGCTGGAGACGTTCGGCTGGGATCTCCGCGGAAACGGCGCGTCGGGCGGGGAGCGAGCCTGGCTGGACGGGTGGTCGCGATTCCATGACGATCTCGAGGACCGGCTGGCGGCCGTCCGGGCGGCCCTGCCCGGGCGACCGGTGACCCTGTACGGGCACTCTCTGGGTGGATTGATCGCCCTCGGGTACGCCGTGTCGAATCGGCCTCGTCCGGATCTCCTCGTGCTGTCCGCCCCGGGCATCGACGACGACCTCGCGGCCTGGAAGCATGCCGTCGCACCGATCCTTGCCCGGATCGTGCCGCGCTTCCGGCTGCCCGATGGGATCACGGCCGCGATGCGCTCGCGCGACCCGGCGCGTCAGGCCGCGGTGGAGGGCGACCCGCTGATGCTCGGCTGGGCGACAACGAAGTTCGGGGCGCTCGGGTTTGCCGAGCAGGCACGCGTGCGGGCCGTCGCCTCGGGCCTGTCGGTCCCGACCCTGGTGATCCACGGCCTCGACGACCCAGTCGTGCCGGCCCATTTCAGCGAGCCCCTGGGGGCGATCGCGTGCGTGACGCGGCGCACGTACGCCGGCGCGCGCCATGAGCTCCATAACGAGCCGGAGGGACCGGGAGTCATCGGCGACGTCATCGCCTGGATCGATCGGCGGCTGGCGGCGGATTCGACGCCCGCACCGGCCATGGGAGCCGGCGCGGTCGCGATGTAGAATTGCTGCGCACAACTGAAGATCGCCTCCGGGGAGCGCAGCAGCGCTGAGAGTGTGGCGTCAGCCACAGACCCGCCGAACCTGATCCGGCTCGTACCGGCGAAGGAAGCAGGCTCATCGAGCTCGACGCCGTCCTCCCCGGGGACGGCGTTCCGAATCTCGGAGGGACCTGCACCATGACGATCAGCAGCACTGAATCGGCCGGACCCGTGCTCGCGTCGCGAGGTGAGACTCGCTGGCGAACCAGGGACATCGTCGTCGCGGCCGTGCTCGGGGTGGCGTTCGGGGTCGTCTTCTGGGCCTGGGGCCTTGCCTGGAGCGTCTTCGAGCCGCTCAACGCGGTCTTTCCCGTGGCGCGCGACCTCCTCTACGCGGTCTGGCTCGTGCCCGCCGTCCTCGCCCCGCTCGTCGTCCGCAAGCCCGGGGCCGCGCTCTTCGCGGAGATGGTTGCCGCCGGCGTCTCCGCGCTGCTCGGCAGCGCCTGGGGCGTGGATACGCTCCTGTCCGGGTTCGTCCAGGGCGCGGCGGCGGAGCTCGTCTTCGCGTTCACGCTCTATCGCCTCTGGTCGTTCCCGGTGATCGCGGTGGCGGCGATCGCGAGCGCGGCGGCGGCCTGGATCCACGACTGGGTCCTCTACTACCCGGAGGTTGCCGTGGACCTCCAGATCGCGAGGGGGATCGCGATGGCGGTCTCGGCGGTCGTGATCGTGGCCGCGGGGTCCATCGCCCTGGTCCGCTCGCTCCGCCGCGCCGGGGTGCTCGAAGGGTTCCCCGGCTGAACGGGGAGTCCCGAACGGGCGGCCCGCTGCCGCTCGCGCTCGGCGGGGTTTCGTTCCGGTACGCCGGAGCCGATCGGCCGGCGCTCGCCGGGATCGACCTGCGGCTGGACGCCGGGGGCGTGCTCCTCGTGGTCGGGCCGTCCGGCTCGGGCAAGAGCACACTCGCCCGTGCCGTCGCCGGCCTCGTCCCGCGGGACGTCCCCGGGGAGTGGCACGGCTCGCTGCGAGTCGGGGAGCTGGAGGCCGCGGCCGCCTCGCCGGCCGAGATCGCGGCGCGGGTCGGGATCCTCTTCCAGGACCCGGCCAGCCAGCTCGTCATGGACCGGGCCGAGGACGACGTCGCGTTCGGGCTGGAGAACCGCGGGTGGCCGCTCGGGGCGATGCGATCTCGCGTGCCGGAGGCACTCTCGGCCGTGGGACTCGGCGGCTTCGAGCGTCGCCGGGGAACGCGGCTGTCCGGCGGGGAGCAACAGCGACTGGCACTGGCGGGGGTAGAGGCGCCGCGCCCGTCCGTCCTCGTCCTCGACGAGCCGACCGCGAATCTCGACCCGGCCGGTGCGGCCGCGCTGTTCGAGCGGCTGACCACGCTCCGGGACGAACGGCGGACGACGATCGTCCTCGTCGAGCACCGGGCCGACGCGGCGTGGCCGCTTGCCGACCTCGTCCTCGCCCTCGACACGACCGGTTCGCCGATCGACCTGGGCGCGCCGGCGGACGTGCTGGTCCGGTCGGCGGAGCGGCTCGCCCGCGAAGGGATCTGGCTCCCGGGCGACCTCACCCGCGCGCAGGTCACGGTTGCCCGGGCGACCGGCGCGCGCGCATCGCTCCTTTCGGTGCGTCACGCGAGCTTCGCCTACTTCGGCAGCGCGCCGGCCGTCCGCGACGTCGACCTTGCGATCTCGGCGGGGGAGCGGGTGGCCCTCACGGGACCCAATGGCAGCGGCAAGTCCACGCTCCTCCGGCTCGCCGCGGGGCTCCTCCGACCGACGGCCGGGTCCGTCGCGCTCGGTGGCGCCGACCCTTCGCGGATCGCCCCGGCGGTGCTCGCCCGCCAGGCCGGCTTCGTCTTTCAGGACCCGGAGCTCGGGTTCCT
>DATIUS010000322.1:0-16228 GCA_035466655.1 Candidatus Sulfomarinibacteraceae bacterium
CCCTCGGTGCCTGCCTCAGCGGCGCCGGCTCGGCGATCATCGCCTTCACCGACACGGTCGCCGGCGTGGCCCGGATCGAGGCGGCCTTCCGCGCGGCCGCCGCCGACACAGACCTCCCCGGCCGGGTTGAGGTCGTCGCGCCCCGCAACGCCGGCGCGAAGGTGGTCGCGGAGCCCTGACCTCGACAGCCGTCGTTGACGGGTCGCCGACACTGGGTCCGTGGACATCGCCGGGGACCTCCTCCAGACGCTGGCCGACGGCATCGTCGGCCTTGTCGGGGGTGCCTTCCGGGTCTTCGGGGCAGCCATCCAGACCGTCTTCGACGTCGTCCAGTCGATCCTGCCCGGGCTGTGGTTGCCGGTCGTCGCCGTCGTCGTCGCGATCGTCGTCTTCTGGAACCTGATCAAGCGCTGACGTGGCGCCTGGCCCTGCCGGCGCCCCGCATCGTTCCGGCGCACGTCAGCCGGCATGCGCGTGGATGAACGCCAGCACCTCCGCCCAGGCAGCTGCCGAGGCGTCGGCATGCTCGACTGCGGTCCGATCGAAGAACGAGTGGGGCGCCCCGGGGTAGGTGATCGAGCGGTGCTCCACCCCGGCCGCCCGGAGGGCCGCCGAGAACTCCTTCACGACCGATGCTCCGATGCCCTCGTCGGCGCCGCCCCAGATCGACAGCACCGGCGACGCGATCGCGGACGCCACGTCGGCCGGCGCGGGCGTGCCGTTGCGTCCGGGGCCCACGGGCCAGCCATAGAAGCCGATCACGCCGGCGAGGCCCAGGCCGAGGGTCGCGGACAGGAACGACAGCCGCCCGCCCCTGCAGAAGCCGGTCGTGAAGATGCGGCTCGGAGCCCGTCCGTCTGCCGTCCAGCCTGTCGCCCTGAGTGCCGCGACCGCGGCGCGGATGTCCGCCGCGAGCGCCGACCAGGTCTCCAGTGAGACGTGAGACGGGTAGTCGAAGTCCGGGCCGCGGGGGCCCGGTCCCGCGGTCCGCGCGAAGTAGTCGATCGCGAGCGCGTCGATGCCGTGCTCGGCAAAGCGGAGGGCCAGCTCATCGTAGTACGCGTGGAGGCCGCGGACGTCGGGGAGGATGAGGACCCCGGCGCCGTTCGGCTCCGCGGCAACCGCCCGGAAGGCGGCGAACTCAGTCCCGTCCTCGGAAGTGAGCGTCACCGCCCCGGCATCGAGCGCCCCGCCAGCGATCGGCGAGATGGGCGGTCGGGCGTGAACGTCGAAACACATCGGCCGGGCCTCCTGTGGCCGGTCATTGTGCCGTGCCGCGTGCTCGACTGGAGCCGATGTTGCCCTCAGACACACGTTTGGAATGAACACGCTCGACCTGGGTCCGTTTCGTGCACGAACCCGCACGATGTCGGGTGGGGCTGTGCTCGTTCATGCGGAAAGCGTGTCCACGCCTGACATCGCGTGGCCGGTGCCTCGTGCCATGGGGCCTGACCGGGATGCTCGAACGCGTCGGGTAGAATGCGCGCCCGATGCCTCGCCCACTCGTCGTCCAGAAGTTCGGCGGCTCCTCCGTGGCGGATGCGGACCGGATCCGGCGCGTCGCGCGACGGATCGCCCGCGAGCGCGCGGCCGGCTCGGACCTCGTCGTCGTGGTCTCGGCGATGGGCGACACCACAGACGAGCTGCTCACGCTGGCCCACGCGATCACCGATGAGCCGGACCTTCGCGAGCTGGACATGCTCCTCGCGACCGGCGAGCACCAGAGCGCGACCCTGGTCTCGATGGCGCTCCACGCGCTCGGCGTCGAGGCGATCTCGCTGACCGGCCCGCAGGCGGGGATCACCACCGACGGCCGCTACGGCCGGGCGCGGATCGCGGACATCGAGCCCCGCCGGATCCGGGCCGAGCTGGAGCGGGGGAACGTCGTGATCGTGGCCGGCTTCCAGGGCCAGAGCGCCGCGGCGGCCGACCAGGCGGAGATCACGACCCTCGGCCGCGGCGGCTCGGACACGACCGCCGTCGCCCTCGCGGCCGCGCTCGGCGCCGACCGGTGCCAGATCTTCACCGACGTGAAGGGCATCTACACCGCCGACCCACGTCTCGTGCCGGCCGCCCGACAGCTGCCGGTGATCGGCTACGAGGAGATGCTCGAGCTCGCCCACCAGGGCGCCCAGGTCATGCAGGTCCGGGCCGTCGAGCTCGGGTGGGTCAACGACGTCGTCATCGAGGTCCTCAGCTCGTTCGAGGACGCGCCCGGGACGCTCATCAGGGAGGATCCGCTCGTGGAGCAGCGAAACAAGGTTCGGGGTCTCGCCCACGACCGGAACGTCGCGAAGGTCACCCTCGTGGCCGTTCCCGATCGGCCGGGCGTGGCCCGCGCGGTCTTCGAGCCGCTCGCCGAAGCCGGGATCAACGTCGACATGATCGTCCAGAACGTCGGCCACGGTGGCGCGACGGATCTCTCGTTCACCGTCCCCCAGGCCGAGCTCGGGCGGGCGAAGAAGGTCCTCGAGCCGCTCGTGCGCGATCTCGGAGCACGCGAGCTGACGACCGACGCGTCCGTCGCGAAGGTGTCCATCGTGGGCGCCGGTCTCCACAACGCGCCGGGCTACGCGGCCCGCATGTTCGGGACGCTTGCCGACGCCGGCGTGAACATCGAGATGATCTCGACGTCCGAGGTCCGGATCACGTGCATGATCGCGGAGGACGAGCTGTCAACCGCGCTGACCGCCCTCCACGGCGCGTTCGAGCTCTCGCGGCCGGACGCCGTGGACGCTGCCGCCACCGGCTCGGCCGCCGGGTGATGCCGGGCGCACGCCCGATGCCGACCGCTTCGCCGAGGGACGCCGGCCCGATCTCGACGACGACGCCCGCTCCGCCGGCGGACTCGCCGCCGGTCGTCGGCGCGGTCCTGTCGATCCCGACCGGCGGGTCGCCCTTCCCGGCGCGCCCGACGGACGCGCCGCCGTTCCCGTCGCGACTGGAGCGGCATGCCAGCGTGCCGTCCACGAACGACGTCGTCCGGGCCTGGCTCGCGGCCGGTGCCGCGGAGGGCTGCGTCGCGGTCGCCGACGAACAGACCGCGGGGCGTGGCCGCCAGGGCCGCCGCTGGACGGCACCTCCCGGGGCCGCGCTCCTGCTCTCGGTCGGATTCCGGCCGGCCTGGCTGCCCGCCGACCGGGTGTGGCGCCTCGCCGGGATCGTCGCGCTGGCGATGGCCGACGCGGCCGAGGACGTGGCCGGCCTGGCGAGCGGCACGATCCGCCTGAAATGGCCCAACGACCTCGTCGTCGTGGTCGCCGGGCCTGGGGCGTCGCTCGGGGCGACGGATCCGGACGCGGCCGCCGCGCTCGCCCGGCACACAG
This sequence comes from Candidatus Sulfomarinibacteraceae bacterium, assembly GCA_035466655.1. GTDB lineage: Bacteria > Chloroflexota > Limnocylindria > Limnocylindrales > CSP1-4 > UBA5189. Next base: position 3,327 of record DATIUS010000322.1, read on the forward strand.
CACCGCTCGAGATCCGCAAGCTCGCCGGGATCCTCGGCGAGACCGACGGTCTGGGGACGGACGATCCGCGGGCCGTCATCGGGATCGGGATCAACGCCGATTGGCCGGCCGAGGCCTTCCCGGCCGAGCTCGCGTCGTCGATGACCTCACTGGGCGAGGTATCGGGCGGCCGGCCCATCGATCGCGACGACCTGCTGGACGCGTTCCTGTCCCGGCTGGAGCTGCGCCTCGCTGCGCTTCGCGGCGGCCGGTTCGACGTCGCCGGATGGGCGGAGCGGCAGGTGACCACGGGTCGTCTCGCGCAGCTGGAGACCCACGGAGGCTCGACCGAGCTCGTCCTTGCCACCGGTGTGGACGGCGCGTCCGGCGCCCTCCTCGTGGTGGCGCCGGAAGACGGCCCGGGCGACCGCGAGCGAGCGATCCACGCCGGCGAGATCACGCACCTTCGGCTCGCCCCGGCCGGTCCTGCGACCGCGTCGCCGGCCGGGACCGTGTAACGGGATGGCTCGAGCGGTGTTCTGGAGATCGGGAGCGGCAGAGGAGGCCGCACCCCGGATCGCCCACCTGGACCGCGACCGGCCGCTCGTCGAGGCGGCGCGGCGCGATCCGGAGCGGTTCGAAGCCCTCTATCGGCGGTACCTCGCCCCCGTGTACAACTTCACCTATTACGAGCTCGGCGATCACCACGCCGCCGAGGACGCCACCGAGCGGACCTTCCTGGCGGCCCTCGCGAACCTGCATCGGTTCGACGAGCGGGCGCGCCCGGCGGATGGCGAGGGTGCCTCCACGTTCAAGGTCTGGCTCTTCCGGATCGCCCGGAACGTCGTCGCGAACGAGCGACGCTCGATCCGTCGTCGTCCTGCGGCGGCGCTCGACGATGCCGCCGGGGCGATCCTCGCCGACCCCCTCGACGTCGAGGGCGAGGCGATCCGCCGCGAGGATGCCGCCGCTGCCTGGCGCGCGGTGGGGCGCCTGCCCGGCGATCGGCGCCGCGCCGTCGTCCTCCGTTTCGTCGACGAGCTGAGCACGGCCGAGATCGCGGGCGTCCTGGGGCGCTCCGAGGGCGCCGTTCGGGTCCTCATCCATCGCGCGCTGCGAACCGTGGCCCGCGACCTCCGGGATCGAGGACGGTGACCATTCTCGGTCGTGAGGTCGCCGAGATCGAGGCGCTCGTCACGGACCGCTACCTGGACGCCCTCCTCGCGTCGGGCGATCTCAGGGTGGCGCCGGAGGGACCTGAATCCGCCACCCGCCGCGCCTCGAGCGGCAGCCCGCGCCTCGACGCGGCCGTTCGCCTCGCGTCGGCCCGGCTGACCCGCGATCTGCCGCGCTTCCACCCCTCAGTCCGCTTCGAGGAGCGCCTCGCCCTCCGGCTCGCGTCGGCCGCGGCAGCGATGCGCCTGCCGGCGGCGGCGGGCGCCGAGGGGTCGCTGGCAGTTCTCCCGGTGACCCCGTCGGGCGCACCCGACGCCTTCGACCCGCTCGCCGATCCCGCCTTTGATCCGGACTCGGATCCGGATCCCGACCGCGACGGCCCGACCGTGCCGATGCCCCTGCTCATCGGCGGCGCCGTGGCCGCGTCGGCGCTCAGCCTGGCCGGGGCGGCCTGGGTCGCCTGGCGCCGGTCGCGCGGCGGCGGCAACTCGCCGATGGCCCGGGCGGCGCGCGCGGCACACGCCGTGCGCGAACGGCCGGTGTAGGGCGCCATGCCGATCAAGCTGCCGTCGTTCCGCCCCCGCAAGGACGCCTACCCGCCCGACCTCTGGACGAAGTGCCCGTCGTGCGCCGAGATGCTGTTCAACAAGCAGCTCGACAAGGCCGACCGGGTCTGCCCCACCTGCGGCCACCACTTCCGGCTCTCCGCGGGAGCCCGCCTCGGCGCCCTGCTCGACGCCGGGAGCTTCGCCGAGCTCGACGCCGGGCTCCAGAGCCTGGACCCCCTCGGCTTCGTGGACCAGAAGCCGTATCCGGACCGGATCGCCGCCGCCCAGGTGGCGACCGGCCTGCGCGACGCGGCGATCCGCGGCTTCGGGACGATCGAGGGCCGGCGGGTCTCGATCTGCGTGATGGACTTCGGGTTCATGGGCGGCTCCATGGGCGCGGTCGTGGGCGAGAAGGTGACCCGGGCTGCGGAGGCGGCGCTGGCCGAGCGGGTCCCGCTCATCGTCGTCTCGGCCTCCGGCGGCGCGAGGATGCAGGAGGGCACGCTCGCGCTCATGCAGCTGGCGAAGACCTGCGCCGCGCTCGAGCGCCTGCGGGCTGCCGGCGTCCCGTACGTGTCCGTGATGAGCGACCCGACGACCGGCGGCGTGTTCGCCTCGTATGCGGTCCTCGGCGACGTCAACCTGGCCGAGCCGAACGCGCTGATCGGCTTCGCCGGGGCGCGGGTCGCGGCCGGCACCATCGCGCAGGAGCTGCCGCCGGGGTTCCAGCGGTCCGAATTCCTGTTCGAGCATGGGTTCATCGATCGCGTCGTGCACCGCCGCGAGCTCCGTGACGAGCTGGCGATGCTCCTCCGCTACCTCGTGCCGTCGAGCGGTGCCCGCGACGGGGCGGGGAACGGCGGCTCGGGCGACGGTCGGTCCATGTTCGATCCGATCGGCTTCCTCTCGTCGCTCGCCGATCGCGTGGTTACGGATCTCGGCGCCGCTCCGCCGCCCCCCGAGCCCGAGCCGGAGCCAGCCCGCGGTGCCGCCGCGGCCCGAGGCGTCGGCGATGGTTGACCGCCTGCTCGGCCGGACCCGGGAGGCGCCCGGCGGGGCGGCCGTCGACGCGAAGGCCGCCGTCTGGAACCGCGTCCAGCTGGCCCGCAACCTCCGGCGCCCGCGCACCCTCGAGCTGCTCGCCGAGATGGCCGACGAGGTCATCGAGCTGCACGGCGATCGCGCGTTCGGTGACGACGCCGCGATGGTGGCGGGGTTCGCCCGGATCGACGGGCACCGGATCGCCTTCGTCGGCCAGCAGAAGGGCTCCGACACCGAGGAGAACATCCGGCGCAACTTCGGGATGCCCCACCCGGAGGGCTACCGGAAGGCGATGCGGGTCATGGAGCTGGCCGAGCGATTCGAGCTCCCCATCGTCAGCTTCGTCGACGTCCCTGGCGCCCATCCCGGGCCCGAATCCGAGGAGCGCGGCATCGCCGACGCGATCGCCCGCTCGATCGCACTGATGAGCCGTCTCCGCACGCCGATCGTCGCGATCATCACCGGCGAAGGCGGCTCGGGCGGGGCGCTGGCGATCGCCGTGGGAGACGTCGTGATCGCCCTCGAGAACGCCGTCTACTCCGTGATCAGCCCGGAGGGCTGCGCCTCCATCCTGTGGCGGACCGCAGACGAGGCGGCGACCGCGGCCCTCGCGATGAAGATGACGGCGGACGACCAGCTCGCGCTCGGGGTCGTTGACGTGGTGGTCCCCGAGCCCGGCGAAGGGGCGCACGCTGATCCCGCCGAGACCGCTCGCCGGCTCCGCGCCGTGATCGTCGAGCACCTCGATCGCCTGGCGCGGCTCCCCGTCGATGAGCTCGTGGAGATGCGCTACCGGCGGTATCGGGCGCTCGGCGCCTACACTGAGGTCGCCGCGCCGGCGGTCGTGCCGCCACCCACCCGGGGGCTGGCCGATCGGCTGCGCGACCTGCTCGACCCGGCCCGCTGGTCGGTCGGGGCGCCACCAACGGGAACGTCGCGCCGCGACGAGCCACCCGCCCGCGAGGAGGTCTGACGCGTGCCGGACGATCGCGACGCCCGAGACGACGCCGCCCGAGCCGCCGATCACGCAGGGATCGACCGCCTCGTGAATGCGCTCGTGCCGGCGCTCATGGCGAAGCTCGCGACCCTCAACGTCGGGGAGCTGGAGGTCCGCGAGGGTGACTGGCGCGTGCGGCTCCGCCGTCCGGCCGGTGCCGGGCCGTCGCACGGCCGCCGGGCGACCGACCGGCCCTCCCGCGCCCACCCCGGACACGAGCAGCACGGCCATCCCGCGGCCGCCCCCGAACCGCACCGTCCGCCCCGGGCCGCGCACGCGGCAGGCACCGTCGCCTCGACGAATGGCAGCGGCGGGCCGTCCCTGGCCCCGGTCGGGCCGGGCCGAAGCACGGATCCCGCGTCCCCGGCGGCCACGCCTGACCCGGCGGCCGCGGCGGCGACCGCCGGTCGCTCCCGGATCGCCACCTCGCCCGCGGTCGGCGTCTTCCAGCCGGGTCCCAAGGCCGTCGGCGGGACCCGCGTCCGGGCCGGGGATCGGCTCGGCGCCGTGGACATGCTCGGGGTGCCCCAGGAGGTCGTCTCACCGGTCGACGGGATCGTCGTCGGGGTGATCGTCGAGGCCGGCACGGCCGTCGAGTACGGCCAGGAGCTCATCAACCTCGAACCGGCCGTCCCGGCCGAGGGGCGCTGAGCGTTGTTCACGAAGATCCTCATCGCGAACCGCGGCGAGATCGCGCTCCGGATCCTGCGCGCCTGCCGGACCCTCGGCGTCGAGGCCGTCGTCGCCTACAGCGAGGCCGACCGGGACAGCCTCCCGGTCCAGCTCGCCGACGAGGCGATCTGCATCGGGCCGGCGGACGCGCGGCGTTCGTACCTGTCGGCACCGGCGGTCATCTCGGCCGCGATCGTCACCGGCTGCGATGCGATCCACCCCGGCTACGGCTTCCTGTCCGAGGACGAGACCTTCGCCGAGGTGGTCCGTGCCCACGACCTGACGTTCATCGGGCCGCCGCCCGAGGTCCTCGACCGATTCGCCAGCAAGGAGGGCACGCGCCGGCTCCTCGGCGCCCACGGCCTGCCGACCATCCCCGGTTCGGACGGGATGCTCCGCGACGACGAGCACGCCCTTGCGGAGGCCACCCGGATCGGCTACCCGGTCCTCATCAAGCCCTCGGCCGGCGGCGGCGGCAAGGGGATGCGGATGGTCCGGACGCCGCGCGAGCTGGAATCGGCGATCCGGGTCTGCCGCTCGGAGGCCCGCTCGGCGTTCGGCGACGACTCCCTCTACCTCGAGAAGTGGCTGGAGGACAACCGCCACGTCGAGGTCCAGGTGGCCGTGGACCGTCACGGGAACGGCGTCCACCTCGGCGAGCGCGACTGCTCCGTCCAGCGCCGACACCAGAAGATCCTCGAGGAGGCGCCCACGCCCGCCCTCTCCCCGGCAGCCCGCGAGGAGCTCTGCGAGCGGGCGATCCGGGCGGTCGTCGCCGCGGGCTACGAGAACGTTGGGACGCTCGAGTTCCTCGTCGACGCCCGGGGCGACTTCTACTTCATCGAGATCAACTGCCGGATCCAGGTGGAGCACCCGGTCACGGAGATGCTCACCGGGATCGACCTCGTCGCGACCCAGATCCGGATCGCGGCCGGCGAGCCGCTCGGGTTCCGCCAGTCCGACGTCCAGCCGCGGGGCCACGCGATCGAGTTCCGGATCAACGCCGAGGACCCGGCCCACGAGTTCCGGCCGGGTGCCGGGGTCGTCGAGGCGTACCAGGCGCCCGGCGGGCCCGGGATCAGGATGGACTCGCACCTCTACGCCGGCTACGAAGTCCCGCCGTTCTACGATTCGCTCCTCGGCAAGCTCATCGCCTGGGGGCCGGACCGCGCCACCGCGATCGAGCGCGGCCGGGTCGCCCTCGGTGAGCTCGTCATCGACGGGCTGGTGACGAACGTGGACATCCACAAGGCGCTCCTCGTGAATGAGGCGTTCCTCAACGGCCGAATGACCACCAACCTCCTCGACCGGATCGGAAGCGCCGCCTTCCTGGCGGCCGCCGCCCGCTCCTGACCGCCGACCGACTTCGACCGATTTCGACCACCCGACCGACCCGACCCCACCTGGATCCACCCCGAACCCGGAGCCTGCCCGTGACCGAGACCATCCACACGACCCGCGAGATCGAGGCGCTCATCCCCCATCGATGGCCGGTCCTCCTCGTCGACCGGATCGTCGAGTACGACCCCGAGGCGAAGCGGATCGTCGGCATCAAGGGCGTGACCGCCTCGGAGTGGTTCTTCCAGGGCCACTTCCCCGGGCTGCCCGTGATGCCCGGCGTCCTCCAGGTGGAGGCGCTCGCCCAGACGATGGCCGTCTACGTGGCGAAGCAGCCGGGTTTCGGCGACCGGATCGGGCTGTTCGCCGGGATCGACGACTGCCGGTTCAAGCGGATCGTGGTGCCCGGCGACACGCTCCGCCTCGAGGTCACGATGGAGAAGCTCGGCAGCCGGTTCGGGCGCGGGCTCGGCGTGGCCAGCGTCAACGGCGAAACGACCTGCATGGCGACCCTCAGCTTCATCATCCCGGCCGAAGGGGTCCTGCGATGACCGCACCTCGCGGCGTTGTCGCCTGCGCGCGCTCGCTCACGCACGCTGGGGTGCGCTCGCTCGCGTGCTCGGCTCCGCCTTGCGCTGCGCCGCCCTCGCAGGACGCCGGGGAATCGGAATGAGCGCCCGCGTCGCCGTCCTTTCCGACGTGCACGGCAACGTCCATGCGCTCGAGGCCGTTCGGGGGGCGATCAGGAAGGAGAAGCCGGACGCGATCCTCGTCGCCGGCGACCACGCGTTCAACGGGCCGGACCCGGCCGGGGCCATCGCGCTGCTTCGCGAGATGGAGACGGAAGGCGCCGTCGTCGTCCAGGGCAACACGGACATCGCGGTCGCGGATGCCGACTATGCGGCCGCGTTCCCGTGGATGCCCGAGGGCATCCCCGACGCGATGCGGATCGCGGCCGAGTGGGCGCACGACGCCCTCGACGACGAGGCGCTCTCGTGGCTCCGGCGGCTCCCGGCCGAGCGACGCCTCCGGATCGGCGAGACGATGCTCCTCGTCACCCACGCGTCGCCCGGATCGCAGACGGCGGGCTTCAACGGGGACCTCGATGCCGCCGTCGTTCTGGAGCGCATCTCGCGGACCGATGCCCGGATCATCTGCTGCGGTCACACCCACCTGCCCGAGGTCCGCGACTTCGGCTGGAAGCAGATCGTCAACGACGGCAGCGCCGGCTACGTCTTCGACGGCGATCCGACCGCGTCGTGGGCGCTCGTGACGATCGACGGCGAGGCCGTGACCGCCGAGATCCGGCGGACCGAGTTCGACGTCATGGCCGCCGCGAACGCAGTCTCGGCCCGGGGCCTGCCTGGGGACGTCTATCGGGCGGCCACGATCCGCACGGGGAAGCTGGTCAGGTGACCCGGACCTCGATGCCGGCGCATCACGGCGTCCTCGCCAGCGCGCCCTCGCTCACGCACGTTCGGGTGCGCTCGCTCGCGTGCTCGGCTCCGCCTTGCGCTGCATCCGGCCTCGCGGTCCGGGGAGTCTCGTGGTGACGCGCGTCGTCGTGACGGGGATGGGCGCCCTGTCCGCGCTCGGCAACACCGTGGCGGCGACCTGGGACGGCCTCGTCGCCGGCCGGTCCGGGATCCGGACGATCGAGCGCTTCGATCCGTCGCGGGTCGCGTCGAAGATCGCCGGCGAGGTCCAGGAGTTCGACCCCAGTCACGTCCTGGACCGGAAGGACGTCCGGCGCACGGATCGCTACATCCAGTTCGGGCTGGTCGCGGCGCGCGAGGCGCTGGACCAGGCCGGCCTCCCCGAGCGCCTGGAGGGCGAGCTGGCGGAGCGGACCGGGGTGATCCTCGGCTCGGGGCTCGGCGGCGTGACGACCCTGTTCGACAACGTCCTGGTGATGGCCGAGCGCGGCCCGGACCGGATCAGCCCATTCTTCATCCCGATGGGGATCGCGAACGTCGGCGCGGGCCAGGTTGCGATCGCCTTCGGGCCGCTGGGGCCCAACTTCGCCATCGTGTCCGCGTGCGCCACCGGCGCCCACGCGATCGGCGAGGCCTGGGAGACGATCCGGCGCGGCGATGCGGACATGATGCTGGCCGGCGGGATGGAGGCGGCGATCCACGAGGCCGTCGTCGGCGGGTTCGCCTCGATGAAGGCGCTGTCCACGCGCAACGAGGACCCGGCGGGCGCCTCGCGGCCGTTCGACGAGGACCGGGACGGGTTCGTGATCGGCGAGGGCGCCGGGGTGCTGGTGCTCGAGACGCTGGCCCACGCCGAGGCCCGCGGGGCGGAGCCGCTCGCCGAAATCGTCGGCTACGGGGCGACGGCCGATGCCTCACATATCACGCTTCCGGCGCCCGGCGGGATCGGGGCGGTCCGGGCGGCCCGGCGTGCGCTCGAGAAGGCGGGCCTGCAGCCGGCCGACGTCGACCACGTGAACGCCCACGCCACCTCGACGCCCGAAGGCGATCGGGCGGAGCTCCAGGCGATCCGGACGATCTTCGGGGAGGCGGCAGGGCGGGTCGCCATCACGGCCAACAAGTCGATGCTCGGCCACACCCTGGGAGCGGCGGGCGCGCTCGAATCGATCGCGGTCATCCAGGCCCTGCGGACCGGGACGGTCCCGCCGACGATCAACCTGGAGCGGCCGGACCCGGCGGGGGAGGGGATGGACCTGACGCCCCGGCAGGCATCGCGGCGCGACCTGCGGATCGGGCTCAACAACTCGTTCGGGTTCGGCGGCCAGAACGCCGCGCTCGTCTTCCGACGGTGGGACGCATGACCGACGACGTGCCCGCGCCCCCGACCGACCCGGGCGATGTCGCCCTCCTCGGCCTCGTGGATCGGATGGCCGCGCTCCTCGAGCGCTCGGAGCTGACCGAGCTGGAGGTCCAGGTCGGGGGGACCGGGCTCGTGCTCCGCAAGCCCGTCGCGATCGCGGCGCCCGCCGCCGCCGCCTCGCCCGGTTCGCCGGCCCTCGCGGGTGCCGAATCGGGTGCCGCGGGCCCGGCGACGTCCGCTCCGCCGCCCGCGTCGGCTGCGAGGCCGTCGGTCAAGGCGCCGCTGACGGGGATCTGGTACGGCTCGCCGTCGCCGGGCACCGCTCCGTACGTCGCCGTCGGCGGCGAGGTCGCCGCCGGCCAGGTGATCGGGCTCATCGAGGCGATGAAGCTGTTCAACGAGATCAAGAGCGACCTGTCGGGCCGGGTCGCCCGCGTCCATGCCGAGGACGGCAAGCTCGTGAAGGCCCGCCAGCCCCTCATCGAGGTGGATCCGCTGTGATGAACGGGAGCATGCCGGGTCGCCCGGGGCCGGTCCTGCGGGCGCACGTGACCGGCTGGGGACGGTACGTCCCGGAGCAGGTCCTCACGAACGCCGACCTCGAGAAGATGGTCGATACCAACGACGAGTGGATCGTGACCCGGACGGGCATCCGCGAGCGTCGAGTCGCCGCCGCGCACGAGACCACGGCGTCCATGGCCGCCGTCGCGGGCCTCCGCGCCATCCGGACCGCCGGGCTGGACCCGGACGAGATCGACCTGATCCTCGTCGCGACCCTCACCCCGGACTACTACATGCCGTCCACCGCCGCGCTGGTCAAGGAGGCGATCGGGAACTCGCGAGCCGCCGCGATGGACGTCGCCGCCGCCTGCTCCGGGTTCGTGTACGCGTTCTCGACCGCGCAGGCCTACGTGACCTCGGGCCTCGCGAAGCACGTCCTCGTCATCGGGGCGGAGCTGCTCACCAGATTTCTCGACTACTCGGACCGGGGCACCTGCATCCTGTTCGGCGACGGGGCCGGGGCGGTCGTCGTCTCGGGATCGGAGGCGCCCGGCGGGTCGCTCGGGATCGAGCTCACGACCGAGGCCCAGGGTGCCTACATGATCTGGCTGCCGGCCGGCGGGGCGAAGAGCCCGCCGTCGCACACGACGGTGGCCCGCGGCGAGCACTACATCCGGATGGAGGGCCGCGAGACCTACCGGTTCGCGACGCGGACGCTCGCCTCGACCGCCCTCGAATCGATCCGCCGGGCCGGCCTGGAGCCGGACGACATCAAGCTCTTCATCCCGCACCAGGCGAACATCCGGATCATCGAGGCGGTGGCCAAGGGCCTCGGTCTCTCGATGGAGCGGATGTTCGTGAACCTCGATCGGTACGGGAACACGTCGGCCGCGTCCGTGCCGATCGCCCTCGCCGAGGCGGTCAACTCGGGCCGGGTCGAGGTCGGGGACCGGATCTGCATCGTCGCCTTCGGCGCCGGGTTCACCTCGGGCGCCGTGACGATCGAGTGGACGGCCGATCCCACCCGCGGGATCGAGGTGGACGCACTCGTGCGCCCCGGCGACGTCCAGGTGCGCCTCCCGGTCGACTGGGACTCCGTGGATCCGATCCCGCCCGCCCTGGCCGAGCTGATGGCGCGCCCCGGCGAGCTCCCCGTCCCCCTCGACGACGTCGTCCCCGGCGACCCGGAGCCCGCCCACGCGGAGGTGCACAAGTGATCGAGCTGTCCGGTAAGTCCGCCATCGTCACCGGGGGCTCGCGCGGGATCGGGCGGGCGATCGCGCTGCGCCTCGCGACCCAGGGCGCCGACCTCGCGTTCAGCTACCGAGGCAACGCGGCCGCCGCCGAGGAGACCGCCGCCGCGATCCGGGTGCTCGGCCGGCGCGCCCTCCCGTTCCAGGGTGACGCCACGGACCCCGAGGCCGCCGATGCGCTCGTGAAGGCCACGATCGAGGCCTTCGGCAAGGTCGACATCCTCGTCAACAATGCCGGGATCACGCGCGACGACCTGATCATGCGAATGTCGCTCGACGCCTGGCGGTCCGTGCTCGAGACGAACCTGTTCGGGGCCTTCTACGCGATCAAGGCCGTGACCCGACCGATGCTCAAGGCGCGCGCCGGCCGGATCATCAACATCACCTCGGTCTCCGGGCAGGCCGGCCAGACCGGCCAGGCGAACTACTCCGCGGCCAAGGCCGGGCTCATCGGCCTGACGAAGGCCACCGCCCGCGAGCTCGCCTCACGCGGGATCACCTGCAACGCCGTCGCGCCGGGCTTCGTGCTCACGGAGTTGACCCAGGACCTGCCGCAGCCGCTCCAGGACGAGATCAACGCCCGAACGCCCCTCGGGCGGTTCGGCACCCCGGAGGAGATCGCCAACGCGGTCGCCTTCCTCGCGAGCGACGAGGCCGCCTACATCACCGGCCAGGTCCTTGCCGTGGACGGCGGCCTCGTGATGATGTAGCCAGGGTTCACGCCGTCGCCACGTGTCACCTGCCTCGTCGCCTGCACTCACCTTCGACCCAGCGCCTACGGGTTGACGGCTGCCGCAAGGCCGCTATGCTGCAAAGCATGAAGACGCACCTGCTGACCGTTCAATCTCGTGGCACCGTGGCGCTCCCGGCCGACCTTCGCCGGCGGCTCCACCTCGATCAGGCGAATGCGCAGATCAAGCTGATCGAGGGCGAGGACGGTCGGATCGAGCTTGTGCCCGTCATCGCCGTGCCCACAGACCAGGTTTGGTTCTGGACTGACCGCTGGCAGGCGATGGAGCGCGAGGCGAATGCCGACGTCGCTGCCGGACGCACCGTCGTCGTGGACGGCCTGGGAGGCCTGACCGCCCTGTTCGATGCCGATGACGCTGCCACGTGAAGTTCGAGGTAACTGACGCATTTCGGGCAGACAGAAGGCGCCTGTCAACCAGCGAGCGACGACTCCTCGCGGATGTACTGCCGAGGTTCGTGGCTGCGTGCGATCGATACGCCGCGGATCCGACCATCGAATGGCCCGCGTCGCTTCGGGTCAAGGGTGTCCAGGGAGCCCCCGGGGTCTTCGAGATGACGTGGAGCTTCTCCGGGCCAGACGGGCGGGCGACGTTCGAATGGATTCGGATTGATGGCGAGCTCGCCGTGCGCTGGCGGCGCATCGGCGGGCACGGCATCTTCGATAAGCCGTAGCTTCCGGCGGCGCGCCGCACTCACGACGGCCGCGCGTCCAGCACGCGATCAGCCGCGACCGAGTGGGGCGTCCTCGTCGATGTCATCGTCGGGATCCGGCGCCGTTTCCGGCGCCGCCGCACCGGCCGAGTTACTGACTCCCGAGGCGCTGGCGTCCCCGCCGACGCTGATTCGGGCGGTAGACCTCGCGCCCGAGCCGCCGCTCGCGCCCGAGCCGCCGCTCGAGCCCGGGCCGCTCGGTGGCAGGCTGGCACGCTCGCGACGAAGCGCCTGGATGCCGATCCCGGCGAGGAAGGCGAGGACGGCGAGCCCGAAGCCGATGATGATGTCGCCCGGGTCGAATGACCCATCGGCCGAACCCGAGCCCGGCCCGCCAGATCCGCCGGAGCCATCCGGCGATCCGGTCGTCCCGCCCCCCGGCGTCCCAGACCCGGGCGTCCCCGCCGCCGGCGATGGTGACGCGCCGTCATCGGACACCGTGGCCGTCGGCGCCGTCGTGGGCGCGGCGGTCGGTGGAGCCGTCGGCTTGGGTGTCGGCTTCGGGGCCGGCTTCGCCGTGGGCTTCGGCGTTGCCTTGGGCGCGGCCGTCACGTTGATCGTCCCGCTCATGAAACCGCCGAATCCATCGTGGTAGTTGAATGTCCCGGCCTTCGAGAACTTGACCGAGTACTTCTCCCCGGTCTTGAGGAGCCTGGAGCTCGGGAAGGCGCCCGTGTCGGAGACCACCTGGTGCTCCGTCGGGTCCTTGTTGACCCAGGTCACGGTGGTGCCCGCAGCGATCGTGAGTGGCGATGGGCTGAAGACGTAGTGCTCCATGACGATCGTGACCGTCGCCGCCTGGACCAGCCCTGCGGCCAGCATCGTCCCCAGCAGCGCTCCGATCATCCCGAGCGCCATCGGTCGCCGCGCCGACCTCGCGGATCGAAGAGCTTTCATCTGCACCCCGTCCATCCCCTTGCCTGCGGCATCTTGCTCCGCCGCGCGACGCTGCCGCACCGGGCGGCACCACGAAATCACCCGATCGTCCTGTTGCGGGCGGACCCCTCGCAGCGCGATCGTACGCGAGTGGAACAGGCTCAATGGAACGGCCGTCGATGGCTGCGCGCCACTGGCGTGTGGCAGACTGGCGGCGTCGCCTCCGCGGGAGGTGTCCCGTCCGCGGCTGCGCGGAGGGCGCCA
>DATIUS010000323.1:0-4381 GCA_035466655.1 Candidatus Sulfomarinibacteraceae bacterium
CTCGATGTCGGCTCGTCGCATCCTGGGGCGGAAGTACGTCCCAAGGGTTTGGCTGTTCGCCAATTAAAGCGGCACGCGAGCTGGGTTCAGAACGTCGTGAGACAGTTCGGTCTCTATCCGCCGTGGGCGTAGGGAACTTGACAGGAGCTGCTCCTAGTACGAGAGGACCGGAGTGGACGAACCGCTGGTGTGCCAGTTGTCCCGCCAGGGGCATTGCTGGGTAGCTATGTTCGGCAGGGATAAGCGCTGAAAGCATCTAAGTGCGAAGCTCGCCTGGAGATGAGGTTCCCCACCGGGTCAACCGGGTAAGACCGCAGGGAGACCACCTGTTTGATAGGCCGCATGTGGAAGTCCGGTGACGGATGAAGCTGAGCGGTACTAATGGTCGAGGGCTTGACCACTTCCAGCACCTGACCCAGGGTCAGCGGCTGAGATCTGGATAGATCCAACAGCAACACGCGAGATCGATCGATCGCGACTTCTCGGCGCCCTCGGCCCCTCGGGCCGGCCGGCAGCTGCCGATTCACTTCCAGCAGCAAGATCCTGGTGACTCTAGCGGAGAGGCCATACCCGTTCCCATCCCGAACACGGAAGTCAAGCTCTCCAGCGCCGAAGATACTGAGAGGGCAGCCTTTCGGGAAAATAGGTCGTCGCCAGGATCTTGTGCTTTCCGCGAGTTTCGACTCGACGGTGAGGGCTCGGCTCGGGGCAGATGGCCCGACCGCGTGTCAGGCGCTATCCTCGGGTCGATGACCCAGGATGAGGAGCTCGGCAGGGCCGGCGGCACCCAGGCGGAGTCGAGGTCGTCGAGCGACCCTCCCGAGGCAGTCGCCTGTCCCTACGTGCTTGCGGCCGGTGGCGCCTGGCGGTCGCGCACGCCATCTCGTGAGCATCGGTGCGCGGCCGTCGCGCCGGCCGCCCCGCTCGCCATCCAGAAGCAGGCCCGCCTCTGTCTCGCGCCGGCCCACACGACCTGCGCGACGTTCCAGGCCGTGATCGCCGCGCGGCGCGAGCGAGGCCTCGCGCCGCGCCCGTCGACGTCCGCCCGGTCGACCTTCGCGCTACAGGCGGGAGCCCGATGGGGGATCGTACGGACAACGCCGGTCGTCGACGTGGGCACGGGCGCTCGAGCCTGGGCTTCCGACCTCATCGCCGCGCGGCGCGGCTGGCAGGCAATCCCGGCGCTTGTCCTCGTGTTCGCTCTTGCGGCCATTGGCGTGGCCGGACTTGGGCAGGACCCGGAGGCGACGGGGCCGTCACCGGCGGGGCAGGCGAACCTCATCGCCACGCCCGCGACGACGCCCGCGCCCACGGGCGTCGCGACCCCAGCCCCAGCCGCCACGACGCAGCCGAGCGAGGCGCCCTCGACGCCGACACCAGCGCCGACACCTACCCTGGCGGCCGCGCCCACGGCGGCGTCAACCCCGCAGCCCACCCCAACCACGGCGCCGAGCGCCCGCACGACCTACACCGTCAGGAGCGGTGACACGCTGTACGGAATCGCCCGGTCGTTCGGTACCACCGTCAGCGCGATCAAGGCACTGAACGGGCTCACGTCCAACACGATCCACGTCGGGCTTGTGCTGCAGATCCCCTGACCCACGGACGAGGGCCGGCTCAGCGCTGGCAGCCCCGGCACCAGGAGGTCGCCTCGCTCCGGCTCGACACCTCGCTGATCCGCGTCCCGCACCGCGGGCACGGGTCGCCGCCCCTGCGGTGGACTGCGAGGAAGTCGCGGACCTGGGTCTCGAATGTCGGCGGAACCCGCCGGCGCAGCGTCTCGATCGATCGTTCGAGCGTGTCCCGCATCGCGCGGTACAGCTCGTCGACCTCCTCAGACGCGAGGCTCGCCCGTGTCCTGAACGGACTGAGCCGGGCGGCATGGAGGATCTCGTCGCTGTAGGCGTTGCCGATGCCGGCCACGAATGCCTGGTTCCGGAGGAGCGGCTTCAGCTCGCCGGGGTGGCGCCGGATCCGATCTCGCCAGGCCTCGATGGTGAGGGCGGGATCGTCCGCGTCAGGCCCGAGCGCATCGTCGAATCCGGGGATCGCGCGCGCGACGCCCGCCGGCGCGAGGTAGACCTTGCCCATCTGGGTCGGGTCCCGGTAGCGGACTTCTGTCGGCGCGTCGTCCGGTGGCAGCCACGCCGCGCCGCGGGTCCAGCGGGCTGCGCCTCGAGGGGCTCCGTCCCGAGGCCCGAATCCAAGTACGACGGTCGTCTTGGCCGGGAGCTTCGTCACCGGCGGGGCGAGCTGGAACCGACCGGTGAGCATGGCGTTGACCACGACCCGGTCGCGAACGAAGACGAGCTCGACGAACTTGCCGCGCCTCCGGACGGCCACGAGCCGCTGTCCTCTCAGCCCCTCGAGCTCCGCGGGCGTGCCCCGGACCGCGATCGGGCCGATCGCCGTGGCGGATTGCAGGGTTCGGCCCGCCAGGGCGACATGGAACGCGTCGACGACAACGGCCAGATCGGGCAGTTCGGGCACGGTTCGGCCGATTGTAGCCACGGAAGCCCCTGTGCTAGACTCCCGTGGCCCTCCGGGCAGACAGCTGAAGAGCGTCGTTCATCACGATTCGACTTCGAAGGAGCGGACCGCGGCAGACCATCCACGGACCACTTGATCGCAGGACGGACGGCTGGAGCGAGGCTCGGCCGTTTCTGATTCTTGGTGGGACGTTGGATTGCAGGAGAGCATCGAGTTGACCAAAGAGCAGCAGAGCGGGACGACGCCGCCGGCCGAGGCGACAGCCGAAGCCCCGGCGCCCGAGGAGACCGACACGACCGTCGTGGCCGTGGCCGATCCCGCTGAGAACATCGTGGAACCTGAGATCGTCCCGGACGAGGCGCCAGCCACAGAGCCGGCGGCGACGCCCGCTGAGGATGCGCCACCCGCGGGGGAGGGCGACGTCGAGGCATCGGCTGTCGAGGCCGTCGCGGCCCCCGCCGCCGAGATGGCCGATGCGGACGCGACGACGTCGATGGACGCTCCCGCGGACGCGGCGCCGGCAGCGCTGGACGACGCGGAGATGGTCCACGCGCCGGCTGCCGAGGAGGCGCCCGCCCCGCCCCCGTCCCGTGGACCCGAGCCGACCACGATGGAGGAGCTGCTCGCCGAGCAGGACGCCGACATCAGGAGCTTCAAGCACGGTGACGTCGTCGAGGGCAGCGTCGTCCGGATCGACAAGGACGAGATCCTCGTCGACATCGGGGCGAAGAGCGAAGGGGTTGTCAGCAACCGGGAGCTGTTCGGGCGTCACGGCGAGTCCCAGCCCGCCCTTGCGATCGGCGACACCGTCCTCGTCTACGTCCTCCAGCCCGAGTCGCCTGAAGGCCACGTCGTGCTCTCGCTCCGCCGGGCCGGTCTCGAGCGCAAGTGGCGCGCGATGCAGGAGCAGTTCGAGGCGGGCGTCATCATCGAGGCGCCGGTCATCGACCACAACAAGGGCGGTCTGATCGTCGACTGCGGCATCCGCGGCTTCGTCCCGATCAGCCAGATCGTCGATTTCCCGCGCCGGCCGCAGAACGACCAGCCGCGTGACGCCGCGCAGGAGATCGCCGAGAAGCTCCAGCCGTTCGTCGGGCGGAAGCTCCGCCTCAAGATCCTCGAGGTCAACCGCAAGGCCAACCGGCTGATCCTGTCCGAGAAGGTCGCGCTGTACGAGGAACGCCGCGAGAAGCGGGACGAGCTCTTCAGCAGCCTCCTGGTGGGGCAGAAGGTCACTGGCACCGTCCGGAGCATCGCCCCGTTCGGCGTCTTCATCGATCTCGGGGGGATCGACGGTCTCGTCCACAAGAGCGAGCTCTCGTGGAACAAGGTCAACAACCCCGAGGCCGGCTACCGCGTCGGCGAAGAGGTCGAGGCCGAGGTCATCGACATCAACCACGAGCGCGGGCGGATCAGCCTGTCGATCCGGCGGCTCCAGCCCGATCCGTGGCACTCCACGGTCGCCGACTTCAAGGTCGGCGACATCATCGACGGCACGGTGACGAAGCTCGTCAACTTCGGCGCCTTCGTCCGCGTCCGCGACGGGCTCGAGGGCCTGATCCACATCAGCGAGCTGAGCCATCAGCGCGTCGCGCATCCGGGCGACGTTGTCCACGAGGGCCAGAACCTCAAGCTCAAGATCATCAGCCTCGATTCCGAGCGTCATCGCCTGGGCCTCAGCCTCAAGCAGGCCGAGGAGGCTCCGGCACGGCCGGCGCCCGAGCCGGTCGCGCCCCAGTCACCGCAGCCACGCCCGGAGCGCCGTCCGCGAACCGGCGGCGGCGAGCGGGAACGCGGGTACTCGGCGGCCGACGCGGTCCAGGAACCCGAAGGTGGCATCGACACCACGCTCGCGGCGGCGTTCGCGGGCGTCCGCGAGCAGCTCGCTGCC
>DATIUS010000324.1:0-18522 GCA_035466655.1 Candidatus Sulfomarinibacteraceae bacterium
AAGTCGGTCCGCCTCGCCACCCCGCCGCCGGTCGGCGCCGGGACGCGCGCTGTCGGCCGGGTCCGCGTCATGGGGATCTCCGTCGAGGACCCCGTCGAGGTGACCGCGTTCGAGCCCCCGACGCACTTTGCGATCCGCCACAAGGGCCTGATCAGGGGCGGCGGCGACATCCGCCTTGCGCCGGGAGCGGACGGCACCTCGACGGTCGTGACCTGGGATGAGACGCTGATCCCGCCGCTCCTCCCGCACCTCGGCGCGTTCGTCCTGGGGCTGACCTTCGAGCCCATCTTCCGGCGGGACCTCGAACGCCTGGCGTGGATCGTCGAGGGAGGCTGACCGGCCGTGCAGGTCCACCTCGTCGACGCGACGTACGAGCTCTTCCGCGCGTACTACGCGCCTCGCCCTCCCGTCCTCGGGGCGGATGGGGTCGACCTCTCCGGCGTCTCCGGGCTCGTTGAGCAGCTGCTCTTCCTCCTCCGCGACGAAGGAGCGACCCACGTGGGGTGCGCCACGGACCGGGTGATCGAGTCGTTCCGGAACGACCTCTTCCCCGGCTACAAGTCGTCGGCCGGCATGCCGCCCGAGCTCCTCGCCCAGTTCCCGATCGCCGAGGAGGCGATCGAGGCGCTCGGGATCGTCCTCTGGCCGATGGTCGAGTTCGAGGCCGACGACGCGATCGCCGCCGCGTGCCGGCGCTTCGCGGCCGATCCGGCGGTCGAGCGGATCCTCGTCTGCACGCCGGACAAGGACATGGCCCAGCTCGTCGAGGGCGACCGGATCGTCCTTCTCGACCGACGGCGGGCGATCACCTACGACGACGCCGGCGTCCGCGCGAAATGGGGCGTCGCGCCGCGGTCGATCCCGGACTGGCTCGCCCTCGTCGGCGATTCGTCCGACGGCTACCCCGGGCTGCCCGGCTGGGGTGCGAAGTCGGCGGCGGCGGTGCTCGCCCGCTACGACCACCTCGAGGGGATCCCGGAGAAGGCGCCCAGATGGGAAGTCCCGAGCCTGCGCGGCGGGCCGGTGCTCGCGGCCACGCTTCGACAGCACTGGGGCGAGGCGATCCTCTATCGCTCGCTGGCCCGGCTTCGCACCACCGACGACGGCGTGGTCATCCCGCAGGGCTCCGCCAACGAGCTCCATTGGCAGGGAGCCCCGCGGGTGCGCTGGGAGGCCTTCTGCGATCACTGGGGCCTGCCGAGGCTACGGGCGCGTCCGCACCGCTGGCGCTCAGCCTGACGGACGTCAGCTCAACGCGTCCGCCGGTAGGTCGAGCCAGACCGCGCGGTTCGCGAGTGCGTCATCCGTCGGGTTGCCCCGGGTCAGGACAGGAGACGCAACAGCTCTCCGTGGTGCGTGGGCGGGGCCGCCAGGACGCCGATCGACTTCGACGTGGCGGCGATCTCGAACCATGGCCCGCCGGCGAGGTTCGTGACCGTCGCGCCGGCCCGCTCCGCGATCAGTCCGGCCGCGGCGACGTCCCAGGTGGACAGCCCGCCCTGCTGGACGAACGCGTCGAACCGGCCGTTCGACACGTATGCGAGGGCGAGCGCCGCCGAGCCCATCGAGCGCGGTACGCGGATCGCCTTCCGGACGCCGCGCGCCCGGGTCGCAACCGCGCGCCCAGACAAGGCCATCGAGATGACGAAGTCGCTCAGCCTCTCCTTCGCGGAGGAGTGGATCTCATGACCGGCAAGGGTTGCCGGGCCGTCCGCCGTCGCGGCGAATGACTCGCGCCGCGTGGGATCATGGATCACGCCCATGACCGGCCGGCCCCCCTCGACGAGCGCGATCGACACGCAGAAGAACGGGATCCCGTTCGCGTAGTTGATCGTTCCGTCGAGCGGGTCGACCACCCAGACGCGCCCGATGCTCGACGTTGCGGTCTGGCCCGCGGCGTGACCGTCGTGCTCGCCGGTCTCCTCGGCCAGGAGCGCATCGCCGGGAAAGGCCGCCCGGATGGCGTCGAGGATGAGCGCCTCGGACAGGTGGTCCACCTCCGTGACGACGTCCCGGGCGGACTTGTAGTCGATCTGTTCCACTCGCTCGTAGCGCTCCATCTGGAGCTCGCCGGCACGCACGGCGACCTCAAGCGCGAACGCCAGCTCCGTCCCATACCGGCTTTGGGCGCCGTCCGGCGCCCTCACGGCGACTGGCAGTCGACGGCGAGGACCTGCGGCCGGTCCCCGAAGGCCGAAACGGTCACCGTGACGGCCACGCTGCCGCCGGCCTCCACGGTGGGGGTCTGCACCATCTCGCCGGGCCCGCCGGCGGGGCGATCGCGCTCGACCAGCCGGCACGTCGTGGCCGCGTCGCGGGTCCCGTCATTCGTCACGCGGATCGTCACGGAAAGCCCGCCATCGGCAGCCTCCACGCGCGTGACCGCGCCCGTGAACGGTCCGACGCCCTGCAACCCGATCCCGGCCAGGACCGCGAGGATGGCCACGAACAGGACGATCCCGCCGGCGGCGATCGCATGGACCTGGGTCGCCGAGGGCTGTCGCAGTCCGAGCGGGTTGCACTCCTCGCAGAGTGCGACGTGGATCGGGACGGGTCGCCCGCACCGGACGCAGCCATGCGTCGGCTCCGGAGCGGCGGCTGAGGTCGCCGGGGTGGTCATGGGCGCGACGATGGTGCCACGAACGGGCGGCAAGGGCCCGCGGTCCGTCGTGCGCGGAGCCGCGGTGCCGAGGTAGCACCGCCGCATCCATCCCCATGTGAAGTCCGCAAACATCCCCCTGTGAACTCCGCAAACATCCCCCTGTGAGTTGACCGACCGATACCGGCGAGCGCACTATCCGCGCATGCCGTACCGCGCCCGCGTCGTCGACGCGGAACTTGCCGCCTCGCTCACAAGCGCGGGTGCCGTGCTCGTCGAGGGACCGAAGGCGTGTGGCAAGACCGAGACCGCGCGCCGAGCGGCCCGCAGCGAGGTTCTCCTCGACGTGGACCGGCAGGCGCGCCAGGCCGCCGCCATTGACCCGTCGCTCGTCCTCGACGGGGACACCCCGCGGCTCATCGACGAGTGGCAGCGCGAGCCGGCGATCTGGGATCACGTCCGGCGCGCCGTCGACGACCGGGGCGCGACGGGCCAATTCATCCTGACGGGATCCGCGGTGCCGCCCGACGAGGAGACGCGCCACATTGGGGCGATGCGGATCATCCGGCTCCGGCTGCGACCGATGGCGCTCTCCGAGTCGGGTCACACGACGGGTGCGGTTTCGCTCGCGGCGGTCCTGCGCGGCGAGCCGGTTCGCGCGACTGACCCGGGACTGACCATCCGGCAGATCGCCGACCTTGTGTCGGCCGGGGGCTGGCCCGGCAACCTCGGCCTCGCCGTCCCGCAGGCCCAGCGCCGCCTGCGCGGCTACATCAGCGAGATCGCGCGCGCCGATGTCCAGCGTGTCGACGGGGTGCGTCGGGATCCGCAGGTCGTCACCCGCCTCCTGCGCTCGCTTGCCCGGAACCTCGCGACGCCGGCCCCGATCAAGCTGCTCCGGGCCGACGTGAACGGGACAGACGGAAACCTCAAAGAGGAGACGGTCTCGTCGTACCTCGACGCCCTGGCCCGACTGATGATCACCGAGGACCTCCCGGCGTGGTCTCCCGGGCTGCGCTCCCGGACCCGCCTCCGGGCAGCGTCGGTGCGCCATTTCGTCGACCCGTCGCTCGCGGTGGCCGCGGTTCGCGCGACGCCGGCGCGCCTGCTCACGGATCTGAACTGGTTCGGGTTCCTGTTCGAGAACCTCGTCGTGCGCGACCTGCGGGTGTACGCCCAGGCGCTTGAGGCGCAGATCTACCACTATCGCGACGAGTCGGGCCTCGAGGCTGACGCGATCATCGAGATGCCGGATGGCCGGTGGGCGGCGTTTGAGGTGAAGCTGGGCCTCGGCGAGGTCGATGCAGCAGCAGAGCACCTGTTGAAGCTGAAGGGCCGCGTCGACACCCATGCGACGGGCGAACCACTGACTCTTGCCGTCATCACGGGCACCGGCTACGGCTATGTCCGCAACGACGGAGTCGCGGTCATCCCGATCGGCGCGCTTTGCCCCTGACCGTTTCGGTCCGCGGCTGGGCGGGGTCAGTTGCGGCCGAAGACCTTGCGGAACACCTCGACCTCTCGCCGACCGAGGTCAAACCCCCACCGGACGCGTTGTCTGGCGCGGTGCCTCAGCGGCCCACGGCGCTGACGAGCCGGTCGACGTCGGCGGTCGTGCGGGCGGTCACGATGACGTCGTCGGCACCCGCGGCGCGCCATCGGGCGAGCTCCTCGCCCGGTCGCGAGATCCACGGGCTGCCTCGGAGGGCGTCGACGCCGCTCCGCCCGGCCTCGAAGGCGACAATCAGGCGCTGGTCGGCCCGTGACCGTCCGGCGGCCGCGAGCGCCTCGAGGTAGGCGGGCAGGTCTCGCTCGAAGGTCCGGTCGAAAGCCGTCCAGCCGTCGCCGATCCGGGCGGCCAGCCGGGCCCCGGCCGGCGTCTCCCCACCGACGATGATCCGGGGCATCGGGTCGAGGGCGGGCCGCGCGACGGCGTCGCGAAGGGTGATGCCCGGGGCGTCCAGATCGACCGGGCCGCCGGTCCAGAGCGCCCGGATCGCGGCGATCGCGCCCTCGAGGCGGGCCGCTCGCTCGGTCGCGGACGGCCACTCGATCCCGTAGCTCCCGTGCTCCGCGGGGTGGCCGCCGATCCCGATCCCCAGGGTCAGGCGCCCCCCACTGATCGCCTGGACCGTGCCGGCCATCCGGGCGAGGACGGCCGGGTGGCGGTTCATGACGTTGGCCACGAACGACCCGAGCTCAACTCGCGACGTGACCGCAGCCGAGGCGGCGAGCATCGTCCACTGCTCGAGGACCGGAACTGCCCGATCGCCCTTGCCAACGAAGTGGTCCCAACACCAGATCCCGGCGTAGCCGGCCCCGTCCAGCCGTCGGGCGCTCTCGAGCCACCACGCGGCATCCACCCCGATGGACCCGAGGCAGACGCCGATTCGCAGCGGTCCCGGGCCCGTCATCGGTCGGGCACGCGGCCCTACAGCCCCGTCTCGAAGAGCCGGATGTCCTCCGGGCTCATGGCGTGGCCGTCGCCGCGGGTCGGTCCGAGCGCGGCCCGGGCGCCGAGGGCGTCGAGGTCGGCCGGAAAGCGCGCGATGAGGTCGAGGACCACCTTCTGGATGCGGTCCGCGTTCTGGGCGAACACCTCGAGCACACTCTGCGCATCGACAGCCTCGGTCCCCTCGATGACGCCGGCGTCGTAGTCCGTGATGAGCGAGATGTTCACGACCGCCATCCCGAGCTCACGACACAGCCACGCCTCGGGGTATTGCGTCATGTTGATGACTTCCCAGCCGGCGTCGGAGAACCACCGCGATTCCGCCTTCGTGGAGAAGCGCGGGCCCTCGATGACGACGACCGTGCCGCGCTCGTGGACCTCGATGCCGTGATCCCGGATGGCCTGGATCGCGAGCTCGCGGAGGACAGGATCGTACGTCTCGGCAGACGACAGGTGGGTCACGATCGGGCCGTCGTAGAACGTGTGCGGACGCCCACCGCCCGTCCGATCGACGAACTGGTCGCAGACCACGAAGTCCCCCGGCTTGACATGGATGGCCAGCGACCCGGCCGCGCAGGGCGAGATCACCGCTTTCACGCCGAGCGAGCGCATCGCCCAGACGTTGGCCCGATAGTTGATCCGGTGCGGCGGGATCGTGTGTCGCCGTCCGTGGCGCGGCAGGAACGCGACCTGCCTGCCCGCCACCATCGCCAGGAAGAAGCTGTCGGACGGCGGGCCGTACGGGGTATCCACCTTGATCTCGCGGACGTCGTCGAGCAGTGCGTAGAAGCCCGACCCTCCGAAGACGCCGATCTCCGCCTGGTGCGCCACGCTCGCCCTCCGGGTCCCGCCGCGGCCGGCACCTGACGTGCCGGATGGACCCGGGGCGGGGCCGAATTGTAGTCGCGCGCGGAAACCGGGCTGGTCTACGATGGCGCCGACGCAGCAGTCTCGGAGGAGCACGATGACCACGCCGACCGAGCGTCCCGATCTCCCGCCGGATCAGCCGGTCCCGTCCGCACCACCCGCTCCGGGCGCAGATCTGCGCACATCTCTCGAGGGCGGAGCGCGGGTGCTGGACGAGCGTGCGCACGAGCTCGGCCGCGAGGCCGAGGCGGCCGTTTCACGCCTCGGCGCCAATCCCGCCCTCCGCGAGACGGCCGACCTGGCCGGCCGCCTGTGGGGCCTCGTCCTCCTTGGGTTCGGGATCTGGTTCCTACTCGACGTCACGCTTCGGATGGACCTGCCGCCGATCGCCTGGGGCCAGCTCTGGCCGGTGGTCCTCATCGTCCTCGGCGTGCTGATCGTCGTGCGCGGGATGGCCCGGCGCGCTTGACTGCCCACGCCTCGGACCAGGCCGGCGGCGGCGGCCGCCCGGTGCTCGAACTGGCGGATTGGCGGCGCCGGATCGCGACGCTCTACGCCGAGGTCCGGGATCGCGCGCAGCAGGACCCGCCGGCCGCCTGGGAGCACTGGCGGACCGTCCGCGAGGCGCTCTACCGCGATCATCCCCAGTCGCCGGTCCCCGCCCGCGATCGGGCCGCCTTCCGGGCCCGCCACTGGCCGTACGACCCGGCGCTCCGATTCGAGGTCGAGCTGGGCGCGGTGCCCGGGACCGACGGCCCGGCTCCCGAGATCCCGATGAGCACCGGATCCCGGCCTGAGTTCTCCCGCATCGGGCGGCTGACCATCCCGTTCCCGGGCGGTTCGCGCACCCTGGACCTGTTCTGGATGGCCGGCTACGCGGGCGGCCTGTTCCTCCCCTTCCGCGACACGACAAACGGCGGCGAGACGTACGGGGCGGGCCGATACCTCCTCGATACGGCGAAGGGCGCCGACCTCGGCACGAGTCCGGACGGCCGCCTGATCCTCGACTTCAACTTTGCCTTCCAGCCGTCGTGCGCCTTCGATCCGCGCTGGGCCTGTCCCCTCGCGCCGCCCGAGAACCGGCTGGACATCGCCGTTGCGGCGGGAGAGCGGATCGGCTGAGGCCAGCCGCGGGCATCAGGGGAGATCCGTGGCCTGCGCGGCCGGCCGGGCCCGCGGGCCGATTCGTCCGGAGCCCGTACCATCTCAGGTCCCATGCAGCCACAACGACTGAGGACGCCCGCCCCAGACCCTGACCGCCCGTTGCCGGCTCCGGTCCACCTGAGCCCGCGGGTCCGCGCCTTCCTCCTGGCGCCGCACGCGGTCACGATCGGGACGACCGGCCCGGACGGCGAGCCGCACCAGGCGGTGGCCTGGTACCGGCTGGACCCGGACGACCGGATCCTCCTCAACAGCCGCTGGCCGCGGCGATGGCCGACCGACCTGTCCCTTGACGGCCGCGCCTCCCTGGCGATCCTCGACGGCGCGAACGCGATCCGCTGGGTGGGGCTTGCCGCCGTCGTCGAGACGCGGATCGACGACCTCGAGGCCGCTCGCGACGACATCTGCGCCCTGGCCGTGCGCTACGGCGACGACGGTCCCGACACGATCGCTCGGTTTCGGTCGCAGCCGCGCGTCTCGTTCCGGATGCGGATCACCGGGGTCCACGATCACCTCGGCGACGGATGAACAGCCGGTCTGAGCGGACGCCGGTCCGCTTCGGCGCTCAACTCTGGTCGCAGGCGACGGACTGGCCGGCTTTTCGCGACGCGGCCCACGCGGCGGAGGCGGCCGGCTGGGATTCCGTTTGGACGTGGGACCATGTCCTCGCGATCTTCGGCCCGTGGGATCAGCCGATCCTCGAGGGCTGGACGGCGCTGGCCGCCCTCGGACCCATCACGAGGCGCGTCCGCCTCGGCCTCATGGTCGGGGCGAACACGCTCCGGAACCCCGGCCTCACCGCAAAGCTCGCGACGACGCTCGACCACGTGTCCGGCGGGCGCGCGGTCCTCGGGATCGGCGGCGCCTGGTTCGAGCGGGAGCACGACGCCTTCGGTCTCGACTTCGGGTCCGGTGTCGGAGAACGCCTCGACCGCCTGGACGAGTCGGTGATGCTGCTTCGCCGCCTGCTCGACGGCGAGCTCGTGACCCATGCAGGTCGGTTCTACGAGCTCCGCGACGCCCTCATCGCACCGCGGCCGCTCCAGCCGCACCTGCCGATCCTCGTCGGCGGCAACGGGCCGCGGAAGACGCTCCGAACCGTTGCCCAGCGGGCCGACGCGTGGAATACGAACGGCACGCTCGGCGAGGTTCGCGACCGGCTCGCCGTCCTCGACGGCCACTGCGAGGCCGTCGGCCGTGACCGATCCGAGATCGAGCTGACCGTCAGCTTCCCGCTCCTCCTCCGCGACAACCGAGCCGATGCCGAGCGCGCCTGGACGGATGTGATGGCCCACAACGGCGCCGCCAACGCCGGCAACGTGCCGCATCTGCTCGGGTCGCCGGCCGAGGTCGCCGGCGCGATCCGCCCATACGTCGAGCTCGGCTTCCGGACGATCATCGTCCGCCTCCCGGCCCCGTACGACCGGGAGACGATCGAACGGATCGGTGACGTCGCGGCGCTCCTCGCTGATGCCTGACGCCGACGTCGTGCGGGTCGTCGAGCTGGCCGGCGGCGTCGGCGGGGCGAAGCTCGCCTTCGGGCTCCAGGCGCACCTGGGCGATCGGCTCACGGTCGTCGTCAACACCGGCGACGACCTGGAGCGTCACGGCCTGCTGGTCTGCCCGGATCACGACACCGTCATGTACACGCTCGCCGGGATCGACAACCGGGAGTGGGGCTGGGGAATTGCCGGCGAGACGTTCGCCGCGAGCGAGATGCTCGCGCGCCTCGGCGAGGAGACCTGGTTCCGGCTGGGCGACCGCGACCTGGCGACCCACGTCGTCCGGACCCGGCGACTGCGCGAGGGAGAGCGGCTGACGACCGTCCTGCTCGGCCTCCAGGCAGCGCTGGGCGTCCGCGCCCGGATCCTCCCGATGGCCGATGAACCCATCCGGACCGCGGTGCGGACGGACGAGGGCTGGCTCGACTTCCAGACCTGGTTCGTGCGCCGGCACCAGGAACCCGAGGTCGGCGAGATCCGCTTCGGTGGGATCGAGGGCGCCCGTGTGACGCCCGAGGTCGCCGCCGCGTTCGACGCGGCGGACGCGATCGTCGTCGCTCCCTCCAACCCGTTCGTGTCCGTGGCGCCGATCCTCGCCGTTCCCGGCATGCGTGACGCCATCGACGCGGCGCGTTCCCGTGGCGTGCCCGTCGCGGCGATCTCCGGGATCGTCGGCGGTCGGGCGATCAAGGGGCCGGCGGACCGGATGCTCGCCTCGCTCGGCGGTGAGGCGAGTGCGCTCGGCGTGGCGCGGCGCTACCAGGGCTGGGTGGACCTGTTCGTGCTGGACGTCGTCGACGCCGCGCTCGAACCGGCGATCCGGGCGCTCGGCTTCCGGACGCTCGTCACGGACACGCTCATGGTCGACGATCAGGCGCGGACACGGCTCGCCGGCGAAGTCCTTGGGGCGGTCGGCGCGCCCCGCAGCGGCCCGTAGGATCATCGCCGTGATCCCCGACCCGACGTCGAGGCGCCCGGCGACCTGGGCGCTCATCCCGCTCCGCGGCCTCGAGGACGCGAAGACGCGGCTCGGCGCCGAGCTGGACCCCGAGGAGCGCTACGAGCTCGTCGTCGAGATGGCGACCCGGACCCTCGCGGCGGCGCGTGGTGCGGAGGGCCTGGCCGGCACGGTCCTGGTGACGGCAGACCCGGCGGCGGCAAGGCTGGCCGAGGGCTTCGGGGCACGGACGATCGTCCAGCGACTGCCCGGCCTGAACGCCGCGCTCCGTGAGGCGCGCGCGGTCGCGCTCGACCACGGCGCCGCTGCCATCCTCGTCCTTCCGATCGACCTCCCGGCCGTGTCCGCCACCGCGATCGAGGCGGTGCTCGCGGCTGCGTTCGAGCATCTGGCCCCCGACCGGCCGGTCGTGCTCGCCGTGCCCGACCGCCACGGGACCGGCACGAACCTGCTCTTCGTCTCGCCTCCCGGGACGATCGAGCCGGCGTTCGGCGAGGGCAGCTTCGCGACGCACCGGGCCGCGACAGAAGCCGCCGGCGCCGTCTTCGTCCGGCTGGAGGGGCCGCTCACCCTCGACCTCGACACGGGTGCCGACCTCCTCGCGGCGGAAGCCGCCGGCGCGGGAGGCCGTGGTGCCGCCTGAGCCGCACCCGGTCCCGCCGGTCGATCCCGGCCCGGCCCTGACCATCCTGGCCCTCCTCGGCGTCCCCGAGGTCGCTCCCGGCGACGACCTCCCGGCGCTCCTCATCGACGCCCTCGCCACGACCCCGGGCGCCCTTCCGCTCACCCGCGACGACGTGCTCGTCGTGACCCAGAAGGTCGTTTCGAAGGCCGAGGGTGCGATCGTCGACCTCGCCGGCGTCGAGCCGCGGCAGGCGGCGATCGACTTCGCCCGGGCGTGGGACCGCGACGCGCGCCAGCTGGAGGTGGTCCTCCGCGAGGCCCGGCGCGTCGTCCGGATGGACCACGGCGTGCTCATCACCGAGACGCCCCACGGGTTCATCTGCGCGAACGGCGGGGTCGACGCCTCCAACGTCGGGCCGGCGAGCGGGGGCATCGTCACGCTCCTGCCGGTCGACCCCGATGCGTCGGCGGCCCGGATCCGGGCCGCGATCCGCGACCGCCACGGCGTGGACGTGCCGGTCGTGATCTCCGATTCGTTCGGGCGACCGTGGCGCTGGGGAATCGTCGACGTCGCCATCGGCGTCTCGGGGCTGCTCCCGATCGAGGATCTGCGGGGCTCTCCGGACCATGACGGCCGGGTCATGAAATCGACGATCCGGGCGGTTGCCGACGAGCTCGCCTCGGCCGCCGAGCTTGCCCTGGGCAAGGTCGCCGGCCGGCCGGCCGCGCTGGTCCGAGGCGCCGCCTTCACCCGCGGCGAAGGCTCCATCCAGGATGCGCTCATGCCCGCCGCGTGGGACCTCTTCCGCTGACGATGAAGTTCGGACTCCAGATCAGCTCGTTCAGCTGGCCGGGCGGCCCGGCGCAGCTCGCGCCCACCCTCGCCCGGGTGGTCCGCGCCGCCGACGACGCCGGGTTCGATTCCATCTGGGTCATGGACCACTTCTTCCAGATCCGGTCGATCGGGCGGCCCGAGGAGCCGATGCTCGAGGGGATGACCGCCCTCGGTTGGATCGCCGCGCACTCGGAGCGCGCCCGGCTCGGCCTCATGGTCGGCGGCGTCCACTACCGGCACCCCGGCCTGTGGGTCAAGGCGGCCACGACGCTCGATGTCCTGTCCGGCGGGCGGGCCTGGTTCGGGATCGGCGCGGCCTGGAACCAGGAGGAATCGGAGGCCCTCGGCTTTCCGTTCCCGCCGCTCGGCGTCCGCTTCGAGCTCCTCGAGGACACGCTCCGGATCGCCCACGCGATGTGGACCGGCGAGCGGGGCACGGAGGAGAACTTCCAGGGCCGCCGCTACCGGGCGACCCGGCTCCTCAACGCCCCCCAGTCGCTCAGCCGGCCGAGAATCCCGATCATGATCGGCGGCGGCGGCGAGCGGAAGACCCTCCGCCTCGTCGCGCAGTACGGCGACGCGTGCAACGTGTTCGGCGGCCCGGAGAAGATCCACCACAAGTACGAGGTGCTCCGCCGCCACTGCGAGGAGATCGGCCGGCCGTTCGACGAGATCGAGCGATCGACACTTCAGACCGTGAACGTGCACCGCGACGGCGCGGACGGCGCCGAGACGCCGGCCGAGGTGACGGACCGCTTCGCCGAGCTGGGCGATTCCGGCGCCCAGCACGTGCTGTTCAGCGTCCGCGACGTCTGGCAGGTCGACAAGCTCGACCTCCTGGGGCGAACGGTCCTCCGCGACCTGCGCGCGCTGTGAGCAGCGACGGAATACTCCCCCTGGGTATCGAGCTCGTGGTACGATCCTCGCGATGACCGCGCCTGACCAGGCTGCCCCGTTCGGCGGCCTCTCCATCGATTTCTCCGCCGATACCTCGGTCGCCGCCCCTGCGGCGCCGGCCCCGCTCGGGGGCCTCTCGATCGCATTCGCCCCGGACGCCGCGCCGGCGCCGGGCGGGCCGGGCACATCGGCCGACGGCGCCGGACGGACGGAATCCAAGCTGGTGATCGTGGGCTCCGGGCCGGCCGGACTCACGGCCGCGATCTACGCGGCACGGGCGAACCTCGAGCCGATCGTCCTCGCCGGCTCCGCGCCGGGCGGCCAGCTGATGCTCACTAGCGACGTCGAGAACTACCCGGGCTTCCCCGATGGGATCCAGGGACCCGAGCTGATGGCGGCCTTCCGCGCCCAGGCCGAGCGCTTCGGCACCCGGATCGTGGACGTGGATGTGGACCGTGTTGATCTCTCGAGCCGGCCGTTCCGGCTCTGGGCGCGCGGCACGGAGTACCGCGCCGAGTCCGTGATCGTGGCGACCGGCGCATCGGCGATGTGGCTCGGCCTCGAAAGCGAGACCCGGCTCCGAGGACGCGGCGTCTCCGCCTGCGCGACGTGTGACGGGTTCTTCTTCAAGGATCGCGAGATCGCGGTCGTCGGCGGGGGAGATACCGCGTTCGAGGAGGCCGCCTACCTGACGCGCTTCGCCTCCAAGGTCCACCTGCTCCACCGCCGCGACGAGTTCCGGGCCAGCCGGATCATGGTCGAGCGGGCCCGGGCCAACCCCAAGATCGAGATCCACACGAACACCGGGATCGACGAAGTCCTCGGCGAGGCAAAGGTGGAGGCGCTCGCCCTCCGCGACACCGTCACCGGCCAGGCCCAAACGATGCCGATCGAGGGCCTGTTCATCGCCATCGGCCACCAGCCGAACACCGAGGCCTTCCGCGACTGGCTGGAGGTCGACGCGAAGGGCTACCTCGTCATCCATGACCAGACCCACTCGCGGATCGACGGCGTCTTCATCGCCGGCGACGTCCACGACCACCGGTATCGCCAGGCGATCACCGCCGCCGCTGACGGCTGCAAGGCGGCGATCGACGCCGAGCGCTGGCTCGAGGCGCAGGGGATCACGGAGGCGAACACGCTGACCGCGTGGTGATTCGCGGAGGCTCCGGGCGCGGGTCGGGCCGGGGCGGCGCAGGCCTGGGCGGCGGCGGCCGGATCTCGAGCCGCTTCGGCGTGGCACCCGACGCGGCGCCGCCCCTGCCGATCCCCCCGGAGCGCCGGGGCCGGACGATCGGCCGGATCGTCGCGTTCTTCCGGCCCTACCGCCTTCGGATCGGGGTCGTCGTCGCTGCGATCCTCGTCACGAGCGGGCTTGGGCTGATCAACCCGATCCTCCTCAAGCTTCTCATCGACGACGCGATCCCGAGCCTCGACTTCAGCCGGCTCAACCTCTACGTCGGGCTGATGATCGTGGTCCCGGTCATCTCCGGTCTCATCGGTCTCGGGCAGAGCTACCTCAACAACGTCATCGGCCAGCACGTCATGCAGGACCTGCGGACCGCGCTGTACGCCCACCTCCAGCGGATGCCGCTGCGGTTCTTCACGGAAACGAAGACCGGCGAGATCCAGAGCCGGCTCGCCAACGACGTCGGCGGCGTCCAGGGCGTCGTCACCGACACGGCCGCGTCCCTGACCTCGAACCTGGCCGTCGCCCTCAGCACCGTCGTCGCGATGGTGATCATCGACTGGCGCCTGACGGCCCTTTCCCTCGGGATGCTGCCGTTCTTCATGTACCTGACCTACCGAGTGGGCCGGATCCGCCGCGAGGTCAGCGGCGAGACGCAGCGTTCCCTCGCGGAACTCTCCGCGGTCACCGAGGAGACGCTCTCGGTGTCGGGGATCCTGCTGTCCAAGACGTTCGGCCAGCAGGCCGCCGCCGTGCAGCGGTTCGTGGGGCTCAACCGGCGCCTTGCCGCGCTCCAGATCCGCCAGGCGATGGTCGGCCGCTGGTTCTTCATGATCGTCGGGACGGTCTTCTCGATCACCCCGGCCTTCGTCTACTGGCTGGCCGGATGGCTGGCCATCAACGGCGACCCGAGCGCTCCGACGATCGGCGACATCGTCGCCTTCACGACGCTCCAGTCCCGGCTCTTCTTCCCGCTGGGCCAGCTGCTCAACGTCCAGGTCGAGATCCAGGGCGCCCTCGCGCTGTTCGATCGGATCTTCGAGTACCTCGAGATGGACCCGGTGATCGTGGACGCCCCCGACGCCGTGGCCCTCGATCCGGCCACCGTCCGTGGACACGTCCGATTCCGGGGCGTCGCGTTCCGCTATCCGGCGGCAGCCGTCGCGGCAGTGGTCGAGGCCCAAGGGCCCGACGATGCGGAGGGCGCCGACGCCGAGTTCGAGTTTCAGGCTGAGGCTGAGGCCGAGTTCGGGGCCGACGCGCCGCCCGGTGCGCCGAGCCAGCCGTTCGGTGTCCACGACATCGACTTCGAGGCGGCGCCGGGCGAGCTCGTCGCGCTCGTCGGGCCGTCAGGTTCGGGCAAGACGACGACCACGTACCTACTGCCACGGCTCTACGACGTCGATGCCGGCGCCATCGAGATCGACGGGATGGACATCCGGAAGCTGACGCTCGCGTCGCTCGGATCGGTCATCGGGTTCGTGACCCAGGAGACGTACCTCTTTCACGCCAGCATCCGGGACAACCTGCTGTACGCGAAACCGGACGCGACCCAGGAGGATCTGGAGGCCGCCGCCCGGGCGGCGGCGATGCACGACCGGATCGTGGAGCTCCCCGACGGCTACGACACCGTTGTCGGCGAGCGAGGGTACAAGCTGTCGGGCGGCGAGAAGCAGCGGATCGCCATTGCCCGGGTCCTCCTCAAGGACCCCCGGATCCTCATCCTCGACGAGGCGACGTCTGCGCTCGATACCGTCAGCGAGCGACTGATCCAGGCCGCCCTGGAGCGCCTGGAACGGGGCCGGACGACGATTGCCATCGCCCATCGCCTGTCCACGATCCTGCGGGCGAACCGGATCCTCGTCTACCGGGGCGGCATGATCGTGGAGCGCGGCACGCACGCCGAGCTGCTCGCGGCCGGCGGCCTCTACGCCCGGCTCTACCACGAGCAGTTCGAGGCTCCTCCACAGCCGGATCGGGCGCTGTCCGAGGCGGCCGCGATGGTGGCGGAGTAGGATCGACGAGCTCCCCCAAGTCAATCCGCACGAGGTCCGACCGCGCCCATGACCACGATCCGCAGCGCCACGCTCGTCCACGAAGGAGCCAACCGGTTCGCGGCGACGACCGGTTCTGGCCGAACGTTCGTCTGGGGCGACAAGGCGGCGCAGAACGAGATGAGCCCCATGGAGACCGTGACGGTGGCGCTCGCCGCGTGCAGCGCGATGGACGTCATCTCGATCGCCCTCAAGAAGCGTCAGGGCATCGACCGCTACGCGATCCATGTCCGGGGCGAGCAGCGTTCCGCGTACCCGCAGGTCCTGACGCGGGTGGACGTGACCCACGAGGTCGAGGGACCGGAGGTCGACGAGGACGCGATCCGCCGGTGCATCGAACTGTCCGCGACGAAGTACTGCCCGGTGAACGCGATGCTCTCGGCCGGGGCGACGGAGGTTCACCACCGGTACGTCGTCCGCCGGACGGGCGCCGATGGCTTCGAGGCCGAGGGCGAGGTCATCGTCACCGGCCCGTTCCAGCGGCCAGACATCGTCTCCTGAGCTCGGTGCGCCCGGGCGACTGACCTCGCGCCCAGGCCCGCCGGGCGACGTCGCGCCGGGGGTCCGCCCGTCGGACGCGTGCATGACTATGCAGGAATTGTGTATAGTCATGCGGCCATGACCACGAGCCCGGGGCTGCCTGCCGTTGCCGCCACCCAGACCGCGATGCCGTCCGCCCCGCTCATTCGGGTCGGTGTGATCGGGGCGACCGGTTACGTCGGCGGGGAGCTCATCCGCCTGCTGGCGGCGCACCCGGCGGTCCGCCTCGTCGGACTGACGGGCCGGGAGCGGCAAGGCGATCCGATCGGGTCCGTCCATCCGCACCTGTCGACGACGGACCATGTCCTCGACAGCGAGCTGGTCGGGGATGTCGACGCGGTCTTCCTCGCCCTCCCGCACGGGGCCGCGGCGGCCCGGGTTCCGGAGCTGCTCGAGCGCGGGATCACCGTGATCGACCAGGGACCCGACTTCAGGCTCCGCGACGCCGCGGACTACCCGCGCTGGTACGGCTTCGAGCATCCGCGCCCCGAGCTCCTCGGGCGTGCCGTCTACGGCCTGCCGGAGCTGCATCGGGCGGAGCTGATCGCCGCCGGCGAGGCTCGCGCGGCAGGAACGCCAGGCCTCGTGGGCTCGCCCGGCTGCTACCCGACGGCGACGATCCTGGCGCTCGCGCCGCTGGCGCGGGCCGGGCTCATCGCTGACCTCGTCGTCGACGCGAAGAGCGGGGTGAGCGGCGCCGGCCGTGAGGCCAAGGCAGAGATGCTCTACGCGGAAGTGAACGAGAGCGTGCGCGCCTACGGGGTCTTCACCCACCGGCATACCGCCGAGATGGAGCAGGAGCTGGGCGTCCCGGGCCTCGACTTCCTGCCGCACCTGATCCCGATGACCCGGGGGATCCTCTCCGCGGCGCATGTCCGGCCGGCGCGGCCCGTCTCCCAGGCGGAGCTGGATGCGCTCTACGCCGCGGCCTACGCGGACGAGCCGTTCGTCACCGTGGTCGACGCGCCGCCGGCGACCGGCCACGTCCTGGGCAGCAACCACGTCAGGGTCTTCGCCCGGGCCGACGGGCGGACCGGCCGGATCCTCGCGATCGGGGTGATCGACAACCTCGTCAAGGGCGCGGCCGGCCAGGGCGTCCAGGCCTTCAACCTTCTCTTCGGCTTGCCGGAGACGGCGGGGCTCGAGGCCCTGCCGCTCGCCCCGTAGGCCGCGCAGCAACGATGTCCACCGAGCTCGACGTCCGATCCCCGATCGCACCGGTCCTGCCGGCGGCGGAACGGCGCGCCCGCCTCCCCGCCGGGTTCCTCGCGGGCGGGCGCGCCGTCGGGATCAAGGCCAGCGGCCGCCCCGACCTTGCCCTGATCGTGGCGAACGGCGGACCGGCCGCCGCCGCCGCGGTGTTCACGCCGAACACGTTCGCTGCCGCACCGGTCCGGATCTCGCGCGACACGCTGGCGGCCTCGGGTGGTCGCGCGCGCGCCATCGTGTCGACGAGCGGCTGCGCGAACGCGGCGACCGGCGCCGCGGGGGACGCGGACCAGGCACGCGTCGGGGCGCTCGTCGCCGGCGCCCTCGGGATCGGCGAGGGCGAGGTGCTGCATCTCTCGACCGGGGTCATCGGGACGCGCCTGCCGCTCGACCTTGTCGCCGTGGGCGTCGACGCGCTCGTGCCCGAGCTCGCGGCCACGGACGAGGGGCTGGACGCGGCCGCCGTCGCGCTGTGCACGACGGACTCCCGGGTGAAGGTCGCGACCGTCTCCGTGACCCTGCCGACGGCCGACGGTACCCACCATGAGGTCCGGGTTTCCGGGATCGCCAAGGGGGTCGGGATGATCCATCCGCGGATGGCCACGATGCTGGCGGTGCTCCTGACGGATGCAGCCGCCTCACCTGGGCTCCTCGCCGCGATCCTCCGCCCGGTGGCCGCGCGGACCTGGAACCAGCTCTCGGTAGATGGCGACACGAGCACCAACGACACGGTCTTCCTGCTCGCCTCCGGCGCGTCCGGGGCGGCACCCGTCCTCCCGGGAACGCCCACCGCGGCCACGCTCGCCGGCGCGGTCGAGGCCGTCGCTCGGGACCTGGCTCGCCAGCAGGCCGCCGATGGCGAGGGCGCGACCTGCCTCCTCACCTGCCAGGTGACCGGCGCGGCCGACGACGCCGATGCTCGCGCGGTGGCCAGGGCCGTCGTCGCCAGCAGCCTCGTCAAGGCTGCCGCCCACGGCAAGGACCCGAACTGGGGCCGGATCGCCGGAGCGGCGGGCAACGCCCGCCTCGCGGACGCCGCGGTCCTCGAGGCCGCCGGCCTCAGCCCCTCCGAGGCCGTGGCCCGGGCCGGCGTGCCGGCCCGCCTGGAGCCCGACCTGCTCCGGATCGCGATCGCCGGCCACCTCGTCTTCGACGGCGGCGCGGGCGGCCCGCAGGCCTTCGACCGCGCGGCGGCACGGGCCGCGATGGACGGCCCGGAGATCCTCATCCGTCTTGATCTCGGCCTCGGCGCCGGATCCGGTGAAGCCTTCGGCTGCGATCTCACTGAGGCCTACGTCCGCGAGAACTCGGAGTACACCACATGACGTCGCCGCTGGGCCGGCCCATCGCCGCGTTGGCTCCTGCGCGCGCTCGCTCACGCACGCACGAAATGCGCTCGCTCGCGTGCTCGGCGCCGCCTTGCGCTGGACGCAGCCGAACGGCGACGGGAGATAACGGGTGAGCGAAATCGTCGTCATCAAGCTGGGGGGCACCACGATCGCCGACCAGGGCCACGTCCTGGCGGAGGTCGCAGCCCTCGGGCGCCGCCGGCCGGTCGTGCTCGTCCATGGCGGCGGCAAGCGCCTGACCGAATGGCTGGACCGGATGGGCGTCGTCTCGACGTTCCACGGCGGG
>DATIUS010000325.1:0-17329 GCA_035466655.1 Candidatus Sulfomarinibacteraceae bacterium
ACCCTCGCCGAGCTTGTGGCCGCCGTCGACGCCGGCGAGATCCCGGCCCGCGGCGAGGTCGTGGTGGTGGTCGGCTGGCTGGCCGATCCGGGGTCCCGGCCCGGCGCAGCGCTCACAGCCACCGCGTCCGCCACGACCGAGGCCGGCGCCCGCGGCGAGGTCGAGGCGCTCGTCGCCGGCGGAATGGGCCGCTCCGCCGCGGCCCGGCGGGTGGCGGCCGCGACCGGGATCCCCCGGCGGCGGCTCTACGGCTCGCCCACGAGCCGGTAGCGTCGCGACGCGATTCCGTCCGGCCGCGCCTGGCCGGCTCGTTCTTCAGGCTGCCCGACTGAGGCGCGGCCGGGCGGCGCCGGAGGAGGCCGGCACCGCCACGACCGCTGGAGGGAAGGAGCGGCCTCGTCAGGCGGCGATGACCTCCGGGATCGGATCCTCGGCGGTGGCGTCATCTGCGTCGTCGTCGGCGTGCCCGCCGAGCCGGGCCGCCTGGGCTTCGAGCCCCTCGGCGGCCGATTCAGCCGCGTAGTCCTTCTTCCGGCGGCCGGAGAGCATCTCGACCGAGTTGGCGACGATCTCCGTCTTCCAGTGCCGGGCGCCCTTCTCGTCGTCCCAGGTGCGCGTCTGGATCCGGCCCTCCAGCGCGACCTGCTGGCCCTTCCCGAGGTAACGGCCGCAGATCTCGGCGAGCCGGTCCCAGGTGACGATGTTGTGGAACTCCGGGCGCTCCTTGCCGTTCCCGGCGTATTCGTGGGTCGCCACGCTGAACTGCGTGACGTGCTTCCCCGAGGCGAGGGCGCGCATCTCCGGGTCCCGGGTGAGGCGGCCGGTCAGCAGGACCTTGTTCACGGTCCAGGTCTCCTTTGCGGTCGGCCGACGGGTCACGGGCCAACCCTGCGTGCGGCGGGCGGTTTGGCGCGGCGGAGGCGGGCGGTCGACGGGCAGTTGGAACCGTAGCGGGCGGCCCTTTACGGCGGCTCATCCGGGGCTTCCGGCCCACTTATCGCGCGCTCTTCACACCGGGAAGTCCGGCCGGGCGCGGGCGCTCCGAGCCAACGAGGCCGGCCGGCGCCGGCGCGCCGGAACGAAGGGTTGCTCGGCTCAGCGGTTCGCGGCGCTGGCCAGCCGGTCGGCGACTTCCGAGCCCTCGTCGGGCGCGTGCCGATGGGCCCGCGCGGCGGCGATGAATCCGAGCGCCGCCGGATCGGCTTCAGGGGCAATGGTCCCGAAGATGTCGCAGAAGATCTCCACGAGCTCCGGGTCGAACTGGGTACCGGCGTGTCGCCGGAGCTCCTCGATCGCCGCCTCGTGCGAGATCTTCCTCTTGTAGGGACGGTCCTGGATCATCGCGTCGTAGGCATCCGCGATGGCGACGATCCGGGCGCCGAGCGGGATCTGGTGGGCGCGCAACCCGTGCGGGTACCCCGCACCGCCGAACCGCTCGTGGTGGTGAAGGATGATCGGGACAGCGTCACGCAGGATCGTCGCCTGCTCCAGGATGACCTGGCCGATGCGTGGGTGCTGGACCACGGAACGCCACTCGGCCGGCGTCAGCGAGGAGGGCTTCTCGAGAATGTCCTGCGGGACACCCACCTTGCCGACGTCGTGGAGGAGGGCCGCGACGCGGATCTTGTCGATTTCGTGCTCTGGCAGGTTCAACTGGCGAGCGAGCGTGGTCACGATCGTCGCGATGAGCGCCGACGGCTGGCCCCGGTAGTGGGGGAGCGGCGCGATGATCTGGGCGAGCGCGTCGGACACGGCGCCGTGGGCTGACCGCCCGATCTCCATGGCATGGCTTCGGCCGGCCGGCGCGATCGGCGAGCTGATGACGGTCGAATCGTCGTTCGGCGCCTCGAACGCATAGACCTGATCGCGCCCGAGCGCCTTCGCCGAGTACATCGCGGCATCCACCTCGCGGACCAGCGCGTCCACGCTCAGGCGGTCCCCGACGCCGCCGGTCACGCCGAGCGAGATCGTGACGCCGACGTCGGTCCCATCGGGCAGCCGCCACCGCTCGCCGGCCACGAGCAGGCGCAGCTTGTCGGCGAGGACGGCCGCATCCTCGACCGTCGTCTCGGGGAGGATGATCATGAACTCCTCGCCCCCGTACCGGCCCACGCGGTCGGACGCCCGAAGGCTCTGGCGGATGACGGTCGAGACGCCGCGTAGCACGACGTCGCCGGCTTCGTGGCCGTACGTGTCGTTGATCGCCTTGAAGTGGTCGATGTCCGCGAACGCCACCGACAGCGGACGCCGGTAGCGGACGGAACGCTCGACCTCGGTGAAGAGCGCTCCGATGACGGCCGAGCGATTTGGGACGCCGGTGAGCCGATCCGTGGTCGCGTCCGACTGGGCCTCGGCCATGCTGGCGCCCAGGGTGGCGATCGCGGCGCCGAGACGCCGGCCGAGGGCGTCGTTCCGGACCGGAACCGAAAGACCCGTTTCCCCTCTTGCGAGGCGCTCGGCGACGGCCACGAGCGGCTCGATCCGGGATCGAACGTACGCACCGATGGCTGCTGCCGCGAGCCCGACGGCGACGAACGCGGCCAGCGCCGGTCGGGCCGCCGGGTCGACCCGGTCGGGCGTCGCGAGCAGCAGAAAGGCCGCCGCCGCGGGGACCAACGGCCAGAGTTTCCAGAGCATTCGCATGTGTGGCCGAGGCTACGGCCGTGTCGTCCGCGAATGACAGGTGCCCAACGTACGGGGGTCGGCCGCGAATGGTCCCGGCCTGAAGTGCGGCTCGCCCGCGAGTCGCCCGCGTTGCTATACTCGCGCCGTCTTCGGGCCGGCACCGCAACTGCCCGGAGGGGAGGTCCAGCGATCGCGCGAGGAGGGCGCATCGGTCGTCCCGTGAGGCGCCCGAGCGACCAGCAGCCGTGGTCCCGCCGACGCGGCGGGCGAGCGACACGGGAGATTTGCATCCAGGTCCCGGCAACCGCCGGGGCCTTCTTGTTTGCCCCGAGCTTTCGTGCTGAGCAGGTCCACGCCCGCCAGGCGGCCCAGGCCAAGGCGCCGGGCGAGCAGGCGAGCGAGCGCACTTCAACGTGCGTGAGCGAGAGGCGCAGCCCGGCAACGCCGGACCGGGCTGAAATTGCGGGCGGCCTCGGGCCAGTCCACGCCCGCCAGGCGGCCCAGGCCAAGGCGCCGGGCGAGCAGGCGAGCGAGCGCACTTCAACGTGCGTGAGCGAGAGGCGCAGCCCGGCAACGCCGGCATGGACCGAAATGGCGGGCGGCCTCTGATGCCTGCCACAGTGATCGTCGGGCTGCAGTGGGGCGACGAGGGCAAGGGCAAGACGACCGACTTCCTCGCCGAGCAGGTCGCGATGGTCGTTCGCTACCAGGGCGGCGACAACGCCGGCCACACCGTCGTGACCGGCGACGAGGTCTTCAAGCTCCACCTCGTCCCGTCGGGCGTGCTCTACCCGCATATCACGTCCGTGATCGGGAACGGGGTTGTCGTCAACCCCGCGACGCTCATCAGCGAGCTGGACATGCTCGCCTCGCGCGGGATCGACGTCGCCCGGGTCCGGGTCAGCCGGAGTGCCCACGTGATCATGCCGTACCACGTGGCCCTGGACCGCGGGAACGAGGCGCGCCTCGCCGGCGCGAAGGTCGGGACGACGGGCCGGGGGATCGGGCCGGCCTACGGCGACCGCGCCTGGCGCGTGGGCCTGCGAATGGAGGACCTCCTCGATCGGGCCGTCCTCCGCGAGCGCCTCGAGCGAGTGCTGCCGGACAAGAACCTCGTCCTCGAGGGGATGGGCGTGCCGGGCTTCACGGTGGACGAGCTCGTGGACCAGGCCGTCGCCTGGGGCGAACGCCTGGCGGGTCACCTCGACGACGCCACCTGGCTCGTCCAGGCGGCGCTCGCGCGTGGGGAGCACGTTCTCCTCGAGGGAGCGCAGGGCACACTCCTCGATCTCGACCACGGGAGCTACCCGTTCGTGACGTCGTCCAACCCCGTGGCCGGCGGCGCCTGCACCGGCGGGGGCATCGGGCCGCTCCAGGTCGACGAGGTCATGGGCGTGATGAAGGCGTACGCCACGCGCGTGGGGTCCGGGCCGTTCCCGACCGAGCTCCTCGATGAGGTCGGGGCCGGGATCGCCTCCCGCGGGCACGAGGTCGGCACGACCACCGGGCGCCCGCGCCGCGTCGGCTGGTTCGACGCGGTCCCGCTCCGCTATGCGGTCGCCGTGAACTCGGTCAGCAGCATCATGCTGAACAAGCTGGACATCCTGTCCGGGATCCCGGTCATCCGGCTGTGCGTCGCCTATGAGGTCGGCGGCCGGCGGGTCGACCACTGGCCGTCGAGCGCCACGGCGCTCGCGAACGCGGTTCCGGTCTACGAGGAGTTCCCCGGCTGGGACGAGCCGATCCACGACACGCGCTCGCTGGCCGACCTGCCCGAGAACGCCCGCCGCTACGTGACCGCGGTCGAGGAGCTCGGGGGCGTGCCGATCGTCCTCGTCTCGGTGGGACCGGAGCGGACCCAGACGATCGAGCGCGCCTGGCGCCCGATGCGCCGCCGCGGCGGGGTCGTGTCGTGAACCTCGGGCGCGGCGCGGCTGACCGATGAGCCTCACGACGCCGACGCGGATCCTCGTCGTCGGGAGCGGCGGCCGCGAGCACGCGCTCGCCTGGAAGCTCGCCGCCGAGCCCGGGGTGCGGGACGTCTTCGTCGCGCCGGGCAGCGCCGGCATCGCCGCCGAGCCCGGGGTTCGCATCCTGCCGGGCGTCGATCCGCTCGATCCGGCGTCGGTCGTCGCCGCGGCTCGCGAGGTCGCCGCCGAGCTCGTCGTCGTCGGGCCGGAGGCGCCGCTCGCGGCCGGCGTCGCCGATGCGCTGGAAGCCGCCGGGATTCCCGTCTTCGGGCCGAGCCGTGCTGCCGCGCGGCTCGAGACGTCCAAGGCCTTCTGCCACGAGGTCGCCGCCGCCGCCGGGGTCCGGATGGCTCGAGCCCGTGCGTTCGAGAGCGGGGAGGGCGCCGCCGCCGCCGACTTCATCCGCGAGCTGCATGCGGGCGGGGCCGGCGCGGTCCTCAAGGCCGATGGTCTCGCCGGCGGCAAGGGCGTGATCGTCGCGGACTCGCTCGATGGGGCGCTCGACCTCGTGCCGGGTTTCCTTGCCGCCCGGCCCGCCGGCGCCCCGGTCCTCGTGGTCGAGGAACGGCTCCACGGCCGGGAGGCGAGCGTGATCGCGATCTCCGACGGCCGGCAGGCCGTGGCGCTCCCACCCGCCCGCGACCACAAGCGGCTGTGCGACGGTGACCACGGCCCGAACACCGGCGGGATGGGCGCGTACTCGCCGCTCCCGGACCTCGACGACGCGGCGGCCGAGCGCATCCTCGAGACCGTCCACGGGCCGATCCTCGCCGAGATGCGCCGCCGGGGGACCCCGTTCCGCGGGTTCCTGTACGCGGGGCTCATGCTCACCACGGACGGCCCAGCGCTTCTCGAGTGCAACGCCCGGCTCGGCGATCCGGAGGCCCAGGCGATCCTCCCACGAGTTGCGACCGCGCTCGGGCCCATCCTCCTCGCGGCGGCGCATGGCCACCTGCCAGCCGCGCTGCCGCCAACGTTGCCCGCGATGCCGGACGCGACGGTCACCGTCGTCCTCGCGGCGAAGGGCTACCCGGGAAGCGTCGAGCGGGGCCACGCGATCGACGGCCTCGACGACGCCCGCGCCATGGGGG
The DNA here is from genome assembly GCA_035466655.1 of Candidatus Sulfomarinibacteraceae bacterium. GTDB lineage: Bacteria > Chloroflexota > Limnocylindria > Limnocylindrales > CSP1-4 > UBA5189. The sequence continues at coordinate 5,687 of DATIUS010000325.1, forward strand.
CGCTCGTCTTCCACGGCGGGACGGCCGGCCGGCCGGCTGGCGGATTCGGCACGAACGGCGGCCGGGTCCTGGCGGTCGTCGGACGGGGCGCCACGCTGGCTCACGCGCGCGACTCCGCCGAGCGCGCCGCCGACGCGATCTCCTGGGATGGCCTCCACCGGCGGCGCGACATCGCCGCGGACCTGCCGGACCGCGCGGCCCCGGCCGTGCCGGATAGGGCCCCGGTCGCCGCATCCGGAGTCGCCTCGTGATCCGGCGCTACACGCTCCCGGAGATGGGCGCCGTGTGGGAGGAGGCCGCGCGGTTCGAGCACATGCTCCGCGTCGAGATCGAGGTTGCACGCGCCCAGGCCCGGCGAGGCCGGGTTCCCGCGGACGCGCTCGCCGCGATCGAGGCCCGGGCCCGGATCGACGTCGCCCGGATCGCCGAGATCGAGCGGACCACGGACCACGACGTCATCGCCTTCGTGAGCCAGGTCGCCGAGTCGGTGGGGCCGGAGGGTCGCTTCCTGCACCTCGGGCTGACGAGCAGCGACGTCCTCGACACGGCCCTGGCGCTCCAGCTCGGCGCCGCCGGGGACCTCCTCGTCAGCGACGCGGACCGGATCGTTGCCGCGCTCGTCACACGGGCCCGAGCCGAGGCCGGCACGCTGATGATGGGCCGGACCCACTCCGTGCACGCCGAACCGACGACGTTCGGGCTGAAGCTCGCCGGCTGGGCGTTCGAGGCGGATCGCGGGCGGCGACGGCTTGCCGCCGCAGTCGACGAGATCCGGACCGGCAAGATCTCAGGCCCGGTCGGGACGTACAGCCACGTCGCCCCCGACCTCGAGGCCGAGGTCCTCGGCGCGGTCGGGCTGCGCGTGGACCCGGTCTCGACGCAGATCGTCCAGCGCGACCGGCACGCCGCGCTCCTCGCGGCGATCGCGATCCTCGGCGGGAGCCTGGAGCGCTTCGCGACCGAGATCCGGAACCTCGCCCACACCGAGATCGGGGAGGTCATGGAGCCGTTCCGGGCCGGCCAGAAGGGCTCGTCCGCGATGCCCCACAAGCGCAACCCGATCCTGTCGGAACGGATCGCCGGGATTGCCCGGGTCCTTCGCGGGTATGCGCTGACCGCGCTCGAGGACCAGGCGCTCTGGCATGAGCGCGACATCAGCCACTCCGCTGCGGAGCGGGTCATCTTCCCGGACGCCACGATCCTGCTCGACTACGCGCTCCAGAAGATGACCGGGTTGATCGAAGGCCTTGTCGTCCGCCCCGACCGGATGCGCGAGAACATCGAGCGCGGCCTGGGCCTCCATGCCAGCTCCCGGGTGCTCACCGCGCTCGTGGATCGCGGCGGGATGGGCCGCGAGGATGCCTACGCCATCGTTCAGCGCGCAGCGCTCGCAGCGGCCGACGAGCGCCGCCCGCTGCGCGACCTCCTGACGGTCGAGCCGGGCGTCGCGGCCCGTCTCTCGCTCGCCGACCTCGACGCCTGCTTCGAAGATGCCCGCCACCTGGTCCACGTGGGCGAGGTCGTGGCGCGTCTCGATGCGCTCGTCCCGCTCGACGCAGGCGCCGCCCGATGACCACGCTGACGAGCCGGTACCTCCGCTCGGGCAAGGTTCGCGACCTCTATGCCATCGACACCGAGCGGCTCCTGCTGGTCGCATCGGACCGGCTGTCGGCATTCGACGTCGTCCTCCCGACACCGATCCAGGACAAGGGGCGTGTCCTGACCGGGCTGTCGCGGTTCTGGTTCGACTTGACCCGCGAGATCGTCCCGAACCACCTCCTCGGGACCGACCCGGCCGCCGTTCCTCCCGGCACCGTCGCGGTGGACGTGGCCACCGCCGACCTCCGCGGCCGGATGCTGCTCTGCCGCCGCGCCGAGGTCCTCCCGATCGAGGTCGTCGTCCGCGGCTACCTGGCGGGCTCGGGCTGGAAGGCATACATGGCCGACCGTTCGATCTGCGGCGTCCGGCTCCCGGCCGGGCTCCGCGAGAGCGACCGTCTGCCCGAGCCGATCCTCACCCCGGCCACGAAGGCCGCGGCCGGCGCGCACGACGAGAACATCGACTTCGAGGCGATGACGCGGGCGCTGGAGCGGACTGCCGTCCGGGACGGGACCGTGGGTTCGCCGCGTGATCTCGCGGAGCGGGTCCGCCAGGTCGGGCTCGCGCTCTACCGGCGCGCCGCAGCCCACTGCGCGTCCGTCGGGCTCATCCTGGCCGACACCAAGTTCGAGCTCGGGCTCGCCGACGGCGAGCTCATCCTCGTCGACGAGGTCCTGACCCCCGATTCGTCGCGCTTCTGGGATGCCGCTACCTACGCTCCCGGCGGGCCGCAGGCGAGCTTCGACAAGCAGTTCGCGCGCGATTGGCTGGAGGGCCAGGCGTGGGACAAGAGGGCACCCGGACCCGAGCTGCCACCGGAGGTCGTCGCCGGCACGCGCACCCGCTACGTCGAGGCGTTCGAACGGATCACCGGTGCGAGCTTCGCCCGCTACCTGGAGGATGACGTGATCGCCCCATGAGCATTGAGTTCCGCTTTGCGGTGAACGTGACGCCCAAGCCCGGCATCCTCGATCCGGGGGGCCGGGCCGTCGAGGGGAGCCTCCCGCACCTCGGGATCACCGGCGTATCGGCCGTCCGTGTCGGGCGGCGTGTCGAGCTGACCGTGGCCGCAGACGACGAGGCGACCGCCCGGGCGACGGTCGAACGGCTCGCCGGGGAGCTCCTGTCCAACCCGCTCATCGAGGCGTTCGGGGTCGAGCTGCTCGCGACGACGAGCTCGACCATCTCGACCGATTCGGTGTCGTCGTTGCCGGCGCCGACCCCCTCGTCCCCGCCGACCCCGGCCGCGGCACGGGAGGGTCGATGAGCGTCCGGATCGGCGTCGTCGTCTTCCCGGGCTCGAACTGCGACCGGGACACGACCCACGCCCTCGCGCTCGCCGGGGCGGAGCCCGTGCCGCTGTGGCACGAGGAGGCGAGCCTCGCCGGCGTCGCCGGCGTCGTCCTGCCGGGCGGCTTCGCCTACGGCGACTACCTCCGGGCCGGCGTGATCGCCCGGTTCAGCCCGGTGATGCGGGCTGTCGCCGCCTTCGCGGGGGAGGGCGGCCTCGTCCTCGGGATCTGCAACGGCTTCCAGGTCCTCGCCGAGGCCGGGCTCGTGCCCGGTGCCCTCCTGCGCAATCGAGGGCTGCGCTTCCTGGGCCGGGACGTGCGGATCGCCGTCGAACAGCCGGACACGCCGTTCACCCACCGGTCCGGGCCGCGCCGCCCGCTCCGCATGCCGATCGCCCATGGCGAGGGCTGCTACTTCGCCGATCCGGCGACGCTCGACGCGCTCGAGCTCCGCGGGGACATCCTCTTTCGGTACGTCCGCGCCGACGGCACGGTCGCCGGCGAGACCGACGACCCGGCGAACCCGAACGGATCTCTGCGCGCGATCGCCGGGGTCCGCAACGCCGCGGGGAACGTGGCCGGCCTGATGCCGCACCCGGAGCGGGCGGCAGAGGGGATCCTCGGCTCGGCCGATGGGTTCGGGCTGCTCCGGTCGTTCGTCGAGAGCGCCGAGGCTGCGGCCGCCGGCGTGGAGCGCGGCCCGGTCGTGGTCGGCGCGCGATGACCGTGGCCGATCGTTCCGCCGCCGTCCCTGCCGTCCCCGCCGACACGGGTGTGGCGGTCGCGGCCCCGGCGGTGCCGCTTCACCGCGCCCTCGGGCTGACGGACGAGGAGCTGGACGCCATCCGCGACCGGCTCGGCCGCGGCCCGAACGACGTCGAGCTGGCGATGTTCAGCGTGATGTGGAGCGAGCACTGCTCGTACAAGAGCTCGAAGCCGCTGCTGCGGACCCTTCCGACCGCCGGCGCGGGCGTCGTGGCCGGTCCGGGCGAGAACGCCGGGGTCATCTCGATCGGCGACGGGCTCGCGGTGGCGTTCAAGATCGAATCGCACAACCACCCGAGCGCGGTCGAGCCCTACCAGGGCGCCGCGACCGGCGTCGGGGGGATCCTCCGCGATATCTTCACGATGGGCGCCCGCCCGATCGCGGTCCTCGACGCCCTCCGGTTCGGGGAGCCGGGCGACCCGCGGACGCGGCATCTCGTCGACGGCGTGGTCCGGGGCGTCGGCGGATACGGCAACTGCGTCGGGGTGCCGACCGTCGGCGGCGAGCTCGTCTTCGACCACTCGTACGCCGGCAACCCCCTGGTCAACGTGATGGCGATCGGCCTGCTCGAGGAACGCCTCCTCACCCTGGCCGCAGCTCCGGGCCCCGGCAACCTCGTGATCCTGTTCGGGAGCGCGACCGGCCGCGACGGGATCGGCGGCGCGTCGGTGCTGGCGTCCGCCACGTTCACCCACGACGACCCCTCGAAACGACCGAGCGTGCAGGTCGGGGACCCGTTCGCCGAGAAGCTCCTCATCGAAGCCTCGCTCGAGCTCATCGAGCGAGGCCTGGTCGAGGGCCTCCAGGACCTCGGCGCCGGGGGGATCACCTGCGCGACCTCGGAGACCGCGGACCGCGCCGGGACCGGCATGTCGGTGGACCTCGATGCCGTCCCGCGGCGCGAACCCGGGATGGCGGCCTTCGAGGTCCTCATCTCCGAGAGCCAGGAACGGATGCTCGCGATCGCCCGGCCCGACCGGGAGGCCGCGATCCGCGAGGTCTGCGAGCGCTGGGGGATCCCGTGCGCGACGATCGGCCGGGTGACCGACGATGGGGACATCGCGGTCACCGAGGGGAGCCTCGAGATCGTCCGCGTCCCGGCCCGTGCGCTCACCTCCGATGCGATCGTCCACGACCGGCTCGCCCTCGCACCACCTCGCCGCCGGCTCGCGCCGGCCCCCGGCATCCCGGCCGCCGGACCCGATCGGCTCCCGGAGCGGGGGATGGATCCCGGTGCCGTGCTCCTCGCGCTCCTCGGATCGGCAAACCTCGCGTCGCGCCGTCCGGTCTACGAGCAGTACGACTCGACCGTCCAGGTGGGCACCGTCGCCGGTCCGGGGCGCGGCGCGGCCGTGCTGCGGGTGAAGGGGACGACGAAGGCGCTCGTCGCGACGACGGACGCGAACGCGCCGGTCGGCGCGCTCGACCCGTGGCTCGGGGCCGCGTTGAGTGTCGCCGAGGCGACCCGCAACGTCTCGATCACCGGCGCCCGCCCGCTCGGCGTCACGAACTGCCTCAACTTCGGCGACCCGACCCGGCCCGAGGCCTTCTGGCAGCTCGCCGAGGCGGTTCGCGGTCTGGGCGACGCCTGCCGGGCGCTCGGCCTGCCCGTGACCGGCGGGAACGTCTCCCTGTACAACGAATCACCGGCCGGCGCGATCCTGCCGACGCCCGAGATCGGGGTCGTGGGGCTCCTTGACGACATCGCGAGCCTGGTCGGGCCGGCGTTCGCGGCGGAGGGCGACGCGGTGATCCTCGTCGGCGAGGCTGCCGAGGGCCTCGCCGGGAGCGAGTACGCCCGGCTGGCCGGCACGGCCGCCGAGGACGGGCCGCCGCCGCTCGACCTGGAGCGCGAACGCCGCCTCCAGGCCTTCGCGCGTGACGCGGCCGGACGCGGGCTGGCGGCCTCGATGCAGGACGTCTCGGGCGGCGGCCTCGCCGTCACGCTGGCCGAATGCGCGATCTGGGGCGGCATCGGCGCGGTGCTCCGCGTGCCGGTCGCACACTCGCCGGCGGTCGACCTCTTCGGGGAGAGCCCGAGCCGGGTCGTCGTCACCACCCGCGCCCGGCACGCCCCCGCGCTCGAGCTCCTCGCCCGCGGGCACGGCCTGCCATACCAGCGGCTCGGTTCAACCGGGGGTTCACGGCTCGTCATCGAGCTCGCCGGTGCCGGAGCGACCGGAGCCGCCGAGGAGCGTGGCTCGCGGGTCGCCGACCCGATCGATCTTGCCGTCGCCGACCTGGCCCACACCTGGGAGCACGGCCTCGCCCGCGCCCTCGACTGGGAGGCGCCCGCCGCGGCGCCGGAGGGCCGGTAGCGTGTGCGGCGTTTTCGGCGCGGCGTTGCCCCGGGGTTCCGGCACGGAAGCTGCCAACGTGGCCGCGCTCGGCCTGTTCGCTCTCCAGCATCGCGGCCAGGAGTCGGCCGGCCTGGCCGTGAGCGACGGCGCCGAGCTGTTCCTGTACAAGGACCTCGGGATGATCTCGTCGGTCCTCGACGAGCGCCGGCTGCCGTCGTTCCACGGCGACCTTGCCATCGCCCACTGCCGCTACTCGACCACCGGATCGACCGTCTGGGAGAACGCCCAACCGACGCTCCGCCTGGGGCCCCGACGGGCCGTCGCGATCGGGCACAACGGCAACCTCGTGAACACCAGGGAGCTGCTTGCCGAGCTTCGCGGCGGGCGCGGCAGGCTGCCGGCCAGCACGGACACGGAGCTTCTGACCGCGCTCCTCGCGGACGAACCCGGCGAGGACACCGTCGCGGCGCTCGTCAGCCTCCTGCCCCGTGTCCGCGGCGCCTACTCGCTGGTCGTCCTCGATCGAGACCGGATCCTGGGCGTCCGGGACCCGCACGGGTTCCGGCCGCTGTGCATCGGGCGGATCCCGGACATCGCCGCGCCGGTCCACGCGCCGGGGGGCCTGTGGGGGGACGACGAACCCGCGTCCGGGCCGCGCCACGCGTGGGTCCTCTCGTCCGAGACGACCGGCCTGGACATCGTCGGCGCGGAGTACGTGCGGGACGTGGAGCCCGGCGAGATCGTCGTCCTGGAGGCCGGGCAGGAGCCGCGATCGGTCCGGTTCGCCGCCTCGACGCCGGCGTTGTGCGTCTTCGAGCTGATCTACTTCGCCCGTCCCGACTCGTACCTCGAGGGCCGGAGCCTGTACGAGGCTCGTCGCCGGATGGGCATGGAACTCGCCCGCGAGCACCCGGTCGAGACGGACCTCGTGATGCCCGTGCCGGACACCGGCGCCCCGGCCGCCGCCGGCTACGCCGAAGCCGCCGGGATCCCGTATCGGGAGGGCCTCGTCCGGAACCGCTACTCGGGGCGGACCTTCATCCAGCCGTCCCAGACGCTCCGCCACCGGGGCGTGACCCTCAAGCTCAACCCGCTCCGCGAGGTCGTCCGGGGGCGACGCCTCACGGTCGTCGACGACTCGATCGTCCGGGGCACGACCACCCAGCAGATCGTGGCGCTCCTGCGTCGTGCCGGTGCGGCCGAGGTCCACGTCCGGATCAGCGCTCCGCCGATCTACCACCCATGCTTCTACGGCATCGATACCCAGGTGGAGACCGAGCTGATCGCCGCCTCCAACTCGGTCGAGCAGATCCGCTCGTTCATCGGCGCGGATTCCCTGGGCTACCTCTCGATTCGAGGCGTCCTGGCGGCGCTCGATCTCCCGTACGAGCGGTTCTGCTTCGCCTGCTTCGACGGGCGCTACCCGGAACCGGTCCCGTACGACGTTGAACGCCGCAAGTTCCTGCTCGAGGAGGCGGTGCCGGCCCGATGACCAAAGGGGATGCCCCTCGAACCGCCTACGCCCGGGCCGGGGTGGACGTCGCCGCGGGCGACCGGGCCGTTGAGCGGATGCGGGCGGCGGTGGACTCGACCCGCCGGGCCGAGGTGATCGGCGGGATCGGGGGTTACGGGGGCGCGGTGGCGATCCCGGCCGGCTACCGCGAGCCGCTCATCGTCTCGTCGACGGACGGTGTCGGCACCAAGACCGCGCTCGCGACCGCCCTCGGCCGGTGGGACACGATCGGGGTGGACCTCGTCGCGATGTGTGCCGACGACGTGGTCTGCAGCGGCGCCGAGCCCCTGGCCTTCCTCGACTACGTCGCCGTCGGCCGGCTGGATCCGGACGCGGTGGCCGCCCTCGTGGGCGGCGTGGCGGCAGGCTGTCGCGAGGCCGGCTGCGCGCTCGTCGGCGGCGAGACGGCCGAGCACCCGGGGCTCATGGAGCCCGGGACCTTCGATCTCGCCGGGACGTGCATCGGGATCGTCGAGCGCTCGGCGCTGCTCGACGGAACGGCCGCGCAGCCTGGCGACGTGATCCTCGGCCTGCCGTCGTCCGGCCTCCATGCGAACGGGTATTCGCTCGTCCGCGCCCTGCTCGCAGAGTGGGAGATCCCGCTCGACCGCCCGTACCAGGAGCAGCTCGCCCGAACCCTCGGTGACGCGGCCCGCGACGCCGCGCTCGATGCCGAACCGGACCATGCCCTGGCAACGATCGGAGATGTCCTCCTCACGCCGACGAGGATCTACGCCCGACGGGTCCTGACGGCCCGCGCCGCGCTCCGGGGGACCGGCGCCGACCTCCGCGGCATCGCCCACGTCACCGGCGGCGGCCTGCCCGGCAACGTGCCCCGGGCACTGCCCCCGGCCCTCGGCGCCCGGGTGGACCCGGACCGCTGGCCGATGCCGTCGGTCATGCGGCTGCTCGGCGCGCTCGCGGGGATGGACGATGTGGAGCTCCGGGCGACATTCAACGGTGGAATCGGAATGATCCTCGTCGTGGCGCCCGGGGCAGTCGATGCCGCGGTCGGGACGTTGCCCGGGGCGCTCGCGATCGGGACGGTCGCGACGGTCGCCGAGCTGGGCGCCCGCTACGTCGAGGCCCGGGCGTGACCGTCGCCGGCCGCGAGGGCCCTGTGCCCAGCCCCGGCCCGCGCCCGCGCCTGGCGGTCGGCGTCTCCGGTGCGGGAAGCAACCTTCGAGCCCTGGCCGCGGCCGCGGGGCGTGGCGAGCTCGGCGCGGACCTGGTCCTCGTCTTCGCGGATCGGGGCTGCCCGGGGCTCGACTGGGCGGCGGAGCAAGGGATCGAGACCGCGCTCGTGCCCGGGGGTGCGGACGAGATCGTCGCTGCCGCGCTCGCGGCGGCCCGGATCGATCTCGTCGCCCTGGCCGGGTACATGCGGATCGTCGGGCTCCGGACGATCGCGGCCGTCGGCGGACGGATCCTCAACACCCACCCGTCGCTGCTCCCGGCCTTCCCCGGCGCCCGCGCCGTTCGCGACGCGCTCGGCCACGGCGTCGCGGTCAGCGGCTGCACCGTGCACCTGGTCGACGAGACGCTCGACGGCGGGCCGATCGTGGCCCAGGAGGCGATCCCGATCCTCGCCGGCGACGACGAGTCGGCCCTCCACGACCGGATCCGAGCCGTGGAGCACCGGCTGTTGCCGCGGGCAGTGGCGCTCCTGGCGGCCGGCGCGCTGACCGTTCATGGCCGGCGCGTGGCGCTCGACGCGGCGCGCGCCGCCGAGGCCGTCCCGACCCCGCGCCGCGCGCTCCTCTCGGTCAGCGACAAGACCGGCCTCGCCGATCTCGGGAGAGGCCTGGTCGGGCTCGGCTTCGAGCTCGTCTCGACGGGCGGCACGGCCCGGGCCCTCCGCGAGGCCGGCCTCCCCGTCACCGACGTCGCGGCCGTGACGGGCTTCCCGGAGATGCTCGACGGGCGGGTGAAGACGCTCCACCCGCGGGTCCATGCCGGCATCCTCGCCGACCGCCGGCTGGGCCCCCATCGCGAGGCGCTCGCCGAGGCGTCCATCGCGCCGTTCGAGCTGGTCGTCGTGAACCTCTATCCGTTCGCCGCCGCCGCGGAGCGGCACGGGATCTCGCTCGACGAGCTCGTCGAGGAGATCGACATCGGCGGGCCGTCAATGGTCCGCGCCGCCGCCAAGAACCACGCCAGCGTGGCGATCGTGACCTCGCCGGATCGCTACCCGGAGATCCTCGAGGCGCTGGCGGCCGGTGCGGGCGCACCGGTCCCGGATGGTCTCCGCGCGGCACTCGCGGTCGAGGCATTCCGGCACACCGCCGCCTACGACGCCCGGATCGCCGCAGAGCTCCCGGCGCGGATGGCCACCGCCGGGGCGAACCTGCCCGACTGGCCCGGGCTGCCGGGCGCGTCGGATCCGTACCCGGCGACGCTCACGGTCGGGCTCGAGAAGGTCGAGACGCTCCGCTACGGCGATAACCCCCACCAGCCGGCCGCGCGGTATCGCCGCCCTGGGCCGGACGCCGAGAGCGGGCCGTTCTCGACCGGCGCGCCGCCGCTCCAGGGAAAGGCGCTCTCGTACAACAACGTCCTCGACGCGGCCGCCGCGTCCGCGCTGGCGAGTCAGCTCCAAGGGCCCGCCTGCGTCATCGTCAAGCACACGAATCCGTGCGGTGCGGCTGAGCGCCCGAGCCTTTCGGCCGCCTGGGAGGCGGCACTCGCGGGCGACCCTGTCGCCGCCTTCGGCGGGGTCGTGGCGCTGACCCGCGAGGTGGACCGGGAGCTTGCCGAGGGCCTCACGTCGATCTTCCTTGAGGTTGTCGTCGCGCCCGGGTTCAGCGCCGGCGCCCGCGAGGTGCTTGCCGGGAAGCCGAATCTCCGGCTCGTCATCGACGAGGCGCTCGCCGACGACGATGCGCCGCGGGCGGTGCCATCGCCGCGGGCGAGCCTCCGATCGGCCGGCGGCGCCGTTCTCGTGACCGCGCCGGACGCCCTCCCGGACGACCCCGCGAGCTGGACCGTCGCGACGACGCGCGCACCCACGGACCGTGAGCGCGCGGATCTCGACCTCGCCTGGCGCCTTGCCCGCGGGACCTCATCGAACGCGATCGTCCTCGTGAAGGACGGGGCACTCATCGGGATGGGCTCGGGCCAGGTCTCGCGCGTTGACGCGGCCCGCCAGGCGGTTGAGAAGGCCCGTCGCTTCGCCGGCGACGCTGCGCTCCGGGGCGCTGCCTGCGGCTCGGACGCCTTCTTCCCGTTCCCCGACGCCGTCGAGACCTGCCTCGCGGCCGGGGTCTCGGCCTTCGTGCAACCGGGCGGCTCCGTCCGCGACGAGGACTGCGTTGCCGCGGCCGACGCGGCCGGCGCGACGATGCTCCTCACCGGGATCCGCCACTTCCGCCACTGACCCGGTCTCGACCCGTGGACCGGGGCCGGGCCCCTGTCAGGTCCCGGGGAGCGTTGCCGACGGCGGGGTGGGCTCGAGCGTCACCTCCGGTTCCGGCGTGGCGAGCGGATTGGGTGTCGCGAATGGATCAGGTGTTGCCGTCGGCTCGACCGACGGGCTCGCGTCTGGAGACGGGCTCGGCTCAGGCCCCGGTGTCGGCTCGAGCGCCGGGGTCGGACTCGGCTTCGGTGCCGGCCTGCATCCGCCGACGCCGCTCCCGGTGACCGGCGTGGGAGTCGTCCCGGGGGCCGGCGTCGGCAGCGCATGGGCGGAAGACGGCAGGGCGCCGCCGATCGGGAAGAGCTCCGCGGCGAGGGCTCGGATGGCCTCGACATCGGGGATCTGGATCGAGCCCCGGACGTCGAACCCGGAGCGCACGAGCGGGTGGTTGACGACCGCGCGGTAGGTCTGCTCGCGGCCGACCTCGCCGGCGAGCTCGGCGAGGTCGGGCAGGAGCCCGCGCGGCAGGTTCGTCTCGACCGTCCGCCCCAGCGCCTCAATCAGCCCGATCGGATCGTTGAGGAAGCCTCCGCCCACGATCGCGTCGCGGATCCCCGAGATCACCTCCTGCTGTCGCGCGGCCCGGGTGAAATCGCTCTCGCCGGACGCCTTGCGAACCCGGGCGTAGGCGAGCGCCTGCTCGCCGTCGAGGTGGTGCCGGCCGGCGGTGATCGAGAAGCCGCTCGTGAAGCCGTATTCGTCGTAGGCCGGGTCGCAGAAGGCGCGGGCGACGTTCACGTCGACGCCCCCGAGGACG
>DATIUS010000326.1:0-11167 GCA_035466655.1 Candidatus Sulfomarinibacteraceae bacterium
CTTGAGGGGCACCGCTCATTCCTCCTTCGTGCCTGCCGCCGCGTGGTACGTGGGCGGGCCGTCGCTATCCCGCGACCACGGCGCGGGTGTCCGCTCGAACCGCTTCATGCTCTCGGTGATCGCCACCTCCGTCGGCAACCGCTCCATGCTCGACCCGCCAGAGAACCCGCTCATGCTGCACGATGCGCCGGGACATCTTTCGCTCACGCGTCCTCCTGCCAGGATCGCCTTCGCCGCCGCCCGCGAGACGCACAGCTCGTCGAACCGCACGGCCTTCGCCGCTCCGCGTTCGCCGGCTGCGGGCTGGAGGTGTGACACATCGATAATCGATTGTTGGAAGCCTAGACCGGGCACGCTCCCCAGTCAAGGTCGCCGGGACGCCGGACGTGCAGCCTTGCAGGCGGACAATCGATGATCGATGATAGGCTCCACAGACACGAGGAGGTAGCCCTGATGGTGCTCGCGGCGCTCGACAGCCCGCTGCGGCGGATGACGCGGGAAACGCCCACCCAGTACTGGAACGACTCGTGCGCGGTCGAGGAACTCGCGTACGCGGTGGAGCGGGGCGCGACCGGCGCGACCTCGAACCCGAGCATCGTGCTGGAGGTGCTCAAGAAGGAGGCGGACCACTGGGTGACGAGGGTGCACGAGGTGACGGCCGCCAACCCCACCTGGTCCGAGCTCGACATCACCTGGGCGATCGTCGAGGAGATGGCGGTCCGCGGCGCGGCTGTCCTGCAGCCGGTCTTCGAGCAGCGGCATGGGCTGGCCGGCCGCCTCTCGCTCCAGATCAACCCCGCCAACCACCGCCACCCCGCGCGCATGGTGGAGCAGGCCATCCGCTTCCACGGGCTGGCCCCCAACATGCAGGTCAAGTTCCCGGCGACCGCCGCTGGGCTCGCCGGGATCGAGGAGGCAACGGCCCGCGGGGTGAGCATCAACGCGACCGTCAGCTTCACCGTGCCCCAGGCGATCGCGGCGGCCGAGGCGGTGGAGCGCGGGCTCGCGCGGCGGGTCGCGGCCGGCGAGGACACATCAGCGATGTCGCCGATCGTCACGATCATGATCGGCCGGCTCGACGACTGGATGAAGGTGCTGGTCGAGCGCGACAACCTCGCGGTCCACCCCGACGCGCCCAACTGGGCCGGAATCGCCGCGTTCAAGCGCGCGTACGCCATCTTCCGCGAACGCGGCTATCGCTCGCGCCTGCTGGCTGCCGCCTACCGCCACCGGCTCCACTGGACCGAGCTCGTCGGGGGCGACGTGAGCATGACGATGCCCCACGCATGGCAGGTCCGGTTCAACGCCAGCGGCATCGTCCCGCAGCCGCGCATGGACGTGCGGGTGGACCCGGACATCGTCGCGGACCTGTACGAGCGGGTACCGGACTTCCGCCGCGCGTACGAGCCCGACGGCTTGTCGCCCGAGGAGTTCGAAGGCTACGGCGCGACCGCCCGCACGCTGCGGGCATTCATCAAGTCGTACCACGACCTCCAGGGCGCGATTCGCGACATCATCCTGCCCGACCCGGACGTCCGCACCCGCTGAGCAGCGAGGACGTCAGCTCACCGCCGCCGAGACGCTCCCGGGCGAGGTCCGAGGCGGCAGCTGCGCCAACACGACCGCGACGAGGATCGCGGCTCCGCCGGCCAGCTCGAGCCCCGAGAGCCGCTGGCCGAGGACCACGGCCGAGACGGCGACCGCGACCACCGGCTCCATCAGCATGGCCACGGCAACCCGAGTGCTGCCGATCAGGCGCACGCCGCCGATCACCCAGACCTTGGGCAGGGCGGCACCGAGCGTTCCGGCGCAAACGATCGCGGCCCAGGCGATCGGCGACACGAACCAGTCGCCCGCACCGCCCACCCCCTCGATCACCAGCGCGGCCGTGCCCGAGATCGCCAGCCCACCGACGAGCACGAGCGAGGTGGCCTGCACGGCCGGTACCTCGTCGAAACCGCCGCGGATCGCCACCAGGTAGACCGCGTGGCACGTCGCGGCGATCCCGGCCAGGGCGACGCCCGCAGCGGTCGCCTGGGCCCCGGGGCCGAGCCGGCTCCCGAGGACGAGCGCGAGCCCGGCACCGGCGAAGGCGAGGGCGATCATCCGGACTGCGGCCAGCCGCTCGCGGCCGAGGGCAGCGGACATGAGCGCCACGAGCACCGGGTAGCAATAGAAGATGGTCATGACGAGCCCGACGGCCATCGCCCCGAATCCGAAGAAGAGGGTGAGGTTCATCAGGCCGTTGGCGGCCACGGCCAGCGCGAGCAGGGCCTGCTGCCGGGGCGCCAGCGTGCCGAGGCTGACGGACGGCTGGCGGCGGGAGAGGACGAGCGCCCCGAGGATCGCGGCCCCGATCCCCGCTCGAAGGGCGCTGAACGTCGCAGGCTCGACGCCCCGGCCGTAGGCCACGACCGCGACCGGTCCCAGCGTTCCGAGGGCCGCTGCTGCTGCCAGCACCCGGAGCAGGCCGCCGAGCGGTCTGTTCTCGGTTGCGCCCGGATGTGCCGCCATGTGCCCTCCGGCCCTTTCACCGCCCGTCGGGGTCGTCAATTATCGCTTGCATTCAGCGGTGCGCCCGGTCTACCATCCTCGATAATCGATGATCGACGGCATTTGCGTCCGGCCGTCGGCGGAGACTTGGAGGCCCCTCGTGGTTGACGCGCTCGCCACCGACGACTGCGCGACCTCTCACCGCGATCGCGTCCCGCCCCGAGCGATGGGCAGCAACTGATGGAGTTCGTCACCCAGTCTCTGGTCATCGGGCTCACCGAGCACGCCCCCCTGGTCCTCGCGGCGGTCGGCTTCGCCCTGCTGTACCGCCTCACCGGCCTCATCAACGTGGCGTACTCGGAGACCATCACCCTCGGCGCCTACTTCGGGGTGTGGGCCAACACGACGTTCGGCCTCGACTTCTACACGGTCCTCCTCCCCGCCGGGTTGCTGGCCGGCGTCGTGAGCGTCGTCACCTACCTCGGCATCTTCCGGCCGGCCAGGCAGCGCAACGTCGGCACGCTCGAGATGATCATCATCTCGTTCGGGCTGTCGATCCTCCTGCGGCACGGCCTGCAGTTCGTCTTCGGCTACCCCGTGCGGTTCTTCGACGTCCCGCCACCGGACACCGTCATGGTGCTTGGTGTCGGCGTCGCGTCGTTCCGCCTGCTCGCCTTCGGGAGCGTCATCGCGCTGGCGCTGCTCCTCTACTGGTTCATCCAGCGATCCAGCTACGGCCTCAAGATCCGGGCGCTGGCGAGCGACGAGGACCTGGCGCAGGTCAGCGGGATCCGGCCGCTGGCCGTCACCGTGCTCATCTGGTTCATCGCCGGAGTCGCCGGGGGGCTTGCCGGCGCGTTCTACGGAGTCGGGTCGTCCGTCGCGCCGCTGCTCGGCTGGCGACAGTTCCTGTTCATCCTGCTCGTGGTCCTCGTCGGCGGGACCTGGGGGCTTCGCGGCGTCATGGTCGTCGGGGCGGCGACGGGGGTGGCGCTGGCCGCGATGTCGCTCGAGTTCGGCCAGGTGCTCTACGCCCAGCTCGTACTGATCGTGGCCTTCGTCATCGTCCTGAAGATCCGCGGCAGGCGGCTCACCGCCGCGGCGAAGGTGTAGCGGCGTGAACCTCGACTGGCTGGACGCCTTCCTGATCTCCGGGCTGTTCGAGGTCGTGATGGTCATCGGCCTCGCGCTGCTGCTCCACCTCGAGCTCGGGCTCGCCCGGATCGCCAACTTCGGCGTCGTCGGCTTCTGGGGCATCGGGATGTACGTCTTCGGGGTGCTGTACGTCCAGGTCGACTGGCCGTTCGGGGAGCCATGGCAGTTCCTTGTCTGCGCGGCCCTCGGGACGCTGGTCGCCGGTCTGTCCGGTCTCCTCGTGGGCTGGCTCATCGCCGATCTGGACACGGACGGCGTGCTTGTCGGCACGCTCGGGTTCGCCGCCGCCGTCCTCATCCTGGCGACCACCCAGGACGACCTCACGGGTGGCGCTCGTGGACTGGGCGGGCTCGGCTTCCCGTACGACATCGGCACCGTCAAGGACAACGAGTTCCTCTGGTTGGTGATCCTGACCGCCGTCGTCGCGGCGATCCTGTTCGTCGTCTGGCGGATTCACCGCTCGCCGTACGGCCGCCTCCTGGTGGCCATGGGCGGCAACGAGGCGCTGGCCCGGAGCCTCGGCAAGCCCACCTTCCGCACGAAGCTCTGGCTGTTCGCCGTGGCCTCGGCGGCGATGGGGTTCCTCGGGGCGATGTTCGGGGTCATGGAGCGCACCCTCCAGACGTCCAACCTCGGGGTGGACGTCACGCTCGCCGCCATGGTCGGGCTGGTGCTGGGAGGCACGGCCCGCGTCTGGGGAGCCGTCATCGGTGTGGTCCTCACCGTGGGCCTCTTCGACATCGTGATCCAGTCCTACCTCCCCCTCCCGCGCGAGTGGTACACGCAGGCGATCCCCGTGCTGCGAGAGGCCGTGTTCGGGGCAACCCTGATCGTCGTCCTGCTGTTCCGGCCGCTGGGGGTCCTCGGCGCGATGCGGCGCGACCGGCTCATGAGGCAGCTGCATGGTCGCTGACGTCGTGGAGACCCCGGCCGCCACCCGCCCCCGGATCCGGATCGAACGGGCGGTCAAGAGCTTCGCCGGCCGCATCGTCGTGGACATCGATGAGCTGGTCCTGGGTGACAGGCCGATCCAGGGCATCATCGGCCCCAACGGCGCCGGCAAGACGACGCTGATGCGGATGATCATGCACTCGACCCCGCTCGATCGCGGGCGGATCTCGCTCCTCCCCGCCGAGGGAGGTGAGGTGGTGCTCTCGAGCCTGCCGGCCCACCGGATGGCGCACCACGGCGTGGTCAAGAGCAACCAGGTGATCACGGACTTCGACAACCTGACCATCTGGGATTCGCTCCTGCTCGCGGCCTCCGAGGGAAGCTACGAGCAGCCGCACCGGATCTTCAGCGAGCGGGCGGTCTTCGGGCGGCACGAGGCTGAGATCAGGCAGCACCTGGACACCTTCGGCTTCGCCGACCCGACGGGCTTCGCGATGTCGGCCGGCGAGAAGAAGCTCCTCGACATCGTTCGCTGCCTGCTCCTGCGGCCCACCTTCCTCCTGCTCGACGAGCCGACGGCAGGCCTCCCCGACGACCTGACCGAGAAGGTCGGGGGCGTCATCCGGCGCCTCGCCGCCGCCGGCACCTCGGTGGTGATCGTGGAACACGACCTCAACGTGATCTGGAGTCTCTGTGATGAGGTCCTCTTCATGGCCGAGGGCAGCGTCATCCTGAGAGGCGAGCCGCAATCCATTCGCGAGAACGCGACCGTCGTCGAGAAGTACCTCGGAGAGGGTCATGTCTGAGATGGCCGGGGGCGTCGGCGTCAGCCTCGAGGTCGAGGGCCTGCGCAGCGGGTATCACGGGGTCACCGTCCTCAAGGGGCTCGATTTCACCGTTGGCAACGAGATCTTCGCCGTGCTGGGCGCCAACGGGGCGGGGAAGACGACGCTGCTGGCGACGCTGGCGCGCCTCGTCCCCCTCATGTCGGGGACGATCCGGTTCAACGGCGAGATCGTGTCCACGCTGCCGCCGTTCGAGACCGCCGGCCGGGGAATCGCCTACGTGCCCCAGGAGCGCGGCACGTTCTCCGACCTGACCGTCCTCGAGAACCTCAGCGTGGGGGCAATGATCGGCGAACGCTCGCGTGACGAACGAATGGCCGAGGTGTTCGAGCTGTTCCCGGATCTGCGGGACCGCGGGGCCCAGAAGGCCGGGACCCTGAGCGGTGGCGAATCGCGCATGGTCGCCTGTGGGCGAGCCCTGATGCAGGACCCCAGGCTCCTGCTCCTCGATGAGCCCACGGCCGGTCTCGCCCCGCTCTACGTCGACATGTTCTTCGACCGGATCAGGCTGATCCACGAGACCAGGGGCGTCGCCATCGTCCTCGCGGAGCAGAACGCGACGAAGGCGCTCCAGGTCGCCGACCGGGTGATGGTGCTGAGCCTCGGCCAGGCGTTCGCCGTGATGAACGCGGCCGAGCTGACGACCACGCAGCTCAAGGAGGGATACCGGATCTGATCACCCAGCGCTTCGGAGTCCGTACAGGAGGAGAACGGCAATGAGAATTCGCAGCGTCAGGCCAGGCCGCACCATGGTCGCGATCATGGTGCTCACCCTGTTCGCCGCCGCATGTGGCGGTGGCGCCACGACGGCGCCCGAGGCAACGGCCGAAGCCACGCCCACCCCGGGTGCCGAGGCCACACCGGAGCCGTCCGTCGCGGCCGAGCCGGTCGCGGTCTGCGAGCTCGCCTACTACACCGGCGAGTTCGGGCCGTACGGAGAGTCGCTCACGGCGGACGTCGTCTTCCCGATCAAGGAGGTGATCAACCTCGACCCGCCGCTCGGCCGGACGTGGGAGACCTACCACGAGGACCTCGGGACGGTCGGTGAGGCCCAGGCCGCCCGCACCTGCCTCGAGCAGCACGGCGCTGAGATCGTGGTGAGCATCGCGCACGGCTATCGGAACTACCGCGACTTCATGATGGAGTGGTGGCAGGAGAACGATTCACCGCTCGGGCCGTCGGTCCACGGCGGGGCGATCCCGGGCAACCTCGGGGGCAAGGCCGCGGAGCCGATCTTCCGGGCCCAGGGCCTCGATGAGGCGCTCGGGACGTCCGGGAGCCTGTATGCGGAGTCGATCGGTGCCAAGAGGGTCGTGATCTTCGCCACGGACGTCGAAGGCTTCCAGCTGGCGGCGAACGCGGCCGAGGCCGCTGCCAAGGCGCTTGGGCTCGAGGTCCTCGATCGCATCGACAGTCCGAAGGAGCAGCCCTCCTACCGTGCCGAGGCCCAGAGGATCGCCGACCTGGCGCCGGACGCCGTCATCGTCCAGGCGGGATCGGTCGAGTCCGCCACGCTGATCAAGCAGGCGGCCGAGGCCGGCCTGTCGCTCAACTGGATCGGTGAGACCGGGTGGATCCAGCAGGAGTTCATCGGGACGCTTGGCACCGGGCCCATCGCCTCGCAGAAGGGGATCGGGTACGCGGCGTTCTCGCCCAATACCGCAACGCCGGCGTGGGACTTCTACAGCAAGCTGTGGGAAGGCACGGCCGGATACGGCGACAAGTTCGGTCCCGCGTCAGACCAGTATCACTTCTCGACCTATGACGTCCTGATCCAGACGGCGCTGGCCGTCGAGGCGGGGGGTTCGTACAAGGCGAGTGACTGGGCTCCGGCGATGCACGCCGTCGGCGAAGCGCCTGGCGAGGTGTGCTACACGTACGCCGACTGCGTGGCCCTGATCAGGGCGGGCACCGATGTCGACTACGAGGGCATCACCGGCCCCGGCACGTACAGCGAGGGTGGCGTCAACGCCGTCAACCCGTCCTACACGCCGTTCGGCACGGATGGGAAGGCCGGCGAGGCCGTCCTCCTCGATGCCCAGAGGTGGCTCGAGATCCTCGACGAGATCAAGACCGAGGCGAAGTGCGACACCCCCAACCCGCCCAACAAGTGTGAGTGGTAGCGACTGAGCGACCATCTGACAACGGTATTGGAGGGTCCTTGCGCCATCCGGCGGAGGACCCTCCTCCTCCCGCTGCGCACCATCCCAGACGATGGCCGCGCGGACATCTACCGTCTGTAGCTGATCGTCAATCTCGTTGGCCGCCACCGGCGGCCGCACGCTGAGGTATCCGATGATCAAGCGCGTGGCGCGCTCCGAGGCCGAGGTCGTCCCCCTGCCCGGCCGCACCTGGCATTCGTACTTCGGCCCCTACAACAGCGCGGCCGTCCATGTCTCCATGGGCGTTTCGGTCTTCCCGCCCGGGAGCCGGCCCGCCGGACACGTCCACCCGGCCGAAGAGGAGACGATCTACTGCGCCTCGGGCCGGGGCCGGATCGTCACGCCCGACGGGACCGCCGAGATGGAGCCGGGCGTCGTCGTCCACGTGTCGCCGGGGACGCACCATGCCACGGAGGCCGACGGACCGGATTCTCTCGAGCTGATCTGCGTCTTCTCGCCCCCGGTGGCGTCCGGCTCGTACGAGACGAAGCCGGTCTCATGAGCACCCCGATGCTCGCCGAACTCGACGCGGCGGAGGTCGCGCGGCTCCGCGAGGTCGGGCGGCGGATCCGAGTCGAGGTCATCCGGGCCGTCAACCACGCCCGGGCCGGCCATATCGGGGGGCCGCTCTCGGCGGCCGACATCCTCGCGGTCCTCTACTTCCGCGTCCTGCGGATCCGTCCGGAGGAGCCGGCATGGCCGGACCGGGACCGGTTCATCCTCTCGAAGGGCCATTCGTCGATCGCCCTCTACGCCGCGATGGCCCTCCGCGGGTACTTCCCGGTCGACGAACTGCAGACGTTCGACGCGGCGCACTCGAGACTCCAGGGCCACCCTGACATGACGCGCCTGCCCTGCCTCGACATGTCGACCGGCTCGCTCGGCATGGGCCTCTCGGCGGGCATGGGCATTGCCCTCGGCACCAGAATGACCGGCCGGTCGTGCCGGACGTACGTGATGCTCGGTGACGGCGAGTGCCAGGAGGGCGAGGTCTGGGAGGCAGCCATGGCCGCGGCCCGATATCGGCTCGACAACCTCGTTGCCATCGTCGACCACAACCGGCTCCAGCAGTACGGCTGGCCGGGGGACGGACCGGACGGGCGGACACCGCCACAGGTGCCGGGCGAGCTCGTCGCCAAGTGGTCGGCCTTCGGCTGGCGGGTCCTGGAAGTCGACGGGCACGACGTGGCAGAGGTGGCGAGAGTCCTCGCGGCTGCCGAGCAGGGTGACGGCCGGCCCGTCGTCGTCATCGCCTACACCGTCAAGGGCAAGGGCGTTTCGTTCATGGAGGGTCACTACTTCTGGCATACCCGGGCGATCAAGCCGGAGGAGTTCACCCAGGCCATGGCCGAACTCGGTGAGCCCGCGCCCGAGGCCCAGGGGGTGTCGCGATGACGCTGCCGATGGGCAGGCCGATGCGCGAGATCTTCGGGGAGACTGTCGCGGAGCTGGCGAGCGCTGACCCCCGAATCGTCATGCTCGATGGCGATCTTGGCAGCTCCACGCGAGCCGATATCTTCGAGAAGGCCCACCCTGACAAGTACCTCCAGATGGGGATCGCCGAGCAGAACATGCTCGGCGTCGCCGCGGGACTCGCGACCACGGGCCTGATCCCGTTCATCAGCACGTTCGTCTCGTTCGCGGTCGTCCGCCCGCTCGACCAGGTCAGGGTCCTCATCGCCCAGACCGGCCTCAACGTCAAGATCACCGCCGGCTACGCCGGGCTGTTCACGGGCCAGACGGGGATGAGCCACATCATCGTGGACGACATCTCGATCATGCGGGCGATGCCCGGGATGGTCACCGTCTCACCGGCGGACGACGTCGAGGCGCGCGAAGTCCTGCGCTGGGCGGCTGCCTACGGCGGCCCGTGCTATGTGCGCCTGGTGCGGGACGCAACCCAGCGCCTGTTCGGCGACGACCATCGCTTCACGTTCGGCAAGGCCGAAGTCGTCCGGCCCGGCGGCGACGTGACGATCTTCAGCACCGGGGCGCAGACCCCGCGTACCGTCGACGCCGCCGAGCTGCTGGCCGCCGAGGGCATCGACGCCCACGTGATCCACGTGCCGACGCTCAAGCCGCTCGACGTCGAGGCGATCGTGGCCGGTGCCGAGCGGACCGGTCGCGTCGTCACGGTCGAGGAGCACACGATCATCGGCGGTCTCGGCGGTGCCGTGGCGGAGACCCTGTCCGAGCATCGCCCGACGGTCGTGAGCCGGATCGGCCTGCGGGACGTCTACGTCCAGTCCGGCCCGAACGACGCGCTGCTCGACATCTACGGGCTCTCGGCAACGTGCGTCGCCAACCAGGTACGGGCGGTCGTGCGCCCGAGCTGAGGCCGGGGTCAGTGTCCCAGCCGCGCCGGGCGAGCCGCCGGTAATGCGGGTTCCGCCGGGGGATCCTGCCAGGAGCCGGCAAGGTGCGCGCTCGCCTCGTCGAAGTGCCGCACGAGGGCCGCGACAACGGCCTCCGGATCTCGCGTCCGGAGCGCCGCGACGATGCTCGGGTGGAGCCCGGCCGTCCAGTGCGTATCCGCTCCGGGCGCAATGAGCGTGATGTACGTTCTCGAATACGGCTCGAGGGACCGCCAGACCCGTTCCAGCGCCGCATTGCCGGCCAGCCGGATCAGCCGAGCGTGGAACTTCGCGTCCGCCACGGCGACCTCGTGACGGTCTCCCTCATCGGCGGCCAGCTGCATCGCGTCGTGAAGCGCCTCGATCTCGGCCAGGTCTGCGTCCGTCATTCGCGGTACGCCAAGGCGCGCCCCAAGGGCCTCGAGCGCCGCGCGAACGGCATACGCCTCGAGGAGCTCACCCTTGGACGGGCGACGAACCCGGGCGCCCCGGAACGGCAGGATCTCGACCACGCCAAGCGCTTCGAGGCCGCGCAACGCCTCTCGAACCGGGGCCTGGCTCGTCCCAAGCTCACGGGCGACCCGCGTCTCGACGATGCGCGAGTGGGACGGATACCGACCGGACAGGATGTCCTGCAGCAGGCGGTCCTTGACCTGGTCGGCGAGAACGCTGCGCGAGATGGCACGGTCGTCGGTCACGCGGGCTCCTCGGGTCCTTCGGGCGTCGTCAGAGTCTACCGCCACTGCGCTCGTCGATCATCGATCCTTCACGGCCACAGCTGCGGACCCCGACGCCATGCTTGATCCTGGAAGATAGATACTGATAGAATGTGCACGAAATGCAGCAGAGCGTGCGAGAAGTCGATGAGCGCGCACCCACCCACGATCTGGCCGCCCGCCGCAGGCAGCGTTTGGCGCTCATCGTGGAATCGCGGGGTGCGGTACGGCTCGAGGAGTTGAGCTCCGCGCTTGGGGTGTCACTGGCGACGGTGCGCCGTGACCTCAATGTCATCGCCGGGGCCGGCAGGCTGCGGCGAGTCCACGGTGGCGCGGTGACCGTTGACCAGCGGCCGGATGAGCCCCACTTCGATGTCAAGGCCACGGCCGCGGCCGCCGAGAAGCAGCGGATCGCGGCGCGCGCCGTCGAGCTGCTGGGACCCGACGACACGATCTACCTGGACAGCGGCAGCACGGTCCTCGGAGTCGCCCGTCTGCTCCACGGCTGGACGCGCCTGGTTGTCGTCACGAACAGCCTGCCGGTCGCGACC
>DATIUS010000327.1:0-9857 GCA_035466655.1 Candidatus Sulfomarinibacteraceae bacterium
AACTTGAAGAGGACGTCATCATCGACCACGGCGCCGACCCTCCTGCTCATCGCTTCGAACACGACAAGCATGGGGTGACGGCGCCGACTGCTACTCGGCGATGGAGCTCCCAGGTGTCGGGAGAACTCGGGGACTGTTCAGCCTAGGTCGTCCGCGCGGCGCCTCCCGAGGGCCGTCCGGCCCGAAGTCGGGGGCACCTCGTCTCTCGCGTGCCCGTGACCCGTCGGGTCCGCGACACCGTCAGCCCTGCCTGTCGATCACCGCGCGAGTCGCCCGGCGCGGTAGGATTCGGCGCTCATGTCCACCGAGCCCGCGGCCGCGTCCCCGGCGCCTCCCACCAGCGCGTCGCTCATCCACGCCCGCGGGCTGACGAAGCGCTTCGGCTCGTTCACGGCCGTCGACGCGATCGATTTCGACGTGGCGCCGGGCGAGGCGTTCGGGTTCCTCGGCCCGAATGGTGCCGGCAAGACCTCGACGATGCGGATGATCGGGTGCACGTCGCCGGCGAGCGGCGGCACGCTCCGGATCCTCGGCCTCGATCCCGCGACGCAGGGCCCAGAGATCCGCGGCCGCCTGGGCGTCGTGCCCCAGCAGGACACCCTGGACGACCAGCTGTCGGTCCGCGAGAACCTCCTCATCTACGGGCGCTACTTCGGCCTCTCCCGCGCCGAGTGCGGCCGTCGCGCGGACGAGCTGCTCGAGTTCGCCCAGCTGACCGAGCGCTCCAACAGCACGGTCGAGCCGCTGAGCGGCGGGATGCGCCGCCGTTTGACGATCGCCCGGGCGCTCATCAACGAGCCCGAGGTCCTGCTCCTCGACGAGCCGACGACCGGTCTCGACCCGCAGGCCCGGCACCTCCTCTGGGACCGCCTCTACCGGCTCAAGCAGCGCGGCGTCACGCTCGTCCTGACGACCCACTACATGGACGAGGCCGAGCAGCTGTGCGACCGGCTCGTCGTCATGGACAAGGCGAGGATCGTCGCCGAGGGTTCGCCGCGGGCGCTCATCGAGCGGTACAGCTCCCGCGAGGTTGCCGAGCTCCGGTTTCCGGTCGGCGTCGGGGAGACGCTCGTCGGCCGGCTCGACGGACTGGCCGAGCGGGTCGAGCACCTGCCCGACCGGGTCCTCCTCTACGCGGAGGACGGCGAGGCGGTGGCGGTCGCGGTCCACGACCGGGGACTCCGTCCGGAGACGGTCCTCGTCCGGCGGTCCAGCCTCGAGGATGTCTTCCTGCGGCTGACCGGCCGCTCGCTCGTCGACTGATGGCCCTGCCGCGGCGGATCGCGACAGGGGCCGCGCGACCGGACGCCCCGTCGGACGTTGCCGCCGCCGGCCGCGTCTTCGAGCATCGCGCCTACCAGTACCGGCGCGTCTTCCGCGGCTCGCTCTTCGGTTCGTTCGTGAACCCGGTGCTCTTCCTCCTGGCGATGGGGGTCGGGCTCGGCAGCTACGTGAACGCCGAGAACCCGGACGCCTTCGGCGGCGTGACGTACCTCCAGTTCCTCGCCCCCGGCCTCCTTGCCGGGACGGTGATGCAGAACGCGATCTTCGAGGCGACCTTCCCGGTGATGCACGGCCTGGTCTGGCGCCGGGTCTTCCACGCCATGCACGCGACCCCGATCTCCCCGCGCGCGGTCGCCCTCGGGAACCTCCTGTGGATCGCCTTCCGGCTGGCGCTCGTGGCCGCGATCTTCGTGGCGGTCGCCGCGGCCTTCGGGGCGCTGACCTCGCCGCTCGCGGTGTTCGCGATCCCGACGGCAGTCCTCACCGGCCTGGCCTTTGCCGGACCGATGGGCGCCTACATGGCGACACAGCGGACGCCGGATTCGTTCTCCGCGATCTTCCGCTGGCTGATCACCCCGCTCTACCTCTTCTCGGGGACGTTCTTCCCGATCTCGAGCCTGCCCGGCGCACTCCAGCCGATCGCGTGGCTGTCGCCGCTCTGGCACGGCGTCGAGCTGACCCGAGGGTTCGCCCTCGGAACGGTGGGGACCGACCCGCTGGCCGCGGTCGTGCACATCGTCGTGCTGGGCGGGATCGGCCTCGGTGGCGCCGTGCTCTTCGAGCGCAACTTGCGCCGGAGGCTCGCCGCATGAGCTCGGCGACCGGCCTCCGCGCCCCGTCTCGACCGGCCCTGCCGCGCGCCTGGCTCCTCATCGAGCGGAACCTGCTCATCTACCGGCGGACCTGGACGATCATCGTCTCGGGGTTCTTCGAGCCGCTCCTCTACCTTGCCGGGATCGGGTTCGGGCTGGGGCGGCTCGTGGGCGACGTGACCGGGCCGGGCGGGCAGCCGATTCCGTACGCGACCTTCGTCGCACCGGCCCTGCTCGCGACCGGGGCGATGAACGGTGCCGTGGCCGAGGCCACGTTCAACTTCTTCTTCAAGCTGAACTACAACCGGACCTTCCAGTCGATCCTGGCCACCCCGCTCGCGGTCCGCGACGTCGCCGTGGGCGAGATCGCCTGGGCGCTCATCCGGGGCGGCCTGTACGCGATCGGGTTCCTGGCCGTCATCGCGGTCCTGGGCCTCGTGACGTCCCCGCTGGCAATCCTTGCCCTGCCGGCCGCCCTGCTGCTCGGGTTCGCGGCCGGTGCCGTGGGGATGGCCGCGACGTCGTTCATGCGGACGCCCGATGACTTCGACCTGATCAACCTCGTCGTGCTGCCGATGTTCCTGTTCTCCGCGACCTTCTACCCGATCGAGACCTATCCGGAGGCGATCCGCGGGATCGTCGCCTGGACGCCGCTCTACCAGGGGGTCGCGCTCATTCGCGGGCTGACGGTGGGCGTAGTCGGGCCGGAGCTCCTGGTCCACGTCGCGTACCTGCTCATCATGGGCTGGATCGGGCTGTGGATCACCTCGCGGAGGCTCGATCGGGTCCTGCTGAAGTGACGGCCTCCCGTTCCGAGCCGGCGGCCTCGCGCGCGGCGGCCCTCGAGGCGCTTCGCGACGAGATCGTCGAATGCCGCCGATGCCCCCGCCTCGTGGCCTGGCGCGAGGCGGTGGCGCGGGAGAAGGTCGCGCGATTCCGCGACGAGCCCTACTGGGGCCGGCCGGCGCCGGGTTTCGGCGATCCGGACGCGCGGATCCTCATCGTGGGCCTGGCCCCGGCCGCCCACGGCGCCAACCGGACCGGCCGGGTCTTCACCGGCGACGCGTCGGGCGACTTCCTGTGGAGCGCCCTCCACGGGGTCGGGCTCGCTGATCGGCCGTCGAGCCGGCGTGCCGACGACGGGCTCACCCTTCGGGGGGTCCGGGTCGCGGCGGCCGTCCGCTGCGCGCCACCGGCCAACCGGCCCACGATCGAGGAGCGCGACGCGTGCGCGCCGTTCCTGGCCCGTGAGCTGGCGGCACTCGACACGGTCAGGGTCATCCTGGCGCTCGGCCAGTTCGGGTGGGACGCCGTCCTGCGAGTCCTGGCCAGGGCCGGGGAGGCCGTGCCGCGGCCGCGACCGAGGTTCGGGCACGGGGCGGAGGTCACGATCGGGGAGCACCTCCTCATCGGCTCGTATCACCCGAGCCAGCAGAACACCTTCACCGGCCGGCTCACCGCGCCGATGTTCACCGCCGTGCTGGCACGGGCACGGGACGTTGCGGACTTGGCGCCGCCGCCGACGCCGGGGCTCATGGCCCCTCGATCCTAGCCGGGCATCGGGCACGGCCCGTGGAGATCCGCCGCCGGGGGCGAGCCGCGAGGTAGACGCGTCCCTCCGCGGTGGGGCCGCTCAGCCGGCCTCGGCCGCCCAGCGTGCGACGAACGCGTCCAACCGCTCGAAGGCGACGCCCGGCAGCGCCCGGGCCGCGGCGATGAACTGCTCGAGCATCGCCATCCGGTGTCCCCGGCCGATGCACTCGGGGTGCATCGTGACCATCACCAACCCGCCGGGGGCGTGCTCGTACGCGTAGCGGAGCTCGCCGGTCCAGATCTCGAGGACCCGGGACGGGGCGGCGAGTCCGTCGCGGCCCGGACCTGGCTCGAACAGCGGCCAGTCGTCCATCGCCCAGTAGACCGGGACCTGGATCAGCGCGCCCTCACGGCCGAATGTCGTCCCCTCGGCGACCGAGTGGCGATCGCCGTGACGGACCCGGAAGGGCCGGTAGTCCCCCGACATCAGCGACGAGTCGTAGGTGAAGCCGGCCGCCTCCACCAGCTCCAGCGTCTGGGGGCCGAGGGCCCAATAGGGCGCCCGATGGCCGCGCGGCGTCTCGCCGGAGACCTCGCGGACCGCCGCCGCGGAGCGCTCGAGGATCGCTTGCTGCGCCTCGACGGCCAGCTCCGAGAAGTCCTCGTGGTGCCAGCCGTGGCAGGCCAGTTCGTGGCCGCCCGCGAGGATCGCCTCGATGGAATCCGGGAAGGTCACGAGCGTGTGTCCGGGCACGAACCAGGTGCTCGGGATCCCCTCGCGCCGGAGGAGCTCGAGGATCCTCGGCGCGCCGACGCGGGGCCCGAACTCCGCGTGCGAGAACTTGACCGGCGGATCGCCGCGCCGGACGCTGTCCGAGATCGCGTCATGGTCGAAGGTGAGGGCGACGCTGAGGCGGGGAGTCTCCATCCGAGCGCGATGGTACGCCGCACGACCACGGTCCCACGCGCGGGTCTCGATGCGCGTGGGCGCCGCTCACCAGATCCCCGCGGGCGAGCCTGAACCCACTCCCTGCGGGCGCCGCCGATAGACTTCCGGCTGCATGGTGACCACGACCGACTACTACTCGACCCTGGGCGTCGCCCGCGGCGCGTCCGACGCGGAGATCAAGAAGGCGTTCCGCAAGCTCGCCCAGCAGTGGCACCCGGACGTCAACAAGGATCCCGCGGCCCACGACCGCTTCAAGGAGATCAACGAGGCGTACCAGGTCCTGTCCGATCCGGAGCGCCGGCAGCGCTACGACCTGTTCGGCAGCGCCGGCGTGGCAGGCGACGCGGGCGCGGCCGGGTTCGGTGGGTTCGCCGACATCTTCGATGCCTTCTTCGGCGGGGCGGCGGGCGCCTCGGCCGGGCGCCGGGGCCGACCGGTGGCCGGCTCCGACCTGCGGTACGACCTCCGGATCACCTTCCGGGAGGCCGTCCTCGGGACCGAGAAGGAGATCGAGTTCCCTGTCCTCGGGCGGTGCGAAACGTGTGCCGGGAGCGGCGCGAAGGCCGGCACGCAGGCGTCCACCTGCCCGCAATGCAACGGCCGGGGCGAGGTTCGCTCGGTCCGCCAGACCATGCTCGGCCAGATGGTCAACGTCACGACCTGCCCGCGCTGCCACGGTGACGGCAAGGTCGTCGAAGCGCCGTGCGAGACCTGTCGCGGCGACGGCCGCACGGAGCGCAAGCGAACGCTCCGGGTCACGATCCCCGCCGGGATCGACGAGGGCCACCAGATCCGTCTCTCCAACGAGGGCGAGGTCGGGCCACGAGGCGGTCCGGCCGGCAGCCTGTACGTGGCCGTCCATGTCACGCCGCACCCACAGCTCAAGCGCGAGGGCACGGAGCTGGTCTTCGAGGCGACGATCGGGATCGCGCAGGCGGCGCTCGGCACGAAGATCCTCGTCCCCACGGTCGAGGGCGAGGACGAGGAGATCGAGATCAAGCCGGGGACGCAGCCCGGAGCGCAGATCCGGCTTCGTGGCCGCGGCGTGCCGCACCTCCGGCGGAGCGCGCGCGGCGACCTCCACGTGATCGTCGACGTCGCGGTCCCGACCCGGCTGTCGAAGGCGGAGCGCGAGGCGCTCCATGCCTACGCCGAGGCGTCCGGTGAGATCGTCTCCGATGGCGGCGGGATCCTCGATCGAGTCCGTGACGCGCTCGGCTGACGCGGAGGGCTCGCGGCCGAAGGGCGTCCCGCGATCGGCGGGCACCTCGCGATCGGCGGGCACCTCGCGATCGGCGGGCACCACCGAGGCTCGTGGGGAGCGTCCGGGCGGGAAGGCCGCCTGGCTCGAGCTCGAGGTCGTGGCCGACATCGAGGCCGTCGAGGCCGTCAGCGAGATCCTCGGGCGGGTCGCGCCGGGCGGCACGAGCGTCGAGCCCGCGTTCGAGCTCGTCGACGAGGGGCTCGGAGCCCGCGTCGACCCGACCCTACCGGCGATCGTCCGTGCGTATGTCCCCGCCCGCGACCCCGCGTCGGCGGAGCGTGCCGCCCGCGAGGCCGAGACCGCGCTCGGTCACCTCGGGGCGTTCGGGCTGCGTCCGATCGGAGAACTGCGGACCCGCCTCGTCGACGAGGCGGACTGGGCCGACGCCTGGAAGGCGCATTTCCCGGTCCAGCGCGTCGGGGCGCGGATCGTGATCCGGCCGACGTGGCGCCGCCATCGCCGGTCGCCCGGGGACGTCATCCTCGCGCTCGATCCGGGGATGGCATTCGGGACGGGGCTCCATCCCACGACCCGGCTCTGCCTGGCGGCAATCGAGCGCGCCGGGGATCGCGGCGAGCTCGCCGCGGCGCGCGTCCTCGACGTCGGGTGCGGCTCCGGGATCCTGTCGATCGCCGCGGCGCGCCTCGGTGCCGCGGACATCCTCGGCCTCGACATCGACCCGATCGCCGTCGAGGCGACGATCGCCAATGCCCGGCGCAACCGGCTTGCCCGGCGGATCGGTGCCCGGGCCGGCTCGCTGCCCAGCCTCGCGGGGCCGTTCGACGTCGTCCTCGCGAACCTCATCGCCTCCGTCCTGGTCCGGCTGGCCGATCCGCTCCGGGACGAGCTCCGGCCCGGCGGCCTGCTCCTGGCGTCCGGCATCTTCGCCGATCGCGAGGCCGAAGTGGCCGGTGCGTTCCGGAGCGCCGGGCTCGCGGTGGAGGAGCGGACGGTCGAGGGGGACTGGGTCGCCCTGGCCGTCCGGCGGCCGGACTGAGGGACCGCCCGTACAATTCGCGCTCGATGCCCGGCTCGCTCGTCCCCCTCCTCCTCGTGGTGCACATCGGCCTCGCCGTGAGCCTCTTCCTGCCCTCGATCCTCCTCCCGTTCGCGTTGCGCGCCCGGCGCGCGACGGTCGATTCGGGGAGCCCGCTCGTCCGCGTCCTGCTGACGATGCAGTCGAGCGGAACGGTCGTGATCGGGATCGGGCTGGCGCTGACCGGGCTCGCGCTCATCGCCACGCTGGGCGCGTCGCTCATCGCCCAGCCGTGGCTGCTCGTCGCGCTCACGATCTACGCGCTCAACCTCGTGCTGGCGTTCTTCATCCAGCGCCCGAACCTGCGACCGTTGCTCGGGATCCGGGCCGGTCGGGACGACCGCGTCTGGGCGGCGCGGGCGCGGCGCCAGCGCTACGTTTCCTACGTGATGGCCGGGCTCGTCGGGACGATCGGGTTCCTGATGAGCGCGAAGCCGCAGCTGTGGTGAGCCAGATGAATCCAGATCGCGTCGCGGATTGCCTCTTCTGCCGGGTCGTCGCCGGCGAGATTCCGTCCACCCGGGTCCGCGAGGACGATGCGATCCTCGCCATCCGGGACATCGCGCCGCGGGCGCCCACCCACGTCCTGCTCATGCCGAAGGCGCACGTCGCCTCCGCGGCGGACCTGACGGTCGAGCACGGCGAGCTCCTCGGGCGGATCTTCGCTGCCGCGGCCGAGATCGCCCGAGCCGAGGGCATCGCGGACCGGGGCTACCGCGTGGTGACCAACGTCGGGGCGTGGGGCGGCCAATCCGTCGACCACCTCCACTTCCACCTCATGGGAGGCAGGGCCTTCGAGTGGCCGCCGGGATGACCGAACCCGGGCCGTCGACGACCGAACCCAGTCCGTCCACGAACCGCCGGGCGCTGGCGATCGCGGGGCTGGCCGTCCTGGCACTCGTGGTCGTCGCCGCGCTCGCGGGCGGCGTCGCGACGCCGCCGGGCGCACCGACCTTCCCGCCGGCAGGGGCGACGGCCGGACCGGCCGGGGGCTCGGCCGCCGCGACCAGCTCGGACCTCGTACGGGCCATCGCCGCCCGGGGCCTCCAGTCGGAACCCGCGACGCGGCCGTACCGGCCGGCCGAGGCCCCGCAATTCGCCACCGCGCCCCGTGTCGTCCTGCAGGTCCTGCTGCCGGACGATCCCGACCACGGTCTCGTCGTCGTCTACGAGTTCCTCGGCCCTGCCGTCGCCCGTGCCGCCGCGCAGGAGCAGGCCGCCTACGTCGCGAGCGGCATTGGGCGGGTGCAGTTCCCGCCGGATACGCGGTTCGTCGTGCGCGTCGTCGGCTCGACGGCCGTCTTCTTCTCGTGGTCGCCAGCGAACTCGCCGGACGCCCGGATCGAATCGATCGCCGCGGCGCTCGAATCTGTCGGCAGCGGGGTGCCGATCCCGAACTAGGCCGGCCTAGACCTGGCCGTTCGTCTCCGCCACAGGGAGCGGTGTCTCGACCGCGGCCCAGGCACGGACGCGATCGCGCTTCACCTTGAGGGTGTGGGTCCGGGGGAAGTCCTCGTCCGGCCAGAGCCGCCAGCCGGCGATCCGCTGGTTCGGGCCGAGCCTGGCGTTCGCCGCCTTGACGATCGCCTCGATCCGGGTTCGCATCCCCGTCGCGTCATCAGGCCCAGCGGCGCGATCCGCGCGGGCGCTCTTCGGGGTATCCCCGCCCACCGGGAGCCCGTGGCTCCCGGGCGCCAGCAGGATGGCCTCGATCCGTCCGGGGCTCGTCTCCAGGACGACGGAATCCCGGATCCCGGCGATGCGGAGAGCGTTCTCGATGTCCTCCGGGTAGACCTTGAAGCCGTTGGGCAGCGCGATCATGTCCCTCGTCCGGCCGGACAGGACGAGCCGGCCGCGGTCGTCGAAGTGGCCGCTGTCCCCGGTCCGGTACCACCCGTCCTCCGTGAAGGCCTCGGCCGTCTTGTCCGGCCGGTTCCAGTAGCCGTGGAACAGCGTGGGACCCTTGAACTGGACCTCGCCGTCCTCCGCGATCCGGATGCTGACGCCGTCGGCCGGCCGACCCACCGTCCCGAGCCCGTGGTCGTCGAGCGTCGTGCACGTCCCGGTGCCGGTCTCGGTGGCGCCGTAGCCCTGGAGGACGGTCACGCCCAGGTCCTCCCAGCCCTGCTGGAGCGACGGCGGGAGGAAGGCCCCGGCGCACAGGAACAATCGGAACTGGCCACCGAGCTGCGCGTGAACGGCGCTGAACAGGCGCCGCCGGACCGGGACCGGCAGGTGCCGGGCGATCGGCCTGACCCGGTTGAACAGCCCCAGCATCCGCCGCTTCTCGAGCTCGCTCTCGATCTTGCTCCAGAACAGGTCCAGGACCTGGGGCACCACGATGAGCGAGGTGACCCGGTGGGCGCGAAGGGCATCGAAGATCACCCGCGGATTGCGGCTCCCGACGTACAGGATGTCCGCGCCGACCGACATCGCGTAGAACAGTCCGACCGACTGCCCGAGGCTGTGACTGAGGGGCAGGATGCTGACGATCCGGTGCTCCATCGGGGGCACGATCTTGTGGAAGCTCTTGATCGAGGCGGTCGTGTTGTCGTGGCCGAGGACCACGCCCTTCGGCGTTCCGGTCGTGCCCGACGTGAAGATGAGCTCCCAGGTCTCCCCGGGATCGGGCCGCGGCCAGCCCGCGACCTGGGCCTCCCAGTCGGCCGGGAAGGCCTCGTCCGGATCGGCCACAAGGGCACCGACCGTCGTCGTCGGGAAGGTGTCGAGGTGCACCTCGCGGGGGTCCGGGGCGTCGCGCCCGGTTCCAAGGGCGAGATGGACCGCGCCCGACGCCGCGACGATGCCCTCGATGCCCTCGGTCGACATCCGCAGGTCCATCGGGACGAGGATGAGCCGTGCCCGGATCGCCCCGAAGTAGGTGGCCGCGAGCTCGGGGCTGGACGGAGCCCAGGTCAGGAGCCGATCACCTGGGTTCAGGCCGAGCGCCCGCAGCCGCCACGCCGCGATCCGCGTCCG
>DATIUS010000328.1:0-7807 GCA_035466655.1 Candidatus Sulfomarinibacteraceae bacterium
GGCCGAGCGCAGCCGCTCGCAGGCCGGCGCGGTGATCCGGCTCTGCCAGACGATCGCATCGGCCACCGGGGCGCCGGTGGCGCGATCCCAGACGATCGTCGTCTCGCGCTGGTTCGTGATCCCGATCGCCGCGATCCGTTCCGGACCGCCGACGGCCGCCACGACCTCGCGGGCGACAGCGAGCTGCGATGACCAGATCGCCTCCGGGTCGTGGGCGACGTGGCCGGGCGCCGGGAACTTCTGCTCGAACGACTGCTGCGCGCTCGCAACCGGCCGTCCATCGTGGTCGACGGCGACGGCCCGGGACGAGGTCGTTCCCTGGTCGAGCGCGAGCACGAGATCGCGCGCGGTCATCCGACGGGACCGGCGACCGATCCGGCCGCGGGCGGGCGGCCCGGCACCGCGTACTCGATGGCGGACGACGCGACGTATCGGCTGACCGCAGCCGCCTGGACCGACGCGTCCCAGCCAAGCTCCGCGCCGAGGATCTCGGCAACGCGCGGGGCAACTGCTGCTGCGTGATCCGCGCGCTCTTGGGCGAGCCGCATCCGGCGACTCAGGATGTCGTCGAGCGAGGCGGCGAGCTCGTCGCGCGCGGCCCACGCGACCTCCGCCTCGAGATGGTCGATGTCGGGAGCGAGCGGGCGGAGCAGGTCCAGCTCCCGCGCGAGCGCCACGACCGCCGCCGCCCTCGTCCCGTGGCGGTCCACCAGCCGGCGGGCGACGCGCTCCCCGAGGCCCGTCTCATGGGCGATCGACGTCGCCAGCCGGGCGAGGTCGTCGGGCGCGGCGGCCCCGAGCAGCGGCAACTCCGCGGTCGCCGATGGCCGATGGGCCGCCTCGTCCCGCCCGAGCACCGCGTCCACGGTGTCGCGGGCCATGATCCGGTAGGTCGTGTACTTGCCGCCGCCGATCCGGACGATCCCCGACGGGTCGGTCGTCACTCGGTGCTCGCGCGACGCCTTGACGGTCGACCCACCGGCGTCCCCGACGAGCGGCCGGAGGCCCGCGTACGTGGCCAGGATGTCGGCTCGCGAGAGGTCGATCTCGAGGCGGCGGTTGACGACCTCGAGGAGCTCGTCGACGTCCTCGTCGAGCGCGGTCGGCACGGCCGGCGGCCGGGGGTCCTCGTGATCGGTGGTGCCGATGATCCAGCGGTCCGGCCACGGGATGATGAAGACGACCCGGCCGGGAATGCGGAGCGTCATCCCGCCCCGGGCCTGGAGCCGCTCACGTCGGATGACGATGTGCGCCCCGCGGCTCGGAACGATCCGTTCGGCGCCGGCCATCGGCGCGAACCGCTCCTCCGGGTGGGCGGCCCAGACCCCGGTCGCATCGACGACGCGCGCGGCCCGGATGTCGAAGGCGGCGCCCGTGGCCAGGTCGCGGGCGTGCACGCCGGTCGCACGACCGCCGTCGAGGAGCGGCGCCTCGGCCCGGACCCGCGTGGCCGCAACGGCACCCGGTCCCGTCTCGAGCGCGGTGCGGAGGACGGCGAGCGTGAACCGCGCGTCGTCCTCGACCCCGTCGTGGTACTGGATGCCGGCCTGAAGCCCCTCGCGCCGGAGCTGGGGGGCGAACTCCCGCGCCGCCTCCGGGCGCATGTGTCGGGCAAAGCCGGCGCCGTGCCGCGAGCCGAGCAGGTCGTACAGGAAGATGCCGGCCCCGTAGAAACCCTGGTGGACGATCGGCAGGCCGTAGATCGGGAAGAGGAACGGCTCGAGGCGGACGAGGTGCGGCGCGAGGCGGAGGAGCCGGGAGCGCTCGTCCAGCGCCTCGGCGACCAGGCCGAGATGGAGCTGCTCGAGGTAGCGCAGGCCGCCGTGAATGAGGCGCGAGCTCCGGCCCGAGGTCCCCGCCGCGACGTCTGCCTGCTCGACCAGGGCGGCCCGCAGCCCGCGGCTGGCGGCGTCGAGCAGCACCCCGGCGCCCACGACACCGCCCCCGACGACGAGGAGGTCGAAGCGCTCGGACGCCAGGGCGTCGAGGGCGGCACGGCGCCGCCCGATGGAGGAGGTCGGGTCGGCGGATCGATCCGCTGGGAGCGCCGCCGCCGCCGGAGGCCCGGTCATGCCCCGGGCGGGCGCCGCGTCGCCACGCTCCACAGGACGAACGCCGTCCCGGCGATGAGGACGACGATCGCGAGCGGCTGGTGGAAGACGAGGCCCTGGAGTCCGGACGGCAGCAGGCTCGTCAGGACGGCCGCCCCGAGCACGGCCGCCACCGCCAGCCCGGCGGCGAGGAGCACCTGGCGGAGGCCCGGCTCCGACCGCTCCCCTGCGGGAACCTCTCCCGCGACGGGCTCCCCGGCAGGGCGGACGCCTGCGGGATCCGCTCCTGCGGGGCGCTCAGCCACGATCCGCCTCCTGGGGAATGCCGATCGGCGCCACGAGGACCCGGCCGGCGAGCGCGGCCCCTCGCCTCGTGAGCAGGCCGGTCTTGGGCCGGTGGAAGGTCACGGTCAGGTCCGCCTGGACGACCGGCTCAGACGGGTCACCGGACGAGAGGTCGACCGCCGTCGGCGTGTCCACGGCGACGATCGGGATGCCCGCGGCGCGCGCTTTGCCGATCAGCTCAACCGCACCGCGGATCGGCTCCCGAAGCCCGCCGCGGACGCCCGTTCCGAGGAGCGCGTCGACGACGACCGATGCCTTCTCGACGTTCGTCGCGAGGATCGCCGTATCGCGCGCGACGGGCGTCAGGACGCGGGTGACCCGCGGCTGGTCGTTGAGCCGATCCCAGTTGCGTGCCGCATCGGGCGTGGACGGGCGAGCGGCCGACGAGACGAGGGCGACGACGACATCGATGCCCACCGCGGCGAGGCGCCGCGCCGCGACGAGCCCGTCGCCGCCGTTGTTGCCGGGACCGCACAGGACGAGGACCGGCCCGCGACTGAGCCGCCCCGTGGCTTCGGCGATCGCCCGGACGGCGGCCGCGACCGCGGTCCCGGCGTGCTCCATGAGCCGGTCGCCGCGTATTCCGAGCGCCTGGGCCCGAAGGTCGGCGCCGGCCATCGCCTCGGCCCCGATCGGCGGTCGCGCCGCAGCCGCCGACCAGCGCCGTCGGATCCGGCGAAGGTCCATGGTGAACAGCTCGGGATCGTCCGCCGGCAACGGGGCGGGCAGCTCCGGGGAGAGGGCGGGCGCGTTCACGGCACCGGCAAGGGTAGCGGAGCGTGCCCCCTGAAGCGCTACGCGACCGGGAGCCTGGCCAGCGCGCAGTCGGTCGGGTGGCGCTCGGCGAGGCCCTCGCGGCTGAGGCCTGCCAGGGCGGCCTCGATCGACGCGGCGCCGTGCTCGCCGAGCGGCGACTCGATGCGGGCCCAGGAATCGGCCGGTGCGTCGCGGAGCGCATCGAGGATCCGCCCGCGGAGCCAGCGCGACGTGGACCGGAAGGGCACCACCCGTTGGCGATGCCCGTCGGTCGCCCGCCGGCCCCGCGCCGGACCACGGTCGGGAGCCGGCGCTCCCCCCGTCCGTCCGTTCGGCTCGAGCGCGGGCACGACCGCCCACGCCTCCGCCGTTCCGGCGATCGCCGCCCGGCACCGATCGCGAGCCGGACACGCCTCGCAGCGGGGCGCCCGCGGACGGCAGAACGTCGCGCCGACGTCCATGAGCGCGTGCGTCCAGTGGCCGGGGCGGTCAGCCGGCACGCTCGCGTCGGCGACCGCCTGGAGCTCGCGCTCCGTGAACGTGCCGGGGTGCCCGCCGACCGCACGATCCAGGACCCGTCGGACGTTCGTATCCACGGCGCCGACGCGCCGGCCGAACGCGAGCGCCGCGACCGCCCGCGCCGTGTACGGACCCACGCCGGGGAGGCGACGCAGCGCGTCGAGGTCGTCCGGCACGCGGCCATCGTGGGCCTCCACGATCACCACGGCCGCCCGCCGGAGCGAGAGCGCCCGCCGGTTGTAGCCGAGGCCGCGCCACGCGCGGAGGGCGGCGGCGGGCGTCGCGGCGGCGAGGGCCGCCGCCGTCGGGAACTCGGCGAGGAAGCGGCCCCAGGCCTCGGCGGCTCGCGCGGCCTGGGTCTGCTGGGCCATTGCCTCGGACACGAGGATCGCCCACGGGTCGGCGGTCTCGCGAAACGCCAGCGGTCGGCCCTCGACATCGAACCAGGCGAGGATCGCGGCCCGGAGCTCGGGCGGGACGGCGGGGACGGGCGGAGTGCCATCGGTCTGTTGGGGACGGGCCACGCTCGTACCATACCGGCGATGCGATTCGGCGCGGCGTTCTGGATCCAACGCACGGACTGGCCGTCCCTCCGTGACGCCGCCCTGGCGGCCGAAGCCGCCGGCTTCGATTCGATCTGGGTGGACGACCACCTCCTCAACGACGAGGGCGACCCGCGCGCCGACAAGCTCGAGGGCTGGACGACGCTTGCCGGGCTGGCGACGATCACGTCCCGGGTCGCCCTCGGCCACCTCGTCGCCGCGAACACCTTCCGCAATCCCGGCCTGATCGCGAAGCAGGCGACGACCATCGACCACCTGTCTGGCGGCCGGCTCGTCCTGGGGCTCGGCGGCGGCTGGTTCGAGCGGGAGCACGACGCCTTCGGGTTCGAGTTCGGCGCGGGCTTCGGCGAGCGGCTGGATCGGTTGGACGAGGCGGTTGGACTGATCCGGCACCTGCTCGATGGCGAAACGGTGACCCACGACGGCCGCTTCTACCGGATGCGGGACGCGATCTGCCGCCCGCGGCCGGTCCAGGCACACCTCCCGATCTTGATCGGCGGCTCCGGCAGGACAAAGACCCTTCGGATCGCCGCTCGTTACGCGGACCTCTGGAACGGCTACGGCGAGCCGGAGCGGATCGCCGAGGTCTCCGGTTGGCTCCAGGAACGATGCGCGGAGGCCGGCCGGCCGTTCGAGGAGATCCGGCGCTCGGTGGTCATGGACGTCGTCGTCCGCGACACGGCGGCCGCGGCACGGACCGCCTATGCGGCGGTCGCGGAGCGGCACGGCATCGCCGCCCAACGGCGGGGCGCCGACGACCTTGAGCGCGGACTGGGTGCCGGGGGACCACCCGGAGACGTCGCCGTGCTTATCGCGGCCTACGCCGCGCTGGGCGTCAACGAGGTCATGTGGATCTTCCGGGATCCGTTCGACCTCGAGACGATCCGCTGGCTGCCGGCCGTGCGGGCGGCCATGGGTCAGCCCGAGGCGACCTCGTCCGACGTCCCGACCGCCTCGGTCCCGGCACCCGCCCCGGCCCCGGCCCCCAGCAGTTCGAGGATCTCCGCCGCCGGCCGGTGAATCCCGAGCAGGATCGGCGTGTCGCGAACCGTGGAACGGCGGGCGTCGGTGGCGCGCAGGTCGCGGACGAGCGCGGAGAACGCGGGCAGATCATCGGTCTCGTAGGCGACGAGGAAGTCCATGTCGTCGAGCCCGAATGCGTAGGCCAGGAGCTGGCGCACCTGCGGGTAGTTGTGGCCGACCCGCATGTGCTCGTTCATCGAGCCCTGGCGCGCCTCTCGCGAGGCGAGGTACCAGTCCGTCGACTTCGTGAACGGATAGACGATGAGGTAGCGCGAGCGCTCTCCGGCGAAGAGGGACTGCTCCTGGCTGGTGGGCTTCGTGACGTACTGCGACTCCCGGATGAGGCCGAGGAAGCTGTGCCGGACCGTCAGCCAGGCTCCAAGGCCTGATCGCAACAGGCGAGCGGCCGCCTCCTCGAGCGCATCGACGCTCGGACCGAGGCGCCACACGAGCAGATCGACGCCGGGCCTGAGCCCGATCAGCGAGTAGACCTCCGTGACGACGGCATCGTCGACCTCCAGCGCGGCCGCGAACGATGCAGCCGTCATCGCGCGGTGCTCGGCCGGGAGCCGACGCCAGGCGGCGTCGAGGCCGAGTGCGAGGGCCTGAACGTAGTCGCTCATCACATCCCTGCGGGTGCGGCACCCTTGCCACGGAACGCTCAAATCTGCGTGATACTTACTAAACCTACCATGAGCCTCGCTCGGTCGATATCCCCGCACCGAAGACCCATGCGACCGGTCGGACGGCCCGCCGGAGATCGGGCCGAATGGCCCCCGCGCATGCTCGGACCGGCCCGTCACAGGGACAGGGACGGCGGGAATACTGCGAGCGATTTGAGGGATTTGCGGACTTCTGAGCGACTCGAAGGAGGACGGCGCCGGATGAAGGACGCGATGGGTCGATCTCGGACGTGGCTGACGATCCAGGAGGCGAGCGATCTCATCGGCGTGTCGCCGGCCACCCTCCGCCGCTGGGCGGACGCCGGCGACCTCGCTGCGTTCGTGACGCCCGGCGGACACCGGCGCTTCACGCGCAGCTCCATCCTGGGCCTTCTCCCCACCGCCGCGAAGCCGCGCCGCCGGCTCCAGGAGCTCGGGGAGACCCCCGAGCGCGTCGTCCGCCAGTATCGGCGCGAGTTGGCCGAGAGCACGTCGCCCGGCGACTGGGTCCGCCAGCTCGGAGAGGCCGACCGCGAGTCCTACCGCGAGCCGGGGCGGCAGATCCTGACCGGCGTGCTTGGCTTCCTGGATGCCCAGACACCCGAGGACGGGGAGCGTTCGCTCGCGGGGGCGCTTGCCGGCTCCGCCCAGTACGGTTCGATGGCCCGCCAGCGCGGCATGGCCCTCGACGCTCTGACCGACACGTTCCTGCAGTTCAGGCTTCCGTTCCTCCACGAGCTCGGCCGGATCGCCCGACGACGTCGCTTGCACACGGACGAGGCGATGGACCTGCTGCTCGCGGCTGCGCGCGTCTTCGACCGCCTCCTCATCTCGCTCATCCGGGGGCACGCTGGCCTCGAGTCGACGGCCGCGGCCGACGCGACGAGTGCTCCCGGCCTCGCTTCACCGGTCGGTCCGGCGTCGCCTCGCACGATCCGGCCTGCCGGAGGCCCGGCGTGACGATCCTCGAGCGGGCGATCGCCCCGACCGCGCCGGCCTACCCGCGCCAGGGCACCGTCCTGGCGCTCGTCGCCCATGCACGATCTGTTCCCAGCCCGCGGCGCGAGGCGTTCGCCGTGGGGCTCGGGGCGCTCGGCGAGGGGCCCGGGCACGTCATCGTCCACACCTGTCACCGGGTCGAGCTGTACGTCGCGCCGGCCGCGTTCTTGGGCGATCTGCCGGCCCTCCCGCCGGGGGGTGAGCGCTTCGACGACGCCGCGGCCGCTCGCCACCTGAT
The DNA here is from genome assembly GCA_035466655.1 of Candidatus Sulfomarinibacteraceae bacterium. Taxonomy (GTDB): domain Bacteria; phylum Chloroflexota; class Limnocylindria; order Limnocylindrales; family CSP1-4; genus UBA5189. Next base: position 7,157 of record DATIUS010000328.1, read on the forward strand.
CTCGGTGGCGTGCGGCCTCGACAGCGCGGTCCTCGGCGAGACGCAGATCCTCCACCAGCTCCGCGAGACGATCGCCGACCGGCAGTCCGAGCGGGCCCTGGATCCCGTCCTCGACAGGCTCTTCGGGGCCGGCCTCCGCGCGGGGCGGATCGCGCGTGGATGGCTCAACGGCTCGCCGCGATCGCTCGCGGACGTCGCGCTCGACCGCATCGCGAAGCAGATCGGCCCGCTCGAGGGCCGGCGGATCCTCGTCGTGGGCGCCGGGCGCATGGGCCGGCTGGCGGTCTTCGCCGCGCTGCGTCGTGGATGCTCGGTCGCCGTCTCGAATCGCACCGCGGAGCGGGCCGCGCAACTCGCCCGGGAGGTGACCGGGGAAGCCGTCCCGTTCGGGTCGACCGGGGCCGCGCCGGTGGACGGCGTCGTGGTCGCCATCGGCGGCACGTGGCCGCTGGCGCCCGAGGACATTGCCGGCCTGCTCGAGCGCGTGGCTCCGGTCGTGGATCTCTCGTCACCGCCGGCCATCCCGACGAACCTGGCGAACGGCCTCGGGACGCGGTTCGTCTCCGTCGACGACCTCGCCGACGACGACCACGGACCGGGCGAGCGGGTCCGCCGTCGCCTGGAGACCCTGATCTCCCAGACCGGCCGCGA
>DATIUS010000329.1:0-2749 GCA_035466655.1 Candidatus Sulfomarinibacteraceae bacterium
GTCGCCGAGGGCCTCCGGTGCCAACGGCACCGGAGGTCATTTCGTGAGGTCCGGCGATGGTCGCGTGCCAGGTTGCCGCTCGGGATCAACATCGCCGCGGCGCTCACCGTGGGTCGTCGCGGGTCATCGCGATCACCGCCAGGCCAGCACCGACGGCGAGATCGGTCGGCATCACCGCGCGACCCGCCCTCAGCCAGCCGCCACCCTCGGACAGACCGGGTTCGGCGGGACGGCTAGCAGCCACGTTGCAGCGGTAGCTTCGCCAACGTGTACAGCTTCGGCAAGGGTGTAGAGCGCGCCGAGGATCGCAGGGTCATTGGGCGGGCCGGGGTTCGGCAACTGGATCCCACCGAGCCGATCGTCGGCGTTGCCGAGCACGGTTGCGATGGAACCGAGCTGGTTGGCGATGCCGGTCGCACTCGAGTCCCCGGCAAACGCGTCGGCATCGGCGATGACAACGTCACCCGGCCCTTCGAGCGCCCTGCCGGCGCAAACGTCGTTGACGCTTTCGCCGAGTGCGCTGAACGCGGCGAGGGTCGCGACGGCCGAGCTGCAAAGCGGCGCCAACTCGAGCTCGGTGGCTCCCTCGCACGGGTTCGGCGGGTAGGCGACGATGACCCGCTCGAGACGAGCGTTCGTGGCGACGACGATGTTCGTGACCGCGGCGATCCGGTTTGCCGTCGGGCTCGCCGGGTCGTCCACGGAGTCGACCGGGATGCGGCCGCCGGCCCCTGCCGCCACGGGCAGCACCACCGCGACGGTGAGCATCGCCGCGACCGCGGCCGCTCGAACGGGTGTTCTGCGCATCGATCTCGCCTCCATGCCGTGAACTGCCGGGTATCGATGCGAGCGGTACCGCCGACGGGGCAGCGCTGTCAAGTGACAGACGGACTGTCGCGGTGCGTGCGCGCACCATCAGTCAGCGCCGGACGTCGTGTGCCGGTCAGCCTGCAAAATCGACCGGCCGACAGGGCCCCTCAGAGGACCAGGTTCGTGAGCGAGCGCCAGCGGCGAGGTGCGGACGGTGGGTCATCGCAGGCACGCGCCAGCGCCAGAACGTGCGGGGCCATGAGCGACTGGAGGGCGGCCGTTGCCGCCTTGGCGGCAACGAGCTCGCCGGGCGTGCCGGGCTCCGGGGCCGTCTCGATCCCTGCCAGCTCGAGCGCCGACGTCCGCGGCAGGACCCGGAAGGCGATCCGGCGCCCCCGGTAGAGCTCGGCGGTGCCGGCGAGGACCACCGGCACGATCGGGGCGCCGGTGCGCAGCCCGATGAGGCCGACCCCACGCCGGAACGGCTCAGGGGCGAAGGGATCGCCGCGCCGGCTCCCCTCCGGGAAGATCCCGAAGATCGCGCCGCCGTCGAGGACGGCCCGCGCAGCGTCGACATGGACCTCGACGTCGGTACCGCCCCGGTATACCGGCAGGATCCCGCCGATCAGGCGCAACAGCCACTCGGACCACCGTGCCCGAAAGGCAGCCGGCCCGCTGCCGATGTACCAGACCCGTGGCTCCAGCGGCATGATCCCGACGAGCAGCGGCGCGTCGATCCAGTTGCGATGGAGCGCACAGGCGAGGATGTAGCCGCCACCGTTTGGCAGGTGCTCCGCGCCCTCGACTGACCACCGGAGCCCCGCCACGTACCGGCCGACGAACCGCCCGGCGGCGGCGAGCAACCGCAGGAGGGGACCGGCCCGCGCTGACGGCAGGCGTCCACGGAGGAAGGCGAGACCCTCGACCGGTTCGGGCTTCGACATCGATCTCCTGACGCGGCGACCCGGCGTCCGTTGCGCGTCCCGGCGATGATGACGCCATGGTCCGCCATGGCGACTACGCCCTCCTCGATTGCGGCGATGGCCGGCGCCTGGAGCGGTTCGGTGCGCTCGTCCTGGACCGTCCGGCACCGGGCGCGACCGGGCCGCGCCGGGCACCCGACCGCTGGTCCGTTGCGACCCTCTACCGGGCGGGCGCCGGCTGGCGGGGCTCGGACGGCGGGCCCCCGCCCGACGAGCCGCAGGTCGTCACGATCGCCGGGGTCGCCATGGAGGTCCGCCCGGCAGCGAGCGGGGCCGTCGGCCTCTTTCCCGAGCACGCGGCGAACGCCGACTGGCTGGCCAGGGCCGTGGGGTCGCGGGTCGCGCGGGGCGCAGACGCGGCCCGCCAGCCACCCGAGGTCCTGAACCTGTTCGCCTACACGGGCCTCGCGTCGCTTGTCGCGGCACGTGCCGGCGCGAGCGTCGTCCACGTTGACGCCTCCCGCCCGTCGGTCGGGTGGGCCCGCCGCAACGCGGAGCAATCCGGCCTCGCCGACCGGCCGATCCGCTGGATCGTCGACGAGGCGATCACCTTCGTCCGGCGCGAGGCGCGGCGCGGCAGGCGGTATGCGGGACTGATCCTGGATCCGCCCTCGTACGGCCACGGCGCGAGGACCGGGGGTGGCGCGCGAAGCGCGGCCGGTGCGCGGACCGGGAGTGTTGCCAGGAGCGCGGCCGGTGCGCGGGCGGGACGAACCGAAGCCGCGACGACCTGGCGGTTCGACGAGCGGATCGACGAGCTCCTCGATGCCTGCGCGGCCGTCGCCGGGCCCGACGCGTTCTGGCTGCTCACGGCACACACGCCCGGCTGGGATCCATCCCGGCTCGCCGCGACGCTCGGGGTCGCCACGGACGCGCCCGCGGCGGAAATCGAGGCCGTCGAACTGCGCCTGGCTGCCGAGTCCGGTGCCGTCCTCCGGGTGGGCGCTGCGGCTCGG